>NZ_JAKSYP010000129.1:0-5749 GCF_022829625.1 Methylobacterium sp. E-046 | reverse complement strand
GTGGCGGGGCGGGTCAGGCCGCTAGAGAGTCAGTGAGCGGCGGCGCGGTGAGTAGCCTTGGCGACCTGCCAGGTGGCCTTGAGAGCGGAGGACATGGCCTCAGGCACGGGACACGCCGCAGCGCTCCTGAATGCCGGTGGCGGCCTTGCAGGCGGCGGCCATGATGGCGGCGCGGTCGTACTGACCGGCGACGACGAGGGGGCGGGTGCGGGCGCCGAGCTGCACCAGGGCCCGGGCGCCGAGCAGGCCAGCGGGGATTTTGGTGCGAGCGTCGAGGCCAGCGCGGTCGATGCGGGTCCAGGATACGGTGCGATGGGACATGACGGGCACCTAGTGGTGTAAATCTCACCACTAGTGGTAATGCCGGCACCGGTTTGATGTCGACCACATTCGGTGATAAAATCACCATATGAAGCCGTTTCAGTGCCGAATGGCCCGTGCCGCACTCGGGTGGACAACCCAGGACCTCGCGCGTGAGGCTAGCGTGGGAGTCAACACCATCAATCGGTTCGAAGCTGGCCAGGACGCGCGCGTCAGCAGCGTCGACAAGATACGGTTGGCCCTTGAGAGCGCCGGCCTTGAATTCATCCCCGAGAACGGCGGCGGAGCCGGGATCCGGTTCCGGGAGCGGAAGGCGGGTTCATGACGCCGCGCTGGAGCCGCATCGGCGGCACGGTCTCGCTGGCAGGCTTCACTCTGATTGTGACGGCCCTTGCGGTCTGCGGGTTCGCGGGCCTCGTGCCGTGACTGCTGGCACCTCGCCAGAACACCTCTCCGAGGTTCTGCGCCTCTGCACGGCGCTCGCATATCGGGCGCTCGATGCGAGGATCGTGGGGCAATCCTTGCCGGCGGAGCAGGCTGTCGCGCTGGTGAAGGTCTCGCGCCTTCTGCAGGATCACGGCGTGGAGTGGCCGCCGCTCTTGGCACAAGTGCTCCAGGAGTTGGACAGACAGGCGACCAAGCCCGGGCCAATATCTCGGGCCGAGCCGCTGGAAAGCGTCGACCTCCAGGGTCTTTCGCTCTTCTTGGCCGGTTACCGTCAGAAGGATCAGACGTGACTTACACCGTCGAGCAACTGGCACCTGGCAGCTACGACGTGCTGCGCGATGGCGCCCTGGTCGCCAGCCTCGTTCGGAACGTGCATCGAAGCGGACCTGCCGACACTTGGTCTGCTGAGCTGCTTGAGGAGATGCCGGCGATCAAACGACCTGCGCCGTTCACGAACCAGCGGCATGTCTTCAAGTCGCGCCTTGCTGCGCTTGAATGGCTCAGCATCTCAGAGGTTGATGCCACTACCGAGCCGAGTGGATGAAAGCGATCAAGGGCCGGATGCTGGCGATTGGGGTGGCATTTGTGCTCGTAAGTGTCGAACGAGCCCTTGAGGCTGCGGGCCTGGAATACGCATTCGAGGACTGCGCCATTGCCGCCGTCACAGCGGCTGTCGTCGTTGCGGTAGCAGACCTTCGGCCATGACCGCCGGCCTCGAGTTCATCCCCGAGAACGGCGGCGGGGCCGGTGTCCGGTTCCGGAAGCGGAAGGGATAAAACCGGCGCTAGGTTCGTTAGGCCTCGACGAATTGCTCCGGTTAGGGACCAAGTATGCGCAGCCTCATCCTCGCCGTCAGCGTCATCGCTCTCGCCGCCCCTGCCTCAGCGCAGGCGCCCAACCGCGGCAACGCGGACCTGCAGACCAACTGTGCAGGTGACGCCCTCGCGTTCTGCGCCGGCATCGATCCGAACAGTCCGCAAATGGACGCGTGCTTCAAGAAGAATATGAGCCAGATGTCCCCAAACTGCCGTCGCGCCATCGATGCCTACGAGAAGGCTGGCGGTAAGTAGCAACTCTACGTTCGGTCAGAGCCAGAATGCCGCGAAGGGGGCGAGCCTTGGCCTTTTAAGCGGAAGGGATAGATCACCGAGGTGAGCCGTTAGCGCATCGACGAAATCCTTCGACTAGGTGTCAAATATGCGCAGCGTCATCCTCGCTTTCGGCCTCATCGCCGTAGCGGCTCCCAGCCTCGCAGCTCCTGACGCGCCCACCTCAAAGCGCGGCAACAAGGACCTGAAGACCTATTGCTCCGGGGACGCCGTCACCTTCTGTAGCGGCAATGATCCGGACAGCCCGGAGATGGACGCCTGCTTCAAGAAGAACATGGACAAGATTTCGGAAAACTGCCGACGTGCGATCACCGCCTACAAGGGTGGTGGGGGCAAGTAGTACCTCCACCGTGCTCGTGAGACAGAGGCCGACGCTGAAGCTGCTTGGCCATAGGAGCAGATGGAGGTGATCACAGGCCCGCAGCTACGTGCAGCACGACTACCTCTCGGCTGGGCGCCTGCGGACTTAGCTAGGCGAGCCAAGGTGCCTCTAAGCGTCGTAACACGAGCGGAGAGCAGCCGTGGCGAGCCGGCAATCACGATCGCACAGCTAAACGCCCTGATGCAGGCCCTGCGCACTGCCGGCGCCAGCTTCCCGCCTGCCGATGCGCTTTGAGGCATCCCATAAAAAGCGATCCGATTTTTTTAATCGGAAATAGGGGCACTCCCTGGGTAGCTCCCCCATTTTCGCGTCCCCTAAAAGACCCCCTTTTCCGGGGCGGGCGGGATCGATGAGAGCGTTTACCGGAGTTCATCCATTTGTTACTCGCTGACCCGGAACGCGAAAACAGATGCCGCACTTATGCCGCTCGGGCCCTACCGCCGGAGACACCGCATGCGTCATTCGTCATCCTTCGCATTTGTTTACCTAACGGCAATCATTGCCCTATGGATCGCGCCGAGTTCAGATGTCTGGGCGCGCAGCGCTAGCTCCTCAAAAGAAATGAGGGCTGTCGATACCGACAACGATGGGACGATCGATCTCAAGGAAGCGCAGGCCGCGGGTGAGGCGACCTTCGACAAACTGGAGAAGGACAAGGACGGCACGCTGACTACAAAGGAGTTGCAGGGGCGCGTCAGTCGCAAGGATCTGAAGGCAGCGGACGGGGACAGCGACGGCACGCTCGACAAGAAGGAGTACAGTGCGCTTGTCGAGCAGCGCTTCAAGGCGGCTGATCCAGACGGCGACGGCACCCTCGATGCCAAGGAGCTGAAGAAACCAGCCGGCCGCAGCCTCATGCAGTTGCTGAAATAGTGCCTCGTTCGCCAGTCCGTGATCGGATCGGGCGGTGACGTTGAGCTGACAGCGTAGAGATCCGAAACTTAGTCGCCGTCGGTCCCGTAACCGACGGATGGCTCGTGAGGCATTCCGTTGGATCATGAACTTGGTCGCCCAGTCTGCGCGCGTCGACGTAGTGCCTTGCACGGTTCATAAGGGCTGCTTCCGCTGGGTCATCACGTCAGCAGACGGTCAACGCTCGGAACGTTCGCCCTACGCCTACGCATCCACAGCTGGGGCGCTGGCAGCGGGTGAAATCCGGCATCGCGAGGTCGGTGGGAAAATTTGAGGTCGCTCAAGCGCTTGGAGCGCTCGGATCGCCCTGACGGGCGCGCCTTGAAACCCACCTGTCCAGGGTGAGTAACCGTTACCTTGCAGACAGGTCAGAACAAGGCAGGCGTTGTGAACGAGTAGTCGATCTTGACGCCGAACTGAAACTGATCCGGGCTGCCAAATGGGCGGCGCACCAGCGGGCTGTTCCCTGAGGCACCCAGGATCCGAGTATAGCCCGCAAAAGCGGTGTAGGCCCAGGTCTCGTTCTGTGTGTAGGTCACGGCGCCGAGCACGCCAGCCGAATAAAAGCTGCGCGGATCATAGGAGGTGATCCGTCCGTTCAGTGCGGCTTCGGCGGGTGACACGCCGAAGTACTTCCGAGCGAAGCTGGCATCGCCGATGTTGAAGCGTGGGCCGATGGAGAACAGGAGCTTTTCAGTCGGGATCAGGTAGTCGGCTGCCACTGAGCCGACCGTGCCATGATGTCCATAGATGCCCTGCCGGACCTCCACGCGCGTGCGCAGGAAGGAGACAGGATAGAACTCCGCGAACACACCCGGCTCGACCGCGAAGCGTGCATCGCGGAAGCCGAAAAGGTGGCGTCGATCATCGCCGTAGTAGCGGCCGGGTACGATGCGGGCGGTCGGACCGATCCGAAACACCGGATCATCATAGAGGGACAGGCTGAAGCCGTCGTCCGGCGCCGAGAAGCGGCGTGGTTCGCCGAGGCGTCGGATGTCGATGGAGGGATAGCCCACGGCCGTGTAGTTGCTGGCGCCAGGATAACGCGGCACGACCTGTAACGAGCCGCTGACCGTGACAACCCAAGTGCTTGGATCGACCTGAGCGAAAGTTGGCATCGGACGTGGTAGAACGGCGCCCAGATCCGCTGCACGCGGTGCCGTAGTGCCGAAGGTGGCGAGGAGTGCGCCTGCGCCGAGAAGGGCACGGAACCGCCGAGTGAGGTAGGGCAAAGGCGTCATGGCCACGCTTTATGGCGCCATTTCATCCCGTCCGCATATGCAGGAAGTGCGACTCTCGTCCGAATGCCCCGCAATAGGATCGGCCGTGATTATTCAGCAACGTTCTGCTCCGGGCGGGTAGCTACCTATGTCAGCCTGTTCGAGGGCGCCCACCCCAAGCCGTTCTGGACGGGCCGGGCTATCAAGTTGATATCGGCTCAATCCAAATGAACAGCATCGTTGCAACCACTAAGAGCGCCCCGAAGAAATAGGCGGCCTGTAGGTCTCGGCGGTTCTGGGACGCTTTTCCGAACCCAGACATGATCAGCTTCACAGCCGTCGCGATGCTAGCGCAGCCAGAGCCCATGATGATGGCGAGCAGGATCCAGCCAGTAAGCATCTGAGGCATGGTTTCCTCTATTGCAGGCGTTCAAGAACGTCCATGGCAATGGCCAGGCGGCCATACCTTTACGGCTCGCCCGGCTTACACGCTACTCGGCAGCGACAGCCATCTTGGCGGAGCTAAGCGGTAGCGAGCGCTCATCGAGCCAAGCTCCGAGCCGGCGGGTCAGAGCGCTCAACGGGGTGCTCACGCCCACCCGCGCGTCTTGATGCGCAAGGTCAATCTGCTCTTGGTAGTCGATGTCATCGTAGGCGCGGAACAGCGCGTCTCCGGACTCGCGCCACATGGGCCGCTGGGACAGGACCTCGGCCAGGGCCCGGATCAGGACGCCCTTCAACATGTGCGGATTTCCGTCGCCGGTCTCGGTCACGCACTGAAGCGCAGAGATGGTCACCTCATCCCCGTAGGTCGTGATGACGGCCCGCAGAGAGGATACCGCGTTGATGGCGTTCGGCGGCGAGTCCTTCTTCGAGAGCTTGTTGCGGGGGATCTTCACGCCCGCGCGCTCGGCGACTTCCGCGACTCGCTTCGCGAAACCGCTCCCGGCCTGTAGCTCGGCGTGGAAGATGTTGTTCTGGTAGAGGCGCGTGATCTTGGAGTTGATGGCGGCGAAAGCCTCCGCCTGCTTGGCCCGGTCAGCCTGAACGATGCAGCAGGGCACCTTCTTGATGTTGTGCAGGAAGGCGGCCGTTGTGCGGTGCTGCCCGTCGATGATGGCGTAGAACCCGCCCTCGACCGGAGCGACAATCACCGGAATGAACTTGGACCAGTCGAAGTCGTCAGCGATTGCGATGATGTGCCGCCATGCGAGGCTGCCCATCGCACGCTGGTAGCTGTCATCGATTACCAGCAGATGCGTCTCGCCCCAACTCATCATCGGCGCCGGCCCTGGGTTGAGCGGCGACAGCTTCAGCCTCTCGTGGTTCGGGATGGCCTTGGCTGAGATCGAGCGGAA
>NZ_JAKSYP010000128.1:0-20499 GCF_022829625.1 Methylobacterium sp. E-046 | reverse complement strand
GCGAACATGCGCGAGGATCGTCTCCGGGCCGGCACATCCAACGTCGGGCTGGACGTCCGTGAGGTCGTCGAGGATCAGAGCGACCGATCCCTAGTAGATCCCGTCGTCCTGCGCTCGTCCACGCGTTCACCAGAATGGCCGGGGACTCGAAGATCACGTTCCCGCCCATCTTGGTGGACGATCGGGCATCCTGGATGATCACATCCAGGGATAGGGACAATGTGGTGGACCGGTCAGGGAGGGGATCGACCAACGTCCTAAAGGCATTCTCCAGGCTGTTGACCGCAGATCAAAAGAATAATGCGAGATCGGTGCATCGATTTAAGGTCAATACATCGGCGCGTTGCCGACCTGGAACCTAATAGCCATGCGTTATTGCCACAAAATCTTCTTCGAACACGACAATGCCTTCGTCACCGAAAAATTGATCGACCTCATCGACGGCCAAGCATACAGGTGCGCCGGCAACACTCATGACGATTGGGATGATGAATGGGACGACAACACGGTCATCATCCGCTTCCGATGTGAGGAGGATGCGGTCCACTCCGCTCAAACGTTCGAGCGGGCGCACGCATTCTCAATGCGCATGTTCGCCATCTCCCAACCTCTCTATCTCGGCGTGGGGCCGGTCTACGAGGAATAATCCCGATCGAATACATCGTCGGCGATGATAAGGAGATGGCCTTCCGGATCGTCGACACACCGCGGCCTTAATCACTTCCTCAAGGGACAATCATTGCTGCGCGCACGCGCTGTTCGGTGGAGAGCGCGGACTCGGTCCGGTGCGCTGTCTCCCCGATGTCCATCCCAGATGATCTTCCCGGAGCGACCGGCTCTGGCGAACATGTGGATCACCGCCTTCCAGCCGGCACGTCCAACGGTCGGACCGCCTGCCCACTGACGACGTCGAGGATCAGCGCGGCCGATCCCTCGTAGATCCCGTCGTCCGGCGATCGTCGACGCCTTCTCCTGGATGGTCGACGAACCTGATCATCACGGTCCAGCCCATCGTGGCAGACGATCGGGCATCCTCGACAATCCGGCATCCTGGACGATCGCATCCAGGGTCAGGGCGAACTGGGTGAACCGACCGGGCAAAGGTTGCGGGAGATGTCGACGACGTCGTGGAGATGGGACGCGCGGGCGATGCCGGCTCGTTCACCGATGACTGTGGGCCGGATGGTCGCCTTCACGTAGCGGCCGACGACGTTCGATCCCGGGGGCATCTTGGAACACCATGATCGTCGCGAAGAGGCTGCAACGCGGTGGATGGCGATGGGAGCGCGCGTCGAGGACAACGTGACCGTGGCGGGGCCGGCAGACGGGGCACACGGGATCCCGGTCTTGTCGATCTTGGAGAACAGGTGCTGCGAACGTCGCAACGTCGATTGAGGATGCAGCCAGGAACCGAGGATGGATCCAGCGGGTCGCGAGATGGCGCCTTCATCAAGCGGGTGCCATCCGTTGGTGGACCGGCTTCAACGTGAGCGAGATCAAAGGCTTCCCCACGTACTTCGATAACCGGAGGACCACGGCAGTCAGATCAAGACGGCTAGAGCAACGGTGAACGGGGGGGTGGTGGGGTGAGGGTCGGCGACGATCCGGAGGTGTAATCTGGGCCTGAAAACGTGGTCAAGGTGAATAATGCGCGCCTCTGACGTCCCGGGTTAGAACATTCTTGTCGGCACGGAGCCGGCAAGGACCAAAAATACATGAGACACTATCATACTCTGCTCGCTCATGAGAACGATGACGCTGTCAACGAGATGCCTCGTAGGCTGATCACTGCTCACGCCGATCTTTCCACGCGAGGCCGGCGTTACAACTGGTGCTACGAGTGGCGGCACGATCATGTCGATGTGCATTTCCGGGCGAAGGCCGACTGGCAGCATTTCGAGGAGACATTCGAGCGGAAGCACGACGCCTTCCTGCGCAAGCACAATCTCCTCGAACCGGACTCTAATTCGATGGTCGACCACGCCAGTGTCGACGTTAAGCTTACTCACCAGTGAAGCTACCGCTGCGATCTGAACCGATCGGAGCGAGCCTCAACCTACGCTGCGGCGGTGATCGCTTCCCCCTGGAGGAACGAGCACCGTCGCGCCATCCGGAATGCGAAGTCCACCTTTCGGAAAGAACTCGGTGAACGGGTCAGGAAGGAAGCTCGACGTGCGGCTTCAAGGCTCGTCGTTCACGACGGATGACAGGTTTGGCGAACCGGGTCCGTTCGGCCAGTCATCCTGGATGTTGGACGGCGCATGATCGGCAGATAGGGCACCCAGGCCTCCATCAGCGCGGCCGCGCTGTCGTTGTCGGCACAGCGCACGTAGATGGTCGATACACCGTTCAGCCGTCGGGCACGACGCTCGACGATCTCGCCGTCACCTCGCTTCCGTATAAGGTCGAGCAAGATGGGATCGTCCTTAATATTGACAGTCAGTTGAGCCTCATTCCGAGCCGGATCACGTAGTGGGACAGAGTCCGGCTCAGCAATTTCGCAGTAACGCATTGCTTTGTTCTCCCGGGATACTTCAGGAGTATTTATCTTCCGATTGCCCCTTTTTCGTTGCAGATAAAGCTTGTTCGGGGGCATCCCTGCGACTGGAACACGTAACGGCCTCGCCTATACTAAGTGGCAGCCGGCCCAGCTTCACTGAGGTAAGCCCAAGCCGCAGCCTCTTCAGCCAGATCAAACGTCTTCGTCTCGACCGGGATAACCGTCCCCGATAGCTTGATCATGGCGCGAGCAAACATTGGCGCGCCGACCACAACGTACTTTCGGATGTGAGCGACCGAGCGGACCTTCACCTCGTTAGCGTAGCCGTCGAACTTCGCGTCGAGGGCCGAGCCTTCGTAGTTCGACATGATCAGCAGCATATCGATTTTGCCGTGCGCCTTCATGGCCTCGTCGGTGATCGCGGACATCCACTCGATGTCCGGCTTCGTGATCTTGTCCTTGATCTCGAAGGCGATGAGATCGGCCCGCGGAGCGTCGCGTTGGATGACGGACCCGTCTGGTGCTGCGTTCATGAGATTCTCCGGGGCCGTCGTTTTGGCAGTGGTCGAAAACCGCGCGGTCGTCGGTTTAGATCCGCAGACGCCCAGGGTGCGGCTATCGAGCACGACAAGGGCTCCACCGACGTTAGATTCGTGCCTGCGGAGTAGCAGGCCCGACACTCATCAGATGAGCCGATCAGCGTGCGCTACCTCCGCCCGCAGTACTCCAGCGGTTCGTCACTGGCCGCCCGATATGGTTCACAACCGTTGTGGGTGTATGCGAAGGCGATCCCTAGCCTTTAAGCTCAGGTGGCGAATGAGCGGACCAGGAATGACGATAAACCGCAAAGGCGTCCTGGCAGGCCTCTCCGCTCTCGGAATGGCCGCCCCCCTTTCTCGCACCTTCGCGCAGGCGCAGCCGATACCGGAGCAAGCCAAAACCTACGTGCTCGTGCACGGAGCGTATGGGGGCGGCTGGATCTGGCGCGACGTCGCTGCGGGATTGCGGCGACAGGGTCATCAGGTCTGGACGCCAACGCAGACTGGGCTCGGCGACCGCAGTCACCTCCTATCGCGCGAAATCACAGTCGATACGCATGTCCAGGACGTGGCGAGCCTCATCGAGATGGAAGACCTGCACGACATTGTCCTCGTGGGCCACTCCTATGGCGGTATGGCGGTCACCGGGGTCGCAGACCGTATGACGAACCGGATCAATCGGATCGTCTACCTCGATGCACTGATCCCCGAGAATGGGGACAGCGCGTTCGCGCTCCTGCCCGCTGGCATGGCGGATGCCCGCCGCAAAGCGGCCCTCGAACAGGGAGCGGGCGTGGCACTGCCGGTGCCTGGGCCAGATGCGTTTCCAATCCCCGCGGGCCCGTCCAAGGATTGGTTCATGCAGCGGCTGCGGCCGCACCCAATCGGCACCTACAAGAGCCCTCTGAGGCTGAGCAAGCCTGCGGGCGCCGATTTGCCGGTCACCTACGTCGCTTACACAAACCCGGCGCTGGCCTCGATCGAGCCAAGCCGACAACGGGCTCGATCCAAGGTTGGCTGGCACTACCGGGAGCTTCCGGTGCCGCACGATGTGGAAGTGGCGAACCCCGAAAAGGTCGTTGCGGTGCTGGTGAGCCCAGCCTGATCTCTGGATCTCCGTTAAGACGGCTGGCGAAGGCCCGCACGTGAAAGGGCCCAAGGAGAAGCTGTGGATGCGTAACGAGCAGGAGATGCTGCTCGACGTGGTTCTGCACGCAATGGACACAACGTCGTTCGCGACTTTGGCCGAGGCTGCCTGAGCGGTAATCTGAGGAGCGGAAGGCGCATCAGGTGCCGTCCTTTTTTCCAACGTCGTGACGCCGCCCGACACCCTCAATCCGCGGCTGGTCCGACCTCTGCAAGGTTGGCCCACGCCGCGGCCTCCTCAGCCAGATCAAACGTCTTCGTCTCCATTGGCATCACCGTCCCCGACAGCTTGATCGTGGCGCGAGCGAACGTTGGCGCGCCGACCACAACGTACTTCCGGATATGGGCGACCGACCGGACCTCCACTTCGTTCACGTAGCCATCAAACTTCGCGCCTGTCCCACCTGTCCACACGCGCGACATCAGTGCGCGCGTCATCCAGCAACGGCTGCCTTCGATCAGCATGGCCACAAAGGTCTTCGGACCAGATGCACGGAGGGACACACACACCCGTGGCGCGCCAAGCTCGGTGCCGAGAAGTTGACGCCCGAGGAACAGTGCCGCCGGTTTGAAGAACCGGCGCGTGAGGCTGGATGCGATGAAGGGTCGGAGGCGCTTAGATGCTGCCGTGAAGAAGATCTGTCAGGCAAAGCAAGGAACAGAAGAATATTCTCCTGGCAATCGCGATCAGAAAACAGCTAAAAGCAAATGAAGCACCGCGGCTAATTCTACTTGACTGTATCCTCCGCTAAATGCCGCAATCTGAGTGAGGCTAGTTCCGCTATAAACCTTACTTCCAGACGTATGCGCAACTTGTGTGAGGCTTGTGCCTCTATATATTTTGTCCCCGTCGATTTTGGCAATTTGGTTTAAGCTGGTGCCTTGATATACTTTGCCGCCGTCGACCTTCAAAATCTGCGTTAGGCTCGTACCCTTGTAAACTTTATTTCCATCGATCTTGGCAATTTGCGTTAGGCTTGTACCTTGATATATTTTTCCGCCATCGATTGTGGCTAAAACATTTAGGGACGTACCCTGCGTTACTTTTACCGGCATTTTGCTCTCCGCGTGCCGCTCTAAGATAGCAAGCCGGCCTTGGCGTGCCTACCACAGATTGCCATGCTGTCGCCGTCGACGTAACAAACACACGTTGACGGCATTCAATCATCGGCAGCCAGGGTGTTGGACGCGCGTGAGCAGCAGTTGCATTCGGAACGTTCCAGCACCTCGATCTTAGGGACTGAATGCATCGTGAGCGCATCCTCGCCAGACAACATCCGCAAGGCCATTGCCCGACTTCCCGTTCAGTCTTCTGAGGAAGTGCGGAGGGTGCGCGGACAAGCCCTTCGGCTAGGAGCCTCGATGCTCATCGAGGCATGCGATGCCGAGTTGCTAGCGCGGCCGTTCGATATCACCCAAGATAAGGCCATCGCGTTCAACCGGACGGCAACACAGGTCCACAACCTCGATCTCGCCTCCGCCATCAGGGTCGCTTTCACCAAGGTGCAGCCGGCGAACCTAGACGAGATCGACGTGCTCCGCTGGATCGCCGCCAATCCGGGTGGGACCTACCAAGACGCCGAACGCGCCCACGGCAAGGGCGACCTTGCCCTCATCATCGGGCACTTAGTCTACGAACGCTTCGGGTGTTTCCGCCGTTTCATGGTCCCCGGCGACGATCAGTCCAGCGTCCTGCTTCAGAAGGACCGAACTGGAGGACGGGTCCGCTATACCTTGAAGCCTGAAGCCTATGCCGTTTTCTGTGAGATCGGTGTGATATGAACGCTGGTCTGATCACATAAGGGCGCGCCAGCAACTCTCTGCGGGGCTCGTTCTGCATAGTCACCTTAGAGTATCGTGTCTGCCGAAGAACAACGGGGGCGACGATGGAGAACGTGTTCACGGCGGTCATTGCTAGTCTAACGACCGTAACGGCATTGACGGCTGGTGTGGTTTGGTTCGGCGGCAAGGCCACCGAGAAGCTATTAGACGTAGCGGTTTCAAGAATAGAACATCAGCACAAGCTAAACGAGTCGAGATTTGGAATTGCAATAAAATCCAGTCTAGATTTCAAATCACAGCAATTAAATGATTTTTACTGGCCAATTTACATAAGATTGCAGAAAGACAATGCGATATGGAACAGAATTCTTGACAAAAGAAGCAAGGACGACAAGATCAAGGCAATAGGAAGAGAAATTGAAATGAATGAGGTATTGCCTAATCATACTGAAATCGTTCAAATTATTCAAAGCAAGATACATCTCTCCCAGGCTAGTCCAGAACTCCAAGCAGCGCTTATGCAGTACGTCCGTCACGTCGCAGTCTACAAAGCGATGCGGGCGGCGGGAGATGATGACCGTTTCCCGATCGCGCTGGGAGAGGTGTGGCCCGATAAGCTGTTTGGCCTCATTGAAGCAAATACCAAAGGACTCCAGAAAGATTTCGATAGAAGCTTGTCAGAAACGCTAAATGAGGGCAGGTAAAAATATCCGCCTATTCTACTCTCGGTGTCATCGGTGTGATTGACCTCCAGGAAAAGGACTAACCCGCCCCCTTCCAGATCAGTTACTTATCGCGCCGATCGGCGCCTAAATCGCACTCTGGATCACACTCTGAACAAGGGATTAATTCGCGAATGAGGATCGAGACGTGGAACGTCGAGTACGCGGCTACCCGTGAGAAGAATGTCCGGCGCCTCGCCCTGCTCGAGGAGCAGGACTGCGACGTGTGGGTACTCACAGAAACCCACGACGACCTCGAACTCTCGATGACGCATGCGGCTGTTTGCAGCGCGCAGCGTCCGACTGGACGGACCGGCGGCCGCTGGGTGACGATCTGAAGTCGCTTTCCGATCGTACGGGCCATACCGCTGGTTAATTCAAAGCGCACTGTTGCCGCCCTAATCGATGCTCCGACTGGCCCGCTGCTCATCTACGGCACGGTGATGCCATGGGCGAGCGACCGTGGCGACAACATGTCGGACGAGCCAGTTAGGAACTGGTCCGAGCATCACCGGATCGTCGTCCAGCAGGGTGAAGAGTGGGCTGATCTGCGCCGCCAGTATCCGAACGCCGAACTGTGCGTCGCGGGCGATCTCAACATGAACCTCGGTGGTCCGCACTACTACGGCACCGCCCAGGGCCGCCGCCTGCTGCGCGCGGCTATGGCAGCATCCGGTTTGTTCTGCGCCACCTCAACGGAGCGCATCCCACCCGGCGCTCTGATGCACCCGCCCATCGATCACGTACTGCTGCCGATGGCCTGGGACAGTCGCTCAACAGTTGCAGGCACCTGGGAGGGGCGCGTCGGAACAGGACCTCGCCTGAGCGATCACAGCGGTTTGGCCGTGGCAGTCACGCTGTAGGTCGCGCAACAAAGGGCGCGGCCATGTTGCTCCTGTCGCCGGCCTTTCATGACGCCGCGCCGATCACGCAGGATCTGGACGGGAGCAGGCTGGTGGTGTGCCCTGTCCATCAGGCAGCTACCTCGGCCTCGAACGCTTCCAGCAGTTCATCTGCCTCGTCGACGGCATGCGGGTGCAAAGCGTCTTCAAGAGCAGGGTACCGATAGATGGTCCCATCATCGTTGATCGAAGTGAGCCACCTTTCGCTTGCGCCGAGCCAGAGTGGTGCTTTGCTTGTGCGATGAGCACCCGTTCACCAGCTTCGTCAGACGTGGATGACGCCGCGATCCTGACTTCGGTATGGACCCGTAACCGGCTCCGTAGGGAAGCTCACCTACCTTTGCTGCCTGTTCGGGAAACTTTTGAGCGCGAGCGTGCGCAGGCTCGCTGGCAAGCCCATGTTGAGCATCATTACGACCGCGTTCGGGCCGAGGTGCTGGCGGAGCGCCGCGCAGGGTATGGTGAAGGCTGGGGTCTCAGCGTTGGCGGGAAATGGGCCGTTCACCTGCTGGCTATGCAGGTCTTGACGACAACCTTCAACGACCGGCCAGCGAATATCTAAGAGTCGACGCTTGGCGTACCATGACCTTTGCATTTGCGGCAGGCTCAGTTCGCAGCCTTCCCCCGCAGGGCGAAGGCGTTCGTGGGCTCGATGGCGAGTGCGCGGTCGAACTGCTTTAGGGCCCGGATCCGATCACCCTTGTCGCGGTAGGCAAGCGCGAGGTTGTTAAAGCACACGACATAGCGTGGATTGATTTGCACAGCCTTTTCGAAGTCGACGATCGCGCGATCGACCTGTCCAAGCTGTCGCAGGACGCTGCCGCGGCCGTTCAGCGCGGTCGGAGTTTTCGGATCGATTGCGAGGGCGATCTCGAAATCCGACAGAGCGAGCCGGATTTTCCCGAGGGCGTCGAGGGCGACCCCGCGGTTGCTGTGATAGATCGCCGTTCCCGGCTCCAAGCGGATCGCCTCGTCATAGTCCTCGACCGCTTCGGCGTTGCGCTTCTGCAAACGCTTGGCAAAACCCCGGTTGTTGAAGGCCGAGGCGTAACTGGCGTCCGCCGCGATCGACTTCGTGAACAGCCTCTCCGCTTCTTGATGGTCGCCAAGCTTCAAGAGTCGCTCTCCCTGATCCTCGTACCGGACCGCCGTCGCCCGGCTGCCTCCACCCCGCTCGGCGACTGGGGGGCTGCCGCAGCGGTAGTAGATGACATCACTGCCCCCGGGGAGGCCGCCGATCACGAGGGTTCGCCGGCTGCCGTTCAGCTTGAGAGCGCGGCGGTATTCGCGCTGCAACGCGCCCGTACAACTCATATCAATCTCGTCGCGCGAGGTGCCGATCACGGATTTCAACTCGCAGGCCCATCCCTTGGCGCGAAGACTCGATCCCGCGACAATCAGCGTCCGGCCGCTACCCAGGAAATCTCGGCTGCCGCAGTCGCGCCGATTTATCGACCAAGCCCCCTCATAGTCGGCCGCCGTGACGGTGACCGGTCCGAGGGCGACGCTGGCGAGAACCGTCGCGAGGAATAGGGTGTGACGCATGTGGTGGTCGTGTCCATTTTGGTCGGAAGCATGCAAGCGCGCCGGCCATGATCGGAGGCCGCCTTCTAAAAATGCTTCGCAATACTGAAGCTTTGGCGCCATCAATGGTCAAACGATCCTCACCGTCAGCCATCTTCTGGCCAGACTGGATGACCCAACCGCGTCTCCGGCCCGCAGACCGCTTCCGCCGGACGTTGGCGGCTCCAACGCGTGATGGAGGGCGAGCACCAGACCATCGATTGCGGTCGCGCCGAGTAGGTGTTGGTCAGCGCCCGGTATTCAGAACGGAAGGCGGTTTGCCGTCTGTCCGGAACGCAGCCTCGTAAGGCCCGTTCGGAGTGTCGGCGTGGCAAGCAACGGTACCGGCACGCTGGTAGGGATTGGTAAAGCGGCACGTGCCCACCGCCGAGAGACGGTCCGTCTTACCTTTGTAGGTGAAAAAGATGCCATCAACGGGTTGCACGGCGGTGTCCGCATTGGGCTTCACCTGCCGGCTACCCATGCCCGTGAAGGTGAGTGCGGCGCCCGCCTCCGTCACGAAGTAGAACCCAACGCGCCCATCAGGGTAGATCGTGTTTAGAAGCTTGCCAGAGCACTGGTTCCCATACTCTCGATTCTGGATCGAGAGGCGTGTGCATGTACCGTTGGCAACCGCCATCGTTGGCTTCGTCCCGGCCGACGCATCTAGCGTGGGCGCTGCGAGAGCAAGGAGACCAAGGGAGACGCAACGGCAGGTCAGCATACAGATAGGATAGGCTAAGCTCGAGGTTGTCGAGTTCAGCGTACCGGTATCAACCGCTGTAGCTGATTACCTTGGCCAATTGGCCGGCGCCCCACGTTATACGTCGTGTCACGACTCCGCAGGTTGGAGCGCAGTGTATGGTGCTGGCGGTCGTACATGCCGGGCCTTGTCTGCTGTTTTCCCCGGGCCGCACGTCATCACACAGAGCCCCCAGGCGCTGCCCGGAGTCCTTTGAGGCCGTGGCGGCTTCGCGCCAACGATCGGCTCGTCCGAGACGCCAGGACTGCGATGGCCACGAATAGGACGAATGCTTCCCCACACGGGTTCATCTCACCATCCGACGCTACCAGGACCGCGCGCGATATTCGGCCAGGGCTGTCTTGCTGGCTACGGCTCGGTCGCGGTGCCCGCCATGTCGCGGGCGATGTCTGCCACGCGTGCGGGGCCAGAGCATCGGCACGATCGCGCTCACGGCGCACGTCGGCCCGTTCACGCTCTACGTCGGCGCCAAGCTCGGCTGACCGGCTCCTATTAAAACGTCCCGCATGAGTAAGCCCATAACGGGGCGATCGTTGCGTAATCGCTCAGCTTGAGGGTAGAAATGCAGACCACACTGCGAGTGAAAAATGGCCAAATCGCTAGGTACGTGCTTACTGTTACTTATAGCCACCGAAACAGCGTCAGCTAATCCGTTGTCCCTTCCGCTTACAATGGGCGACTATTCTCTAGGTCAGTGCGTGCCCAGATCAAATATCGAAGAGAGTATGGGTTACTACACAATGCCGACTGGTCCTCGGAATTACAGGAATTTTTTAACTCCTGATGCCGAAGGGACTTTGGGATCGTGCTACCTAGCGAACGTTTCTCACACTGGAAGCCGGTATGAGGGCGTTGCGAGATGTAGCGAGAGTTCAAAGACCGATTGGCCACCGAAAAATCCCTATCGATTTTCTTATGACATCATCAACAACAAAACTTTTGTCTCAAGAGGCAAAAGGTATCATTGGTGCGCGCCACATCGATAGGACATTTTATTCACAGAGACATCAAATTTGAGCGAAACGATGATACTGCGCTTTGCCGCCACTGTCCTTGCCGCCCTGACATGGACCCATTGCGTTTTAGCTCAGCCTTTTGAAGGTTGGTGGATAGTCCTGGCATCCTATCCAAAGTCAGAAGAGAGCATGACCGATGATGTTAGAAAAGTGTTGCAGCAAGCGCGTCCTTGCGCAATAAAAACTTTCAACGATTTTTCGGGGAAGTTCGCCGGCTTTACGCCGGGATACATGGTGTTCGTCCCGGCAAACTCACCATATCTCGACAGAGATATAGCCATTCGCGGGCTTAGTAGCGCTCAAAGATGCTTCCCCGGAGCCTACGTAAAGCGCGCTCGATACCTGGGGGAGTAGGCGCGTCGACACCATCGATAATGAGGCGTACAGCGTCGGGCGGGCAGCATCACGGGATCCGCCCTACCAGTTAGCGCACCACCGATCACCAAGTCGTCGTGCTCGTCATCATAGCGGCAGCAGCTATCTATCGCCAGAACGTCCCGCATGGGCAAGCTTATACCGAGGCAGATTTCAGAATTGACTGGGCTTCGTACCCAGCTTCCAAGCGCACACCTTCGCGGCTGCATTCATCCAGCATCCTCCTTGCTTGGTAAGTTGACCAAGCGGGTCTTGAGCGTGGCTTTCCGCAGCCTTGCCGTTCCAAAAACCATCACCTTTTCTTGAACCTGCATCTACGCCATTGACCGAAGCAAAATATTTGGATGGCGCCCCAGTATCAACCATACCTATTGAAAAGCCTCCTCCTTTACCCATCATTACATTACAGCGATCGTTGAGATATATCTTTCCGGATACCCGTAAATAACAGTCTCCGGATTCCGATCGGACCCCGCTGGGCACTATTGATGCAAATACAACCGCCAGGACCAAAAATCTTACGCGAGTTTCGAGTCTCATAATTTGAAAATCCTTAATGCTGATTGCTAAAATTCTCGCAGGCAGAGATAAAGTTTCGAACAGCCACATTTGGTTTCGGGAGCGCCATCGAGATGCCCTGAACACCAAACAGAATGATCTTAGCGATCAACATCTCCTTTATAGGCTCCAAGTTGGGAGAATTGACAGACACCTCGATCGCGTCTTCCATTTCATTCTTCGCGCGCCTCCACCCACGCAGAATATGTCGAGTACCATCTGTTCGAAATGTAGCAGGAATTCCAGCCTCCGGAGCTTGCTCTTTCAAATCAACGGGCCAGGCCGTCAGTTCGATTTCACCGGAGCGTAGACATTGAAACATAAGGTTTTCAAATGACATGCGTCGGTCGTGCCGATTGCTTGCTTGCAGTCCAAGCTTCGGACCTTCGGTTTTGTTGGCCTTCGCATACATCCATATACGCGTTTGGCGAAAATCGAAGGAGGAAGCGTGCTGTGTGTTGAAGCAAATTAAACAAACTGCTAATAATAATGTCTTCGTCGATCGCATGTCGGCAGACTTTTTGCGCAACTCTACTTCACTCGCACTGAAAAATTGTGCCAGTTGCTGCTTTGTCGGCCAATCATATTATGCGACAACCAACAGCTTTTCGACGTTGACTCACACTACGACCGCAGCCTCGGGATCGTCTCCGTTCACCGTCAAACGCCCTGCCGCTAGTATGACACGCGAACTTGTTCGATCCCACCTGCCGGGTCCTCGTGGTAATGTAGCCCTGTACCTCTGAGCCGGTGGTCACCTTGAGCGCCCGCGCAACCATTATCTGAGCAGGCGTGAGGCTGGGCTGAAGCGTGATCGGCTCGACCCACGGCTGTATCTCGATGCTGTGGCTGCGAACGTGTCGGAGATGCGGGTCATCCGGGCTTGAGAGGCGGGTGTCGTCACCGAGTTTTTCGTGACGGGATTGGCAGTCGCTCGACGTGGCAGGCCTGCCAACGCCCCACACATTACCGCCACGGCAAGTGCCGCCCCGCGCTCATCTTCAAGATCATCGCCGTCGCTTCCGCTGCCTGATTGTGAACCCTGCTCACAGTGGATGACCTCATTCGGCACCGTTCCAATCCCGGAAAATGTACGCGTTGACCCGCTCCTGCGTCGGCGCGGGCAGATTTTTGACCAGGAGCGTGAGCATCTGCCGTCAGCCCGTCTCACTGTTACTTATGCGAACCGTTCGTACCTTCTCGACACGCCAACTGGTGACGAATTCGCCCACCAGAATCCTGTCGTCTGGGCTCCAAAATGGGACCGAGCCGTAATATGTCGCGCCTACGGCCTATAAGCCCCTTCGCTCGGCGATTACGTCGGTGGTCTCGCACGGGCCCACCACTTCGTTGCTGAAGACGGGATCGACGCCCTGCTCAGCCGACCGTCACCTTCACATAGCGCGAGTGGATCCAGCCCGCCTTGCACGGCCCGGTGTACGGCATCCTAATCGGCCACGGCGTTCCTGTGTTGCAGTCCATCGAACGCGGCCCGTACACGACTCCCATCCATGCGCCGCGCTCTTCGCAGATGACGACCTCGTTCCCGTTGTAGAGCCGATCGAGTTCGGCAAACGGCTTGCCGCCTGGACCGCTGCGAACGGAGAGGAACCCGTCGCCCCGGGGATCGAGCCCGACCACGTACCCGCCGCCGACGCACGCGTCGTACTTCTCGCTCCCGCCGATCACGATCGGAACGTCGATCTTGCTGCCGCCGGCGGCCCAAGCGGTCGAGATCGCCGGGACCGGGCTTTCCGCACGCGGCCTCGTGCCGGGGCGCCATGCGCAGACCTTGGCGCTCGCGTTCACCCAGCAGCCGCCCTGACGGACGACGTCACCGAGCGGGTCATGTGCATGGCGCTCGGCCTGGACGCCGTTCCAGTACGCCTGGGCGCCTCCCGAAGCAGCATCGATATCGACGGTGGCGAAGTACTCCCCGTCGCCCGCCATGAACCCACCGCCTGGATAGAGAGTGATCCGACAGGGGCCGTCCAGGTATGCCCGACCCCTGACCAATATCAGGCACTCCCCCAAGATCCTCTCGTCCGCCTTGGTGGCGTCGGTGCCGAGGAACGTGACGCCGACGAGCGCCAACAGTGCGAGACCGCGCATTCCCATCTCCAATGGTGGGGTCGACCGATCCCGGGGCCCGGGTCGGGGAGTGCTTCAGTTGGCCTTGACCATGATCTGGCACAGCATGTCAGACACGCCCCCGTCGGCCAGGAAGCCCATCGCCTTCTGGGTGTCGGGATCGGCCATGATCCGGCTCTGCTGACCGTTGTCGAAAACGATCAACGTCCTCTCTTCCTTGACCGTCCGGTAGACTGCCCACTCCCGAACGCGGGTCGCCTTGGTGAACCCGACGTAGTTCGACGACGTGCGCGCGATCCGGGCGCTGCCCTGGCCATCCATGACGAACTCGATGTTCGTCCCCGGGCACGTGCAGGTCGCGACGCCCGATTGTCGGTAGCGGGGGTAGTTGATCGGCTCGCCCTTGCCAGTCGAGATGCTGCCGGCGGTTGCCGCCGGGGCGACCGTCGGCTTGACGTCGAACCCGACAATCCGAACGATCCGTCGCTTGGCCTTGTCGACCATGGCGCCGCACGAGAACCCGGAGATTTGACCGTTCTTCCGGAAAATCTTGCAAGCCCCGTCGTCGACGGTCTGCGCTTGCCCGCCTTCGATGTAGATTCGCCGGACCTGGATCATGTCGGGCCCGTCGAAGTCGCCGGCGAACCCGATCATCGAGTTCAACGCTGAGTCCGAGCCTTTCGTCGCGAACGTCATCAGCACCCGCGACGGATCGTTGTTCGGGTTCATAATCACGACCGAGTTGCAGGAAAACCGAGATTGCCGCTTGGTGAGATCCTCGCCTCGCATGCCCTCAGCGGTATGGCTCGACTGAGTGCAAGCGCCGTCGAGGATGGTCGGCGTCGCGAACTTCTCGGCTCGGGCGGCAGCGACGGGCCCGATCGCCAGTGCGGCGATCAACATCAGGCGTTGGATCAGCATGAAACTCACTGACGGTTCGGTGGGGTCGGTCGCGATCTCAGCGCTTGCGAGTTAGCAACGTGCGCAAGCTGTGCTTATCGGTGACGTAGAAGATGTCGTTCGCCTGCCAGCGACCGGCGATCTCGGTCATCTCGTACCGGATCACCGGGTGGATCTCGGGCGATGGGATGACGTCAAATCTGACCGTCACGTCGACTCTGGTCGGGGACGGCTGGGTCGAAGAGATCGACGCCACGGCATAGGACTCGGGTTCCTGGCTGGCGGTGAACGGGTCGCCGTCGAAGTCCCGGGCGCCTTTCATGAAGACCCGGTAGAGCGGCGCGGCCAAGAACCGCTTGAGATCGCCCTCTTTGTCTTCCGCGGTCAGGGTAGTGCTGAGATCGCGAGCGAGCGCCTCGCGCACCGTCGCCTCAGCGGCCCGGATCGTCGGTGACGCTCCAGGCGTGCTACGCTGGACCAGACCTTGGGCGGATGCTGGCCCGATCGCCAGGATAAGGACGGCGATCGAACGCCACATCGTTTCCCCTTCAGGTAGCACGCACCGCAACCTGAGAGAGAGGCTACCATGGGCCGGGCGATGGTCAAGCTTACGTCGACGCGTTCGATCGTTAAGGTATATGCAGGGCGTCGAACGTTCCGGCGCTCGCAGAAGTAGACTTGTGCCGTTCGGGTGAGCGCGGCCGGCCTTGCGGGTAACGCCGGCACGAACACTTAGCTGGCGGCTGATAGCCGAGCGAAGCGTGGGACGAACGCTGTGACCTCGAAATTCATGGCGCTCTCGATGACGCGCTGGAGGTTACGGCGTTCAGGCACGCTTTCGTGCGGTGGGTTCCAAGGCGAAAGTTAGGTTGTCGTTCGGTTACGGCTTTCGTTGACGCAGGTTGATGATTGTCCAGCCACCATGGAACTGGACCATGCCTTTGAGAAGCCGGCTGTTCACGTATGGCCCCACCGCGGTCGTCCCGCAGCGAAGACTGTGGTGGCGACGACGTCATGCGCTTGGCTGAATAGGGTGCTGGAAGGCCCGCGAGGGGTTCTTGTGCTAGTGAGCGCAACTTGGGCCGATGTCCGCTTCCAGGCAGACTTCGTAGGCTGCTGTACGACTGGGTCGAATCAGCAGCGGACAAACTCAAACCTGAGGCTCGTCCTTCGATTGCCGTACCGACGGTATGGCGGCATGCTCCACAATAAGCGCGGTATGCACGAGGCGATCGACCATGGGCCTGCTGGACGGATTGCTTGGACACGGCACCGCAGTTGACGCAGCCTCACTCGAACGACGCCTGGAAGGCATCTTGATCGACGGGGAGACGACGAGGCTTGCTTTCAAGATAATCCGGGACGTCTTCGTGTTCACCGAACGACGCGTGATCCTGATCGATGTCCAGGGCGTCACCGGAAGCAAGGTCGAGTTCATGTCCGTGCCGTACCGCGCGATCGTACGCTTTTCGGTCGAGACGGCCGGCACGTTCGATCTCGACGCTGAGTTGAAGATCTGGGTATCGGGCAATGCGCAGCCGATCGAACGGACCCTCAAGAAGGGCACGGATGTCCGGGGAATTCAGCGGGCGCTAGCTGAAGGCGTTCTGCGGTAGTTCACCGTCTCACCATGTCCGAGACGACCGTCTCCGAGGACCCTCGTCCAGGATCGAGCGTAGTCTGACGCCATTGCAAAAACGACCTTCCGGTTCCCGCGAATGCTGGTGAAGAGGCCGACATCGCCAGCGCCGACCATCCCGACTGCGTCGGCCACACCCTTGCCTGTTCCGTTCACCGGGTTCGACGTGGCTCTGGATCCGGTCATCCGGGATGAAGGTCGGGAAGCCGTTCTGTGCCCGCGATCTCGAAGGCGTCGGCGAGCACAGGCAAGCGAGCGCGCGAGCAAGCCGGAGCGACCGGAGCATGAACTTTAGGTTGAAAGTGTTGGCTGCCACAAGGGTTTGAGGTAGAGACGAGAAAAAGGGAGTTGAGATGCACAGCCTCGGTCCAGCCGACCTGCGTGGCCTCTACGAAGGCGAGTTCGCTGCATATAGGGACGAGGATTGGGCCAAGGAGTGGCGCCGCAACTACGCGAACCAAGTTCACAGGGTACTCGATGCCGACCGGGCGGCATGGCACGCGCCGGAGTTCCAGAGGATGCTCTGGGACGCGTCGGATGTCTCCGGCATCGGGACGGGCCAAGCAGTTACCGTCGTCGGCGCCTACCCGGACAAGAACTTAGCGGACCTCTTGTTCGACGCGCGTGGCTCTTTGGACGGGCTCGGCGTCGAGGATCGCGGCAAGCGCCTACAGGCGCTCTTCGACGAAGTGCTGGCCTTGGTTTACCCACGCTACACGCCGCGACGTCCCAAAGCGCGATTGGTGCGGCTGCTCGCCTCCATGTTTCCGCACGACATGACCTGCTTGATGGATGCGGGCCGCGTGTTCGGGGTGCAGCGTGCGCTGGGCGCCTTGCGATTGCCGGGTGGCTACGTCGCCCAGCATCCGAGCTTGCGGGAACGGGTGCGCGAGGCGGTCCGTCCGTCAGCGACGATCGAGGAGGCGATCGACCAGTCGATTTTCTGCTGGTTCCTTTGGCAGACGAAGGTGGAACGTGCGGATGACGGTGCCGTGGCGCTGCCGCCGCCTGAACGCGGAGTCAATGCGCTCCCGCCACTCTCTCTTCTTCCAGCCAATGCGCAACGCCGGGCCCTGGCTGCTGTCAAGGACAACATCAACCTGCTCGTCACGATGGTGCGCGAGGCTGAACAGGGCATTGCTCGGGAAGACTTGATCGATGTGATCCTCAACGAGGCGTCTCAACTCAACGCTAGTTCAGCGCCCAACATGATCTCCCAAGCGATGGGCGGCCTCGGGCTGATCCGACTTGAGGACGGCAGCTACCGTCCGACCGAGCGCGGCCAGGAACTCCTGATCGCGAGCGACCCTGCACAGGTCCTCCGGCCCCCCTTGGTGGGAAGGGTCTTCGGGATGGGGCACCTTCTGCTCATGGTTGGCCGCGAGCCGGGCGTTCTACGGCACAGCGAAGCGGCTAGGCGCCTGCAAGATCTCGTCCCGACCTGGACCTCGACGCTACCCGGTTCGCACATCGTCTCCTGGGCAAGGCTGGCGGGCCTTGTCCAGCTTGACGGCTCGACGGGCGGGGGCCGGCTTGTCCTGACAGAGGATGGCGAGGACTATGCTGCGGCGCTGCCTGCAGATTTCGAGCGGCTGTGGCGGCTCACGCCTGAGCAAGTCGTCGAGGCCGACGGGACCTTAGGGGAGGATGCGGCACCCACGCCGGCACAGCCGGCGACTCCAGCGCCGCGCTACGACGCACAGTCCATCATCGACGAAGGCTGTTTCTTCGGGAAGGATCGCGTCGAGGCCGCCGTGGAGCTTCTGCGGCGAAAGAAGAATCTGATCCTCCAGGGGCCGCCGGGCACGGGCAAGACTTGGCTTGCGAAGCGGCTGGGCTACGCGCTGATCGGTGCGAAGGACACCGAGCGGCTGGTTGCCATGCAGTTCCAGCCCTCACTCTCGTACGAAGATTTCGTGCGTGGCTGGCGGCCGGACGGGCGAGGCGGGTTAAGGCTTGCTGATGGCGCTTTCCTGGAAGCGGTGCAGGCGGCGGCTGCCGAACCCCAACGGCCCTACGTCCTGGTGATCGAGGAGGTCAACCGCGGCAACCCTGCGCAGATCCTTGGGGAACTGCTGACGCTGGTTGAGGCCACGAAGCGCGGTCCCGAAGAGGCGCTGCGCCTCGCCTACCCGCGGTCGCTCGACGAGCGCGTGTACGTGCCCGACAACCTCTATATCGTCGGCACGATGAATCTCGCCGACCGCTCGCTGGCTCTAGTAGACCTTGCGCTGCGCCGACGCTTCGCCTTCCTCACCCTAATGCCGGAACTCGGCCCCTCTTGGCAGGCATGGTGCATTGACCGGGGAGTTCCGCCGGCATTGGTCTCCGAAATTGGGGCGCGCATGGACGCCCTCAACGGAGCGATCACAGAGGACCGGGCGCTCGGCCCTCAATTCCAGGTCGGCCATAGCTTCGTGACCCCAGTCGGCGACACCGTCCTGTCGGAGGATGGCTGGCGGCGGTGGTATGACGAGACCATCGACACCGAGGTCGCGCCGCTGCTCGCGGAATACTGGTTCGACAACGCCACGAAGGCGCTTGAGCGAACGGCTGCGCTCCGCTTGCAGAGTTGAGGGGGTGAGCGTCGCCTTGGCTGTCGATGAGCAAGCGACGTGGCGCAGCCACGGCGGCATACCCGTTCGCAACCTCTGGATGCTGCTGGTTTACGCCGCAGACTTGGCCGGCTTCCTTGATCGGGCAGAGGCGGACGTCGACGAAGAGACCGAACTGCCCGAGCTTTTAGCGATCCTACTCGCCACCGTGGTCGAGCGCCGCCTGCGACGCAGCCTCTCGCGCGGCTATCGGATGACCGAGGCCGCGCTCCCGAGGGTGCGCGGCCGCATTGACTGGCTGGCGACAGAAAGCGGCTCGCTACTCCGGCGCGGATTGGTCGCTTGCCGCTTCGAGGAACTGACCAACGATACACCACGCAACAGACTGGTACGGACTGCGCTCGAACGCATGTCAGCCGTCGTCCCGAAGCCCGAGTTATCCCGGCGCTGTGGGGCTCTCGCGCGAACTCTGGCCGCTCAGGGTGTGGGCAGCAAACGCCCGACCCGTTCGGAATTCTCGAAGGACCAAGTCGCGCGGCATGACGTCGAAGACCGCCTGATGGTGGCCGTCGCGACAATGGCGCTCGATCTCCTGGTCCCAGCGGAAGCGGCGGGCGATGTTCACCTCACGCGTCTTGATCGTGACGAGCGCCTGCTCCGCCGCATCTTCGAGAAGGCCGTCGCGGGCTTCTATCGGCACGAACTCGGAGGCACGCGGAGCGTGCGGGTGCAACTCGGCCTTAGCTGGGACATGGCCGCACCCACGCCCAATCTCACCGCGCTTCTCCCGGGCATGCAGGCCGACGTGATCCTGGAGGACGCAAAGCGCCGGACGGTTATCGACACCAAGTTTACCGGGATCCTCACAGCCCGTCCCTATGGGGGCGAGTCGTTCAAGAGCCCGCACCTTTACCAAATGTACGCCTACCTTCGGTCCCAGGCCGGACGGGGTGACATGCGAGCAGACACCGCCCAGGGGGTGCTGCTCCATCCGTCCCTGGATCGCCACGTCGACGAGAGCGTGACCATCCAAGGGCATCGCGTTCGGTTCGCAACAGTGGACCTCGCACGTTCCGGGGCGGATGTACGCGGCAGGCTACTCGAAATCGCAGGCGCATGACCTCGTGCGTGTACGAACTCCTGAGGGCGCACCTCGACAAGACCCTTCACGCCGAACCGAAGCGGCGGAAGTGCAACGGTAGAGCGGTACCCGCAACGTGGGCTCGAAAGGCGGACATCAACGAAATCGGCAAGCCAAACCCAGAGCACGAGATCGATGAGAACATGGCTGTCAACGTCAGGTTCGTCGGCCATTCTGGTGAACGCGTGGACGAGCGCAGGACGACGGGATCTACTAGGGATCGGTCGCTCTGATCCTCGACGACCTCACGGACGTCCAGCCCGACGTTGGATGTGCCGGCCCGGAGACGATCCTCGCGCATGTTCGC
>NZ_JAKSYP010000115.1:0-15090 GCF_022829625.1 Methylobacterium sp. E-046 | reverse complement strand
GGCCGCGACTACAACATCGGCAACATCGCCTTCGCCGGCACCGTCGACTCCAGCGCCGACATCGTCTCGGTCGGATTCCGCTACCTCTTCGCAGCACCCGCCGCGCCCCCCGAACAAGCCCCACTCATCCGGAAATACTGAGAATCATCAGCGGAGTGCGGGATCAGGCGCTCCGCCGCAGGATGCGCGTCCACCCGAAGCCCGAATCTGCAGGACGCGCATCCCCCGCGGTGATGCGCGTCAGGAACGCATCCGCACGTAGGTGCCGGGCGCGGGCCCCAGGGACGGGAGCGCATCGCCCCCGGGCTTGCGGGCCGGCACGCGCTCCGGCGCCTGAGCCTCGATCCACTGGAACCAGTAGGGCCACCACGAACCCTTGGTCTCGACCGCGGCCTTGACCCAGTCTTCCAGCGTGCCCTTCACCGGACCACCGGTCCAATAGCCATATTTCGGCTTCGCGGGCGGGTTGATGACGCCGGCGATGTGGCCCGAGCCTGCCAGCACGTAATCGACCTTGCCGCCGAAGGTCTTCGAGCCCTCGAACACCGACAGCGCGGGAGCAATATGATCCTCGCGGGTGGCGAGATTGAAGATCGGCACCTGCACCTTCTTGAGGTCGAGGCGGACGTTGCCGAGCACCATCCGGCCCTGCGCCAGCGTGTTGTCGAGGTAGCAGTTGCGCAGGTAGAAGGAATGGTTGGCCGCCGGCATACGAGTTGCGTCCGAATTCCAGTACAACAGGTCGAAGGCCGAGGGTGTCTTGCCCTTGATGTAGTTGTTTACGATGTAGGGCCAGATCAGGTCGTTCGGCCGGAGCATGTTGAAGGCGTTCGCCATCCGGGCGCCGTCCAGGTAGCCCTTCTCGGCCATGCGCATCTCGACCTGACGGATCTGTTCCTCGTCGGCGAAGACTTTCAGGTCCCCAGCATGAGTGAAGTCGACCTGCGTGGTGAGCAGCGTCCCGCTCTTGATCCGTCGGTTGCCGGTGGCCGCCTGCATGGCCAGCGTCACGGCGAGCAGGGTGCCGCCGACGCAGTACCCGGCCGCCGTGACCTCGCTCTCGCCGGTGGCGACGCCGATCGCGTCGATGGCCGCCTCGATCCCCTCGCGCATGTAGGACTCGAAGTCCTTGTCGGCGTGCCGGGCATCCGGGTTCACCCAGGAGATGCAGAAGACCGTCAGCCCCTGGTCGACCATCCACTTCAGGAAACTCTTCTGAGGGTTGAGGTCGAGGATGTAGAACTTGTTGATCCAGGGCGGGACCATCAGGAACGGGCGCTTGAGCACCGTCTCGGTCGTGGGCGCGTACTGGATCAGTTCGATCAGGTCGTTGCGGAACACCACCTCGCCGGGGGTGACCGCCATGTTGCGCCCGACCTCGAACCCGCTCGGATCGGTCTGGCGCACGCGCAGCTGCCCGCGGCCCGCCTCGAGATCCTCCTCGTACATCTTCAGGCCGCGGACGAGGTTGGCGCCGTTCTCCTGAAGCGTATGGCGGATCAGCTCCGGATTGGTCGGTAGAAAGTTCGAGGGCGAGAGCATGCTGGTGAACTGGCGCAGGTAGAACTGCGCCTTGTGGCGCGTATGCGCGTCGATCCCCTCGGCCTCATCCACCAAGCCCTCGGCCCAGCGGGTGGCCAGCAGGTAGGCCTGCTTCAGGAAGTCGAAATACGGGTTGGCCGACCAATCAGCATGGGCGAAACGCGCGTCGCGCGGCTCCGGAAGCACCACAGGAGCGGCCCGCTGGCCCTGCAGGCGCAGGTAGGTGGATCCCCACAGGGACAGGAAATCCTGCGAGAGACGGGCCTGAGCCTCGGCGCTCCGGTTCGGGTCGGACAGCCACGCCTCGGCGACCTTGCCGAGGACCTTCGCCGCGTCGGTCATCTCGTCGCCAGGGCCGCCCGACTGCGAATCGGGCGCCAGAAGGCGAGTGACGTTGCGCCCCATCGCCTCGACGAACTGCCCGGCATTGCGGGACAGCGCCTCGAAATCCGGGAGCGGCGGGTTCACGCCTTCCGGCATCGCGCCGCTTGCGACCATCGTCTGAGGAGCGGTCCGGTCCGGCGGCTGCGGGCTCGTCAAGCGTGCCTCCCTGTTTTTCATCTGTCGACCCGATTGCGCGAGCCTCGTTTCCGACAAAATAAGGAGCGAGCCAGAGGTTTCGCCAGTCCGGCTCCCCATGTCGCCGAAACATACGGCCGATCTTCTCATGCCCTGTGATCAGGCCCCTGTGATAAGGGATCGTGCCCTGTCCGACCTGCTTTCGCTGCGCGTTGGCCGCGTCCTCGCCCTGGCCGTGCTCGCAGGACAGCTCGCGGCCTGCTCCGGCGACGTCGTGCGCTCTCTGGCCTCCGATGCCGGCTATGGCCCCAAAGTGGTGGCGGCGCCGGGTTTCGTCACGGAGACGCGCAGCAAGGAGCGGCCCGACTTCATGCCGGTGGGTGTCGACGCCCCGAAGCGTCCGGTCCGGGCCAAGTCGGTCACCGGACAGAAAGCCCTGGAGGCGGAGCTGGAAGGCGCCCGCGGGCGTAACGAGGCCCGGGGCCGCGCGGCCCTCAGCGCCGGCCAAGGCGGCGCGGCCACCCTCAAGCCGGCTCCGGTGCCGCCACAATAAGGACCGTCGTTTTGTGGGTCGGCGGCGGCCAGCAACTCTGCTAGAGCATGGGGTTCGCGCGACCGGTACAGACGAAAGACGCAGCTTCGGGACGCGCCGATGGACACGCCCATGACCGACTTCCACCGCATCAAGCGACTGCCGCCCTACGTCTTCGAGCAGGTCAACCGGATCAAGGCCGCCGCCCGCGCTCAGGGCGCCGATATCATTGATCTCGGCATGGGCAACCCGGATCTCGACGCCCCGAAGCACGTCATCGCCAAGCTGTGCGAGACGGCCGGCCGGCCGCGGACCGACCGCTACTCGGCTTCGAAAGGGATCGCGGGCCTGCGCAAGGCCCAGGCCGGGTATTATCAGCGCCGCTTCGGCGTGACGCTCAATCCCGATACGCAGGTCGTGGCGACGCTCGGCTCGAAGGAGGGCTTCGCCAACATGGCCCAGGCGATCACCGCCCCGGGCGACGTCGTGCTGGTGCCGAACCCGAGCTACCCGATCCACGCCTTCGGCTTCCTGATGGCGGGCGGCGTCATCCGCTCCGTGCCGGCCGAGCCGACCCCGGCCATGTTCCCGGCGCTCGAGCGGGCCATGCGGCACTCGATCCCGAAGCCGGTAGCCCTGGTGGTCTGCTACCCGTCGAATCCCACCGCCTACGTGGCGAGCCTCGATTTCTACCGGGATCTCGTGGCCTTCGCGAAGCAGCACGAGCTGATCCTGCTGTCGGATCTCGCCTACGCGGAGGTCTATTTCGACGACAACCCGCCGCCCTCCGTGCTGCAGGTGCCCGGCGCCATCGACTGCACGGTTGAATTCACTTCGCTGTCGAAGACCTACTCGATGGCCGGCTGGCGCATGGGCTTCGCGGTGGGCAACGAGCGCCTGCTCGCGGCGCTCACCCGGGTGAAGTCCTACCTCGATTACGGTGCGTTCACGCCGATCCAGGTCGCCGCGACAGCGGCCCTCAACGGTCCGGACGAGTGTATCAACGAGATGCGCGGGATCTACCGGAAGCGGCGCGACGCGTTGGTGGAATCCTTCGGCAAAGCCGGCTGGACCATCCCGTCGCCCGCAGCCTCGATGTTCGCCTGGGTGCCCATCCCGGAGCGCTACCGCGAGATGGGCAGTCTCGAATTCTCCAAGCTGCTGCTGGAGAAATCCGACGTGGCGGTCGCGCCCGGCATCGGCTTCGGCGAGTTCGGCGACGAGTACGTGCGCATCGCGCTCGTGGAGAACGAGCAGCGCATCCGGCAGGCTGCGCGCAACGTCCGCCGGTTCTTCGACGGGACCGACAAGACCCTGCACAACGTCGTCCCGATGGCGCGGGTCGGCTAGCCGTACCCGCCGCGATTGTTGCTGCGGGGCGACACGCGCCGCCAAAGGCGTCGCGATCCCGCCGCGGCGCTTGTCAGCACGGACACTCATGGCCAGGGTCAGGCGTAGGGGTCTTCCCGCGTCCCGAGTTCCGCATGCGCCGCCTGAATCTGATCGCCGCCCTGCTGCTCGCCGCCGCGGCCTCGGCCTGCGCGCCGAACCCGATCATCGCTCGGGACCCGATCCCGGCGCCGGGGCCGGCGGACGCATATGCCTGCGATTCGAAGCCATTGCCGGTCAACACCTTCACGACCGACTGCCGCCCCTTGCCGGCGAGCCCGCAGGTGGTCCTGCGCGCCCGCGGCTGATCCGGCAAGCGTTCCGGTAACCGGTCCGTCCGGACGAACCGGACAGCGCGTCCGTGATCATCTAGACTGTAAGACCTTCGGCGGCTTGGCCGACACCGTCACGGAGCACTGCGTGAGCACCAAGATCCTGATCGCCGCCGGACTTCTCGCCACCGCGACAGGGCAGGGCGCATTGGCGTCCGATGCCGCCTACGCGGCCGCCCCTTACCAGTCGCACGCCTACGTATTCACCGCCCCGAACGGTCCGACGGTTCTCCAGACGGACGGATGCTGCCAAGTGATCGTCCCGCCGGGACGCCCCGATCTCGCCGTGCCGCCGGTCCCGGTCGCCGAGGTGATGAACGGCGGCGGTTTTGGCTACACGGGTTTCGACTACTACAACGATCAGATCACGGAAGGCCGCCTCGGCGCGCGCAAGCGGCCGAAGGAGTACGTGATCGCCCCCGCCTATATCGTGCCGCCGCGGTACTGAGCCGGCGTTACGGCGGTCAGCCCGCCGCTCTGCCTCGGGTTCCGGTTGCTCTCCGTCAGCGGGATCCGGCCCGAGTGGCCGCTCGCGTATCGTGTCGGCCGACGCGACGAAGGCCGGGCGACGCGGCGGCGTTTACAGGCCAAGCCCCCGGGGGTATCACCCCGGCCCAACACATCCACCTCATTCCCGAAGAACCAGATGCGCGCCGAGATCGAGCAAGCCTCGGATGCCGCCAAGCAGTCTATAGGGCTGCTGAGGAGGCATCTTTGACTGGGATACAGTCGATAAACGCCTCGCGGAGCTGAACGCAGCCTCCGAGGATCCCGACCTCTGGAACGATGCCGAGGCCGCCCAGAAGGTCATGCGCGAGCGCCAGCAGCTCGACGAGGCGGTCTCCGCCATCCGGAAGCTGGAGCGTGACCTCGAGGACGGCGCCACGCTGATCGAGCTCGGCGAGATGGAGGGCGACGAATCCTCGATCCGCGAGGGTGAGGCTGCGATCCTGGCCGTCGAGAAGGAATCGGCGAGCCGGCAGGTCGAGACCCTGCTGTCCGGCGAAGCCGACGGCTTCGACACCTATCTCGAAGTCCATGCCGGGGCCGGCGGAACCGAGAGCCAGGACTGGGCCAACATGCTCCAGCGCATGTACGCCCGTTGGGCCGAGCGCCGGAAGTACAAGGTCGACATTGTCGAGTGGTCGGACGGCGAGGAGGCCGGGATCAAGGGCGCCACGCTCCTGATCAAGGGCCATAACGCCTATGGCTGGCTCAAGACCGAGTCCGGCGTGCACCGCTTAGTGCGGATTTCGCCCTACGATTCCAGCGCCCGTCGGCATACCAGCTTCGCCAGCGTCTGGGTCTATCCGGTGATCGATGACCGGATCGAGATCGAGATCAAGGAGTCCGACTGCCGGATCGACACGTACCGGTCGTCCGGCGCCGGTGGCCAGCACGTCAACACCACCGACTCGGCGGTGCGCATCACCCACAATCCCACTGGGATCGTGGTGGCGTGTCAGCAGGAGCGCTCGCAGCACAAGAACCGGGCGACCGCCTGGAACATGCTGCGTGCCCGCCTCTACGAGGCCGAGCTGAAGAAGCGCGAGGAAAAGGCCAACGCCGAGGCCGCCGCCAAGACGGATATCGGCTGGGGCCACCAGATCCGATCCTACGTGCTCCAGCCGTACCAGCTGGTGAAGGACCTGCGCACCGGCACCCAGTCCACGGATCCCGACGAGGTGCTCGACGGCGATCTCGACCCGTTCATGGAAGCCTCGCTCGCTCAGCGGGTCTTCGGCGGGGAAGAGGCGGTCGAGGATATCGACTGAGTTCTCGTGGCCTGGGGACCGCGGCCGCAGCCCGCGCGTCTCCCTCCCCCTCCGCGGGGCCGCGACGCGGATCGGGAGCGGGACGCGACGATGCCAGAGGAGACTCTGGCCCATGCGCCCGCTCTGCAGTTTCCAGAAGCCGGATTCCCGTCTCCTGACCCGGCCCTAATGGCTACCCTTCCTTCCCGCAGGGCGAGAAGTAAGGGTGGTGTTTTGAGCGCGTGCCGCCGAACCGGTTCGATGATCCCCGCATCTGATCGGCGCGAGTCCGTCCCTCAGTACCCCAGGGCCGATCCGTCCTTGCGCGGGTCCGAGCCGGCCGCCAGCGTGCCGGCCCCGCGGTCGATCCAGATGATCTGGCCGCCGCCGAGCGGCAGCGGCGCGCGGATCGCCGGATGGCCGCGCTCCGTGAGTCCCACCATCACGGCATCGGGAATCCCATCCTCGACTTCCAGACTGCCGCCGTAGGCGAAGCTACGCGGGGCATCGAGCGCCTCCTGCACGTCGAGGCCCCGGTCGAGGAGGCCGGAGAGCAGCTCGACATGGCCCATGGCCTGGTAATGGCCGCCCATGACGCCGAACGGCGCGACCGCCTGCCCGTCCTTCATCAGCATGCCCGGGATGATCGTGTGCATCGGGCGCTTGCCGGGCCCGACGCTGTTCGGGTGGCCGCCCTCCGTGCGGAAGGAAAGGCCCCGGTTGTGCAGCAGCACGCCGCTCTCGGGCGCCAGGATGCCCGAGCCGAACCCCTGGAAGACCGAGTTGATCAGCGACAGCGCGTTGCCCTCCCGGTCGACCACGCAGAGATAGACCGTGTCCTTATGGGCACGACCCTCGGCGATCTCCTGCGCGATCTCGGGGTAGACCTTCGGCTCGCGGGCCCGGCCCATGTCGATCGCCCCGTGGGCGGCGGCCTTCCAGGCGTCGGAGAGCAGGTGTTCCACCGGGACGTTGGCGAGGGCAGCGTCGCCGAACAGGACGTCGCGGTGGTGGTAGGCCTGCTTGCAGGTCTCGGCGAAGAGATGGAGCCGGTCGAGGTCCGAGAGAGCGCCGACATCGTAATGCGTAAGCACGTTGAGCATCATCAGCGCGGCGAGGCCCTGGCCGGCGGGCGGGCACTCGTAGACGTCGTAGCCGCGGTAGCGGGTCGAGACCGGCACGACCACGTCGGGCCGGGCAGCGGCGAAGTCGTCCAGGGTGTGCAGGCCGCCCAATGCGGTGAGCCGGCTCACCATGTCCTCCGCGACCGGCCCGGCGTAGAAGCCGCGCGATCCTTCCTGGGCGACGCGCTGGAGCGTCGCGGCGAGTTTTGGCAGGCGCAGAACGCTGCCGATGGCCGGCACCTGCCCGCCCGGCAGGTAGGCCGCGGCGGCGTGCGGATCGCCGGCGACGCGCTCCGCGCCCCGCTGCCAGTCCCATCCGACGCGCTGCTGGATCACGAACCCGTCCTCGGCGTAGCGGATCGCCGGCTGGAGTAGCTCGCCCAGGGAGCGGGTGCCGTGCTCGCGGACCAGCAGATCCCAGGCCCCGACGGCGCCCGGCACCGTGACGGCGTGTGGCGAGGTCGGGGTGATGCTGACGCCGTGCTCGGCGTACCAGTCGGGTGTCGCGGCGGCCGGCGCGCGGCCCGAACCGTCGAGGGCGATCGGCTTCGTCGCGCCGGCGGGGGCGTAGAGGGCGAAGCAGTCGCCGCCGATGCCGGTCATCAACGGGTCGACCACGCATTGGACCGCCACGGCCGCGATGCCGGCATCGACGGCGTTGCCGCCCGCGCGCAGCACCTCGATGGCGGCGAGGGTCGAGAGCGGGTGCGAGGTCGCGACGGCGGCGTTGGCGGCGTAGACCGGTGAGCGCCCGGGTGCGGAGAAGTCTCTCACGGGATGTCCTGCTGTGCTGGCCGTCTCAGCGAGACGGGATTGCTTGATCCAAGTCTGTCACGCGTGCGGGCCTTGCGGCATCGCCGCCCAATGGCCCGGCGCCACCTCGGTGAGCGGACCATCCGGCGGCTGGTCGTGATCGGCGATGTCGCGGGCGGCGAGGCGGGCGCGCTCCTCGGCCGGATGCGGCACCGGCACCGCGGCGAGCAGGCGGCGGGTGTAGGGGTGGCGCGGATCCGCGTAGAGGGCGTCCGCCTCGGCCAGCTCCACGATCCGCCCGCGCCAGAGCACCGCGACCCTGTGGCAGAGGTAGCGCACCATCCGCAGGTCATGGGAGATGAACAGGTAGGACAGGCCCATCTCGTCCTGAAGGTCCTGGAGCAGGTTCACCACCTGCGCCTGGATCGAGACGTCCAGCGCGGCGATCGGCTCGTCGGCGACGATGAAGCTCGGCTTCAGCGCGATCGCCCGGGCGATGCAGATGCGCTGGCGCTGGCCGCCGGAGAACTGGTGCGGGTAGCGCCCCATGAAGCGCGGATCGAGCCCGACCCGCTCGAACAGGCCAGCCACCGCCTCGCGCCGCTCGGACCCGCGCATCGCCCGCCGGTGCAGCTTGAACGCCTCTGCGACGTAGTCTCCGGCGCTCATCCGCGGGTTGAGGGCCGCGTAGGGATCCTGGAACACGGTCTGCATCCGGGCACGCATCCTGCGCATCGCGGCCGCATCCAGCTTGGCGAGGTCGGTGCCTTCGAACGCGATGGTGCCGGAGGTCGGCGGATTGAGCATCGTCACGGCCCGCCCGATGGTCGATTTGCCGGAACCGGACTCGCCGACGAGGCCCAGGGTCTCGCCGGGGCGGATGTCGAAGCTGACCCCCTCGACGGCGCGGAACACCGAGCCCTTGCCGCCCCACCAGGTGCGCAGGGGATAGTGCTTGGACAGGTCGCGCACGGCGAGGAGCGGCGGGGGCTGTCCGCTCATCGCCCGGCCTCCGGCGCCAGCAGTCTCGGCAGGTCGTACCAGGCGGCGACGAGGTGGCCCGGGGCGGCGCCGGTCGCCTGGACCAGGGGCGGCATCTCGGTCCGGCAGCGGGGCGTCGCGAAGGCGTTGCGCGGGGCGAAGGGATCGCCCGGCGGGAGGTGGCGCATGTCCGGCGGTGCGCCCTCGATCTGGTGCAGGCGGCGGCGCCCGGTCCGGCTGCCCGAGAGGTCCGGCAGGGAGCGCAGGAGCCCGAGGGTGTAGGCGTTGCGGGGATCGGCGAAGATGTCGTCCACCGGGCCACGCTCCAGGATCCGGCCGGCATACATCACCTGCACGGTGTCGCTGATGCCGGCCACCACGCCGAGGTCGTGGGTGATCCAGATGATCGCCATGCCGAGTTCGCGCTTCAGCTCCTGCACCAGCGCGACGATCTCGGCCTGCACGGTGACGTCGAGCGCGGTGGTCGCCTCGTCGGCGATCAGCAGCTTCGGCCGGCAGCTCAGGCCGATGGCGATCATCACCCGCTGGCGCTGGCCGCCGGAGAATTCGTGCGGGTACTGGTCGAGGCGCGAAGCCGCATTCGGGATGCGGACGAGGTCGAGCAGTTCCGTCGCCCGGGCGCGGGCGGCCCGGCCGTCCAGACCGAGATGGATGCGCAGCGGCTCGATGAGCTGGGCCGCCACGGTCATGCCGGGGTTGAGCGAGCTCATCGGGTCCTGGAACACGAAGCCGATCGCGCCGCCCCGGACCTTCCGGAGTTCGCGCTCCTTCAGGGTGAGGAGATCGCGCCCCGCGAACAGCACCTGCCCGCCGGTGACGCGGCCGGGCGGGCGCGGGATCAGGCCGAGCATGGCGAGCACGTGCACGCTCTTGCCGGAGCCGGATTCGCCGACGATCCCCAGCGTCTCGCCCTCGTGCAGGGTGTAGGAGACGCCGTTGACCGCGTGGACCGCGCCGCCGTCGGTGTCGAAGGCGACCGCGAGGTCGCGGACGTCGAGGAGGAGCTTCGTCATCGCCGCCGTCATGTGCGTTGCCTCGGGTCGAGGGCGTCCCGCAGGCCGTCGCCGAACAGGTTGAAGGCGAGCACGGCGAGGAAGATCGACAGGCCGGGCCAGATCGCCATCCAGGGGGCCTCGTCCATGAAGTTCTTGGCGGTGTTGAGCATCGCCCCCCAGGACGGCTCGGGCGGCTGCTGGCCGAGGCCCAGGAAGGACAGGCTCGCCTCCGCGATGATGGCGGCCGCGATGGTCAGCGTCGCCTGGACGAGGATCGCCGGGACGATGTTGGGCAGGATGTGGACCCGGGCGATGCGCCAGGGCGGATTGCCCATGGCGCGCGCCGCCTCGACGAACTCCTCGGCCGCCACCGCGCGCACCTGCGCCCGGGTCAGCCGGATGAAGATCGAGGTCGCCGACAGGCCGATGGCGATCATCGCGTTGACGAGGCTCGGGCCCAGGAAGGCGGCCAGCGCGATGGCCAGGATCAGGAACGGGATCGCCAGCAGCGCGTCGGTGAGGCGGGAGATCGCCCCGTCGATCCAGCCGCCCGCGTAGCCGGCGAGCATCCCGAGGGGCAGGCCGAGGGAGACGGCCAGCGCCACCGAGACGAGGCCCGCGCCGAGCGACGCGCGGGCGCCGAAGATGATCCGCGAGAGCACGTCGCGGCCGACCTCGTCGCCGCCGAACGGATGCGCGAGGCTCGGGGCGCCGCGGACGTTGCCCCAGTCGGTGGCGGTGGGATCGTAGGGGGCGACCCAGGGGGCGAGGGCCGCCATCAGCACGAGCAGGCCGACGATGACGAGCCCTGCGACGGCGCTCCTGCGCGCGCGCAGACGCCGCCAGAAAGCCGCGAGGGTGCCGGGTTCCTGGAGAATGGCAGGGGCGGGGGGGCCGGACGGGACGGCCTCCAGGATGCCAATCTCGGCGCCGGCGGTCTCGGCGCGGGCGATCTCGCTGCCGCTGCTCATGCCCGCCTCAGCTTCGGGTTCACGGCCGCGGAGAGCAGGTCGGCGGCGAGGTTCAACGCGATGTAGGTGGCGGCGGTGCAGATCACGACGCCCTGCACGGTGGCGAAATCCCGGTTGAACACGGCGTCGACCATCAGCTTGCCGAAGCCCGGCACGGAGAAGACCTGCTCGGTGAGCACAGCCCCCGACAGGAGCTGACCGAATTCCAGCGCCCCGAGGGTGATGATCGGAATCGCCGCATTGGGCAGCGCGTGCCGCAGGGTCACCCGCAGGGGCGAGACGCCCTTGGCGCGGGCCGTGCGGACGTAGTCGGAGCCGAGCACGCCCAGCATCGCCGCGCGGGTGTGGCGCATCATCACCGCCGCGATGGCGTTGCCGAGCACGAAGGCCGGCATCACCATGGCGGCGAGGTTCTCCGACAGGCTCTCGAAGGGCGAGACGTAGCCGGAGGCCGGCAGCCAGCCGAGCTCCACCGAGAACAGCAGGATCAGCAGGATGCCGAGCCAGAAATTCGGCACCGACAGGCCCCAGAGGGCGATCCCGTTGGCGATCGTGTCGGCGGCCTGCCCGCGCTTCACCGCCGAGAGCACGCCCATGGGCACGCCGATGGCGAGCGCCACCAGCATGGCGAGGCAGGCGAGTTCGAGCGTCACCGGCAGCTTCTCGACGATCAGCTCGGAGACCGGCTTCTGCAGCCGGATCGACTCGCCGAGATCGCCCCGCAGCACGCCGCCGGCCCAGTAGGCGTAGCGCACCGGCAGGGGCTCATCGAGGTGGTACTTCTCGCGGATGAAGGCGATCACCTGCGGGTCGCGCTCCTCGCCGGTGAGCGCGGTGGCCACGTCCCCCGGCAGCAATTGCTGCAGGGCGAAGATGATCATCGAGGCGAGGATCAGCGTCGGGACCGCGAGGGCGAGGCGTCGGACCAGGAACTGCAGCATCAGTTGAGCTTCAGGCCGGTGAAGCGCACGAGCCCGTCCGGGTAGGGCACGAAGCCCGTGAGCTTCTGGCTGTAGGCCCAGAGCAGCTTGCGGTGCAGGATGTAGATGCCCGGCCGGTCCTTCAGCACCTGATCGGCCAGCGCCTTCCAGGCGGCCTTGCGCTTGGCCGGGTCGACGGTCCCGCGCTCGGCCTGGAGGGCCGCGTCGGCCTCGGGGCTGCAGTATTTGGGGTAGTTCAGCGCCGCCTTGCAGGCGAGGAAGCTGTAGGTGTTGCCGTCCGGGTCGGAGCGGCCGCTCCAGGAATAGAGCTGCGCCTCGTAATTGCCCTTGTCGGCGGCATCGAGGGCGGTGGTGAAGTCCACCGCCTGGATCTTCACGTCGAACCCGGCCTCCTTGGCCATGGCCTGGATCACCTGTCCGGTCCGCGGCGAGTCGCTGTCGGCGTAGACGGTCAGCGTGATCTGCGGGTTCGGCTTGCCGGCCTCGGCCAGCAGCGCCTTGGCCTTCGCGACGTCCCGCTTCGGGATCGGGTACTCGGCGACGTAGTTCGGGTTCTTCGGGTTGACCCACTGGTTCCCGGCCAGGAACTCGCCGTTGTAGACGACCTGGTTGATGGCGTTGCGGTCGAGCGCCGCCTCGAACGCCGCCCGGACCTTCGGGTCGGCCACCGGCGAGCCGGGCTTGTTGGGGTTGAACAGGACTTCCAGGAAGCCGAGCTCGTAGGTCGATTCGAGCTTCAGCTTGGCGTCGCGCTTCACCTGCGCCACGTCGGTGGGCGCGAGGCGCTCCAGCAGGTCGAGCTGCCCGGCCCGCAGGTTGGTCAGGCGCACGGTGGCGTCGGGGATCGGCCGGAACTCGATCCGCTGGATGTGGATCGCGTCCTTGTTCCAGTAATCCGGGAATCGCTCGACCGCGATCCGGTCCTGCGGCACCCGCTCGACGAACCGGTAGGGGCCCGCACAGACCGGCGCGGAGGCGAACTTGTCGCCGAGGCGCTCGGCGGCCTTGGGCGAGATCATCATGCCGGCCCGGTCGGTGAACTGCGCCATCAAGGGCGCGAACGGCTGCTTCAGGTTGATCCGGACGGTGAGGTCGTCGACCACGTCCACCGAGGCGATCGGCGCGATCTCCGAGCGGCGCTGCGAGCCCGGCAGCGTCATGTGGCGCTCGATCGAGTATTTCGCCGCCGCGGCGTCGAACTTCTCGCCGTCGTGGAACAGCACGCCCGGCCGCAGGTGCAGGGTCAGCACCTTCTCGTCGGGCGACAGCTCCCAGGACGTGGCGAGCTGCGGCACCGGCTTCAGGTCCGGGCCGATGTCCACGAGCTTGTCGCAGAGCGCCGCGAAGACCATCCGGCCCGCGAAGGTGCGGGCGAGCGTCGGATCGAGGGCGTCCGGATCCTCCATCATGCCGTAGCGCAGGGTCTGGGCGGCGGCGGGCGCGGCGAAGGCGATCCCGGCGAGGAGACAGGCGGCGAGACGCAACATGGGACCGTCCGGATGCGGAGGATGACGAGCGGGACGGGTTCGGCCGCGGCCGATCCGTGGGGCGGGCGGCACTGTCGCGCACCGCTATGGCATGCACAATCCCAGGCAGCATCCGTGCCACCGAGGGTCAGTTGCATCTTGAATTCATATGTTGCGCCGGTCCAGGCGACGGCATGGTGAGCCGGCTTCTCAAGGCGTCACGCCGCGGTAGATCGCGGTCCGCCCGAGGCGGGCTGCGCCGCGAAACCGTCGCCGGGGCGCTCTAGCCCGCACCCGGTCCCGGCCTCCCGCGCCGCACCGGCCCGGCGCGTCGGACGGGGCCGGCACCCCCGGGCCGCCCGGTGCATCGCCGCGATCCGCCCGTGTCTCCGGCGGCCTGCTCGAAAGCTGTGCACACGTGCGCGCGGGACCCGCCGCCATGCCCGGCGGCTAAAGTTTTACCGATCGGCGGAAGGCCTCTTCAGGCCCATCCATCGCACACCGCACCGATGATCCAGGCGCGGCGATGAGAGGCATGAATGACCCACGGCACAGCGTCATCCTGCCCGCGCTGTGCTGGAGCCGGCGCCGCCGGGATTTCTACGCGATCACCACGGACGTCTCGGCGGACGGCATCCGGCTCCGGTCCTCGGCCCTGCTGGCGCCCGGCGAGGATCTCACCTGCAGCATCCGCCACATCGGCCTTCTGAAGGCGCGGATCGACTGGACGTCGGGCCAGGATTTCGTCGTTTCGATCCAGGCGGGGCGGGCCGCGCTCGCGGAACTGGCGCGCCAGTTCGTGACGCTGGCGCGGGCCCAGGACCTGCGGGCCGAGCCGCTGCGCATCCACCGCCGCATCGTGCCGCGGCAGAAGATCGTCACCGTGACCCTGGCGGACGGCCGGGCGCAGGCGGGGCACGTCCTGAATATCTCGGCCTCGGGCGTCGCGCTGCTGATCGATCCGGCCCCGGAGATCGGCACGACGTTCCGGGTGGGTCGGACGGCGGTCCGCGTGATCCGGCACTTCACCGACGGCTTGGGAGCCGCCTTCGCGGAGCCCTTCGAGCCGAGCGCCGTCCACGAGGCCATGATCCTATAGGCAACGCGGCGCACGCGTCCGGATGCGTGCGCGCACGGGCGGGAACGCGCGCGCGAACGGGCGGGAACGCGCGCGCGAAAGGGCGCCGTCGATCCATCCTCGAGGGCGATGACCCCGGCCGCGCGCCCGGGGCGATTCAGGCGCGGCTTCGACGCGTCGCGGGAACCCCGCGTGGCCGACCGGCGGCCGGCGTCGAATCGGCGGGAGGCCCGTGCGCGCCGGGGCGCGAAATTCACAGCCGAAGGCCGGCCGAGAACGACGGACCGGACTGGCATTCGGCAGCCTCGCGGAGGGCATCTGCCGACTTTATACCCTGAAATTGTTGCCAGGCGGCAACATCAGGGCGGAACAGCCAAGGTGGACGCGAATCCTCGTTGCCGGCCGAAACACCTTCGCACATGGTGTTGGGGCACGGGGGCATCGCCAAGCGAGAGCCCGCAGGAGCCTGCCGCCAGACGCGGGCCAAACCTACAGAACGAGCGGCCAGACCCGGAAAACCGGGCACGTCCGCATCATCGGGTCTCGAAGCTTTGGAGATGTCAATGAAGCTCTTGAAGAGCTCACTGCTCGGGTCCGCCGCTGCCTTCGCGGCGGTCGGCGCCGCGCACGCCGCCGACCTGCCGGTCAAGAAGGCGGTTCCGATCGAGTACGTCCGCGTCTGCTCCACCTAC
>NZ_JAKSYP010000099.1:0-17767 GCF_022829625.1 Methylobacterium sp. E-046 | reverse complement strand
GCCGGTGGAGAGGATCGAACTCCCGACCTTCGGTTTACAAAACCGCTGCACTACCGCTGTGCTACACCGGCAGGCGCTCTGAAACCATTGAAGAAATTGGCGGTTTCGGCGCTTCGAGGAGCTTTTGACTACGTTTGGGGGCGCTTCGTCAAGGCGCAAGATCCGGCCCGGTCCGCGCCCTGCCGGTCGGGATGCCTCGTGGAGGGAGCGCCCCAGGCCGGCTCCCCTGCAGATCGCGACCGGGGATCGGGCCCACGCCCGGAGGACGCGTCGACCCCGGGTCGACGGCCTAGGCTCGGCCGGTCAGAGGCCGGCGCTTCCCGTGACGGGACGGACGCGGGTTGGCACCGGAGCGGCCCGCTTCGCCGCTGCGCCCGGGCAATGGCGCCGCCACCGGCGTTCCGCTGATGATCCTGCATCCGGTGACCGGCCCGGAGGCGGCCGTGGCGGCGTCGCGGCGGGACCGGGATCCGCGATGCCGAGGCCCCGCCCGGAACGGGCCCGTCCCGGCGGATGTTGGGCTGCCGGACCTGGAGCGGCGCGGCCGGCACGATGCGCCGCCCTCCTCGGGAGCGGAGACCATGATGCGTCAGCTCGTTCGCCTCGGCCTGGTGCTCGTCTGCTGCGCCCTGCCGGCCGTCGGTGAAGCCGTCGACCCGCAGGATCCGCGATCCGCGACGGGCGAGACGGGTCGTGCGGGAGCGCTGGACGGGACGTGGATCTGGCGGCTGCCCGATACGCCGAACGGTCTGCACCCGACCCAGAGCTGGCACGCCACCGGCTCCACGCCCGACGGCGACATCTACGTCGGCGGCATGGATCATCGGACCAACGCGGCCCTCTACCGCATCGAGGCGCGGACAGGCACGCTGCGCCTCGCTGGGGATGCGCGCTCGGCCTCCGAGGCCGCCCACAATTGGCTGCCCGGCGAGACGGCGCAGAAATTCCACACCCGGCCCCTCTGGCACCACGGCAAGGTCTACGTCGCCACCATGGATCGCTCGGACCTGGACGAGGGGTACCTCGCCCGCCGCGGCTTCCATTGGTATGCCTACGACCCGGCCCACGACCGCTTCACGGATCTGAGTGCCGCCGAGCCGGGCGGGAGCGCCGTGCCGCACGGCAATCTCGTGACCCTCGCCTCCGACCCGGTCCGCAACGTCATCTACGGCGCGGGCGTGCCCACCGGTGCGATCTACCGCTACGACGTCGCGACCGGTCGCACCCAGGATCTCGGCCGTCCGGCCTCCTACGGGCAGCCCTACGTCTACACGGGGCGCGTGATGTGGGTGGACGCGCGCGGGCGGCTCTATTTCACGGCCAGCAACTGGGACGCGCCCGCGGCGCACGACCACGTGCACTTCTATGACCCGCAGACCGGCTTCGGCGAGGAACCGGGCTGGGTGCTGAAGGACGGCATGGCCCTCGAGACCGGCCAGTGTTTCGACGGGGGCCGGCACTGCGTGTTCGGGGACGACCGCGGCCATGTCTATCGCTTTGATCAGGACGCGCACACCTGGACGTATCTCGGTCAGGTGGAGACCGGTAAGGCGGCCGGCTGGAACGGCGTGGAGTTCTGGCTCTTCGCCGTGGCGCCCGACCGCACCAGGGCTTACGTCGCCACCAGCACGTCCCCGCGGCCCAGCGACGACACGGCGCTCTACGAATTCGACTTCGCCAGCGGGCAGACACGGCGGCTCTGTGCCATGGCCGATCTCGATCCGGCCCTGGCGCACAGCCACGTCCACACCGGATACGACGCCTGGGATGCCGCGGGGCGCTTCTACTTCGCCAGCTTCGGATACGGCGACAAGCCGGTCGTGCGCGTGTCCCGGATCGATCCCGCCCGCCTGAAGGCGGCCCTGGCCCGACGAGCCGCCACCAAGGCCGGCGCGGGGGCCGGCCGCTGAGCCGACCGGGTGCGCCCATCGGTCCCCTCGGCCGTGGCGCGGGGCCAGCCGCGGATCGGGATCGCGGAGGGGTCACCCGATCCGTCAGGGCTCCGGAAGCCTGTCGGCCGCCGCCCGGTCGCGCGCTGGCCAGCGCGTGGGACGCCCCCCCGGCCGGCGCAGGCGGGGTGACTGCGGCCCGTCTCACCCCGCTAGGGCCGGCTATGCGGGGAAGCCGGCTTAACGATGCCTTTACCCTACGCCCGCAGCATCGGCGGGAAACCGGAGTGCCGTGACCCGCCATGCTTGATGCCGCGTTCTGGTGGTGTGCGACCGTGGCCCTCGTCGGGTCGGCCGGGCTGGTCGCCGTGGCGCTGCTGGCGGGGCGCTCGTCCCGGTCCTATCCGGCCGGGACCAAGCTGCCCAGGGAAGAGCACCTCATGGTCCGGCACTTCGGCCGGGCTTAGCCGGCCGGACCACTCAGCCGTCATCGTCGCCGGCGTCGAGCAGCCAATCGGGCAGACCGGGGATCACCTCTCCGGCGACCTCACCGGCGCTCTTGAGGGCCCGCTCGGCCTGCGCCTCGGGGTGCTCCCCCCGAACCTCGGCAAACAACTCCCGCGCCAGCCGGTCCAGATCCTCGTCGGACAGGTTCGATTTATCCGGTTCGGTCATCGGATGCCTCCTGAAGCGCTCATCCCCGTCCCGACCGGCTCACGGCCCCGGAAGGGCTCGGATCTCGCCACCCGCAGGCCGATACGCGACGCGGTCTCCTGCCACGATGCCGGGATGAGATTAGCCGGCCGTGACGCATTCTGACTTACGGTTGTGCCGGAATAGGCCACGGAGGGCGCGAGGCGGTCCGGAACCGGTGCGTCGTCGAGGGGGCCGCCGCCAGGATCACGGAGCGTCGGCCGGGTTCGGCCCGCACGTTCCCGATCGCGGCGCGAACCTCAGGCGGCGAGCGCCCGCCTCACCGTGGCGCGCAGATCCGCCAAGGAGAACGGCTTCGTCAGCACGTCGGTGACGATGGCGTCGAGCCCGCGGGCCCGTTCACGCTGGTCGGCGAAGCCGGTCATCAGCAGGATGGTGAGGTCCGGAAAATCGCGCTTGGCGGCGAGCGCCAGCGCGATGCCGTCCATGAGCGGCATGCGGATGTCGGTGAGCATGAGGTCGAAGCCGCCGCCCGCCTCGTTGAGGCGGTCGAGCCCGTCGCTGCCATCGTTGGCGGTGACGACCGCGTGGCCGTCGATCTCGAGACCCCGCTTGAGGAAGCCCCGGACGGTTTCTTCGTCATCCACCAGGAGGATGCGCGCCATGGGGTCCCGTAAACGTCCTCGATCCTGCGAGCGTCCCGCCGTCACGGCTTCGGGCTCATGGTGAACGACTGACACCGACGGATCCGCCGCCTGTCAAGATGTCACACCGCGAAACCGCCACCTCCAGGGGATGAGGGGCGAAAATGCCGCGCCGCGGGGCATTCGGGTCACGGATCGAACAGGTCGGGGTCGCCGCTGCCGTAATCGACGACGCCCACGAAGGGCAATTGGCGAAAGGCGTGGGCCGCATCCATCCCGTAGCCGACCACGAACACGTCGGGGCAGGTGAAGCCGACGAAGTCCGCGTCGATCGTCACCGCGCGCTTGCCCGGCTTCTCGAGAAGCACGGCGGTCAGCACCCGCCGCGCGCCGCGCGCCATCAGCAGGTCCTTGGCGAAGACGACGGTCCGGCCGGATTCCAGGATGTCGTCCACGAGCAGGACGTCCCGGCCGCGCACCTCGCTCTGCACGTCGCGCAGGATCTCCACCTGCCCGGTGGAGACCGTCCCGGTGCGGTAGCTCGACAGATGTACGAACTCGACCTGCGGCGAGAGACCGACCCGGTGCAGGGCCCGGAGCAGGTCGGCCGCGAACATGAAGCTGCCCTTGAGCACCGCCACGACCAAGAGGTTGTCCGGCCGGGCGGCCAGGATCTCCTGGGCCAACTCGTCGTTGCGCTTGGCGATCACCGCCTCGTCGAACAGGGTTCGGACGCGCCGTTCAGGGATGCTCATCACACGTGTCCCGGAAGCCCGGCCGCGGGACGGGACCCGCCGCCGCGATCGGCGACGGTCTTAGCGTTCCTCGGGCGCGGGGGAAACACCGGATCCACGCGGCAAAGCCTCCGCGGCCGCAAGGCCTCGCCGCCCGTAAGGCCAAGTCGCCGGCAAGGCCAAGCCGCCGGCAAGGCCAAGCCGCCGGCGAGGCGGGCGTCAGGCCCCTGCCGCACGCTGGAAGGGACGCAGGATCCGGACGAGCCGGCCCTTGCGCGGCCCGGCCTCGTGCCTGCGTGCCGCGGCCGGGCGGGCTTCCGCGGCCGGCTCGGGGGTTCCCTCCGCCTGCCCGGGAGCTTCGTCCGTCCGGCCGGGGGCTTCCTCCGCCGGCTCGGAGTGCCGGACCTCGTCCAGGACGTCGGCCACGATGCGGGGAATCGGGCGCTGGTGTTCCTCGAGCAGGAGCGAGGCGGTCCAGAGCCGGCTGGCATTCGCCAGCGGGAGGGTTCCGCGGGTCAGGCGCTCCATCAGCATCCGGTCGGCCAGGGTCGCCGCCAGCGCGCTCACGGTCTCGAGCTGATCCTGCTGCATCGTGCTGGTCATGGTATCTTCAGTTCATGTGCATGATCAAAACAAGCGGTCTCGCGAACGTATGCGGTCAAATTTGGCGATTCTATAGCATTCGCACTTGCGAAAAGCCGGCGTTCCGCCCCGAAGCCTGACGGAGACCGGGCGGCGGACGCACGCCGCAGCGCCATGGATCACGAGAAAAGGTCCCGCCTCCCGATGACGAGCCCTGCGGCGCAGTCCGGAAGAACGGATACCTACGCGCTGCGCACGCCAGGATCCCGTCAACCCGTGTCCGACCCTCGGTCCGCATCGAAAACCGTCGACATGCTGCGCTTCGTCGGGCATTCAGAGCGATCTCGGGAGGAACCATGACGGGCGCGGCGACGATCTCGGGGCCTGAGCGCGAGCGGATCGCCGCGGTGCTGGCCGAGATCGCCTGCACGGCCGGCGAGGTGCTGCGCCGCTACCACCGAGGCCCCTGCCCTCACGCCCTGAAGGCGGACGGATCCCCGTCGAGTGCCGCCGACGTCGAGGCCGAGGACCTGATCGTCGCCGCCCTGGCAGCACGGTATCCCGGGATCGCCGTGGTTGCCGAGGAGCGCGCCCAGTCCGTCACGACGCGTCCGGCGGACCTCTTCTTCCTGGTCGACCCCCTGGACGGCACCCGCGACTTCCTGGCCGGGACGCCGGACTACTCGGTCAACATAGCCCTGGTGGCGGGCGCGCGCCCCGTGGCGGCAGCCCTCGCGGCTCCCGGGCTCGACCGGGTCTGGTGGGCCGGCGCGACGACGGTCGAGGCCCCGGTGGTTGCGGGGCGTCCCGGCACCGGGCGCCCCGTGCGGGCGCGCGCCGTTCCGGAGACCGGTCTCGTCGCCCTCGGCAGCCGGCGGCACGGCGATGCCGAGACTGCCACCTGCCTCGCCACCCTGCCCATCCGCGAGACGCGACAGGTCGGCTCCGCCCTCAAGTTCGGCCTGATCGCCGCCGGCGAGGCGGACATCTACGTGCGCTGCGGCCCGACCATGGAATGGGACACGGCGGCCGGCGATCACGTCGTGTCGGCGGCCGGGGGCTGCGTGGTCGTGCCGGGCGGCGGCCCGATCCGCTACGGGCAGGGCGGGATCGACCATCGCAACGGGCCCTTCGCGGCCCTCGGCGATCCGGCCCTGGCAGCCCGCCTCGCCCTTCCTGCCCGCGGCAGGGATGCGCCTGCGGAGTCGCAGGTCAGCGCGGCGCATCCGTGAAGGGGATGTCCTGCAGCCCGCGCAGGCCGGGCCAGGCCGCCTCCGCCTGCCCGGCGAGACCGGGGTCGGCAAGGAAGCGGGCTCGACGCCCGGCGTCCCGGAACAGGTAGAGGCGCTCGTCGATCACCGCGAAGATCAGCGGATTGGAATCCACCAGACGCCCCTCCAGGATTCCGGCCGCGTCGTAGCCGCCGAGCCGCGGCGCGTAGGTCCGGGGATCGTCGCGGAAGGCCTCGCGGTTGGCGCCGTTGGCGAAGCGCCAGACCCGCCCGCCCCAGGACAGCTCGAACCGCGCGGAGCCGGCCGCCGGTCCGCGCTCCAGGAAGTAGCTGACCGGATCGAAGCCGTTGAGCGTGAGCAGCGCGATCGGCGTCCCGGCCGGCTCCGCATGCGCCGGCAGGATCATCCCGAACGCAGCGGCGAGGGTAGCGGCTACGGCTACGGCGACGGCGAGGGCGCGCGCCGACCCGAGCCGGCGCGGCAGATCGGGTGCGGGGTCGGGACGCGTTAACCACATCTTGCGGATTCCCTCGGAAGCTGGTCCCACTCATCCGCCCGGGCCACGCTGGACAAAGGCCCGGATGGACGACAGCGCCCAGGCCGCTCCGGGCCGCGGGCGCGGTCGCGGCCGGCCGAGGGGACGAGAGCGGCACAGGTCCATCGCGCGAACCGTTAATCGAACCGGGCGAGGAGACAACGATGACGGCACCAGACGATCGCGGCACCGACCGCCGCCACCTGCTGCGCGCGGGCCTCGCCCTGGCGCTCGGCGCGCCCCTCGCGGGCCTCGGCGCCGCGGGCACCGCCCTGGCGCGCGGCGAGGATCTCGACACCCCCGAGACCTTCCGACCCGGCGAGATCGTCGAGTCGGGCCACAGGTTCTTCGGCTCGGTGTCGCGCGGCCTCGCGCTCACCGTCGAGGAGGCGGGCCGGCGCTGGGGCGAGCCGAACGGCTACATCCTCGGCCAGGAGGGCGGCGGCGCGGTGGTGGCCGGCGTCCGCTACGGCGAGGGTACGCTGTACACCCGCAACGCCGGCCAGAAGCGCATCTACTGGCAGGGTCCGTCGGTCGGCTTCGACGTGGGCGGCGACGGGGCGCGCACCATGATGCTCGTCTACAACCTGCCGAACGTGCGCGAGCTGTATCGGCGCTTCGCGGGCGTCGACGGCTCGGCCTACCTCGTGGGCGGGTTCGGCATGACCGCGGTGGTGAACGACCGGATCATCGTGGTGCCGATCCGCAGCGGCGTCGGCGCGCGGCTGGGCATCAATGTCGGCTATCTCAAGTTCACCCGGGAGCCGACCTGGAACCCCTTCTGATTGATCTACGGGATCTGATTTCACCCTGGCGGCCGACCTGGGCTAGAATGGACGCCGTCCGGGTCTTCCGGCTGCATGCACGGGCTGCTCCCTCGTGATCGAAACCGTGATGATCTTCGTGCTGGGCTTCCTGGCGGCGAGCCTGTGCGGCCTGCTGCTGCTGCCGGCCGTCAACGCGCGCGCCGCGCGCCTGGAGCGGCGGCGGGCGGAGGCACGCCTGCCCCTGTCGCCGGCCGAGATCGCCGCCGAGCGCGACTTCCTGCGCGCGCAGTTCGCCGTCCAGCAGCGCCGTCTGGAGCGCCGAGTGGAGACGGTGGAAGCCAAGCGGCAGGCCGACATGGCAGCGCTCGGGGCCGGGACGGTGCGGGCCGCCGCCCTCGCCCGCGACCTCGCGGCCCGCGAGGCCGAGATCGCCGTGGCGCAAGCCAAGACCCGGGAGCTTGAGACCGAACTCGCCCTCGCCCGCGAGGATGGCACGGCGAGCTTCGCCACGCTGCAGGCCCTCGAAGAGGCGCATGCCGACCTGATCGACAGCCTTCTGGCGATGCGGCGGGGGCCGCCGCCGACGGCCGACCTCGATGCCGCGGCCGTGGCGGCCGAGCGCGACGCCCTGCGGGCCAGCCTGCGGGCGGCCGAGGAGGCGCTGGCCCTGACGCTGGCGGACCGGCAGGCCGACAAGGCCGTGGACCGCGGCGCGGACGGACAGGCGGGCATCGAGCGGGAGAACGCGGATCTGCGCCGGCGAATCGCGGAGGTCGCCGACGCCCTCACGAATCCCGGCCGGATGCCGCGGGCTACCTATCCGGTTGCGCAACCCGAACGGGTGTGACGTCATTCCGGGTTGGAATCGGGCCGTCGCCGGGCGGCCCGGTCCGGAAGTCCGCGCCGACTGCCTTGTTTCGACCATGCAAAGGCATCATCGCAGCGCCGACTCGTCCCGCACGTTTCAACTTCCAAGATGGTACGGATACCCATGCGCCTGAAGCCGATCGTCCTCGCCATCGCGGCGGCCTTCGCCCTGACTCTGCCGGCAGCGGCCCAGCAGTCGAAGCGGGGTAACGAGACCCTGAAGAAGTACTGCACCGGCGATTACCTGACTTACTGCGGCAATCTGGCTCCCGACGACCCCGCGACCGATGCGTGCTTCCAGAAAAACTGGAAGAAGCTCAGCGAGAATTGCCGCCGGGCGATCGATGCCTACGAGGCCGAGCAGGACCAGAACGCCCCGAGCAAGGGTCGGCAGGGCTCCCAGGGCGGCAGGGAACGCCGGGGCTGAGGACCGCGCCCGTCCTGTGGCGGGCACGCGCTCGCGCCGGGGCGCGGCAACCGCTAAGGTAGCGCTTCCACCGGCCCTCGCGGGCCGGCGCCGTGCCCGCCGGACCCTCGTGCGATGCTGTCGACCCCTGCCCTGAAACTCCTGGCCGCGTCCGGCCTCGTCGCCCTCGCGGTCTCCGCTTGCGGGCGACGCGGCGCGCTGGAGCCGCCCCAGGCGTCGGTCCCCGTCGGACCCGTCGCTGCGCAGGCGGGTTCCGGCACGGTGAGCGGCCGCAGGACGCTGCCGGTCTCAGTCGGCCTGGGCGGCGGCGCATCCGAGCCGGAGGCCGCCGCGGTCCGCGCGGGCGACGAGCTCTCGGCGGCGGCGGTGCCGCCGGGCGGCACCGATGCGCCGGTGGAGACCAGCCGCGGCGCCCGACGCGGCTACCGCGTCCCGAAGGAGCCTTTCCTTCTGGACCCGCTGCTGTAGAGGGCAGGACGAAGGGCCGCCCGGCGCCGCAGGCCCGCGAGGCGCCGCGCCCGCCCGTTGAACCCGGACCGCGGAGCGCCCCCTTCGGCGCGGGGTCCGGCATTCCAGGGACAGCAGCCCGCGCCCGGGCGCGAGACGAGACACGGCCGAGATGCATCACTTCCAGTACCGCGACGGGCGCCTGCACGCCGAGGACGTCGACCTGACCGGCCTCGCCGCGGAGGTCGGCACGCCGTTCTACTGCTACAGCACCGCCACCTTGGAGCGGCACTACCGCGTGTTCGCCGAGGCGTTCGCGGGCGACGACGCGCTGGTCTGCTTCGCGATGAAGGCGAATTCGAACCAGGCCGTCCTGCGAACCCTCGCGGCCCGGGGCGCCGGCATGGACATCGTCTCGGGGGGCGAGCTGCACCGGGCGTTGGCGGCCGGGGTCGATCCCGCCAAGATCGTCTTCTCGGGCGTGGGAAAGACCGGCGCCGAGATGGAGGCGGCGCTGAAGGCCGGCATCTTCTGCTTCAATGTCGAGAGCGAGCCGGAACTCACGGCCCTGTCCGAGACGGCCATCAGCCTGGGCCTCAAGGCGCCGGTCTCGATCCGGGTGAACCCCGACGTGGACGCCGGCACGCACGCCAAGATCTCCACCGGCAAGTACGAGAACAAGTTCGGCATCCCGATCAACCGGGCGCCGGCGGTCTACGCGGCGGCGGCCGCCCTGCCGGGCCTCGCCGTGCACGGCGTCGACATGCATATCGGCAGCCAGATCACGGATCTCGCTCCCTTCGCCGACGCCGCGCGGCTGCTCGCCGACCTCGCCCGGAAGCTGATGGCGGCGGGCCATCCGCTCCGCCACATCGATTTCGGCGGCGGCCTCGGAATCCCCTACCGCGACGACAACGCCCCGCCCCCCGACCCGGCGGCGCTCGCCGCGACCCTGCGGCCCCACTTCGCACCCCTGGGCCTGCGTCCGGTCTTCGAGATCGGCCGGATGATCGCCGGCAATGCCGGGATCCTGGTGACCCGCGTGCTCTACGTGAAGCACAGCGCGGGGCGCACCTTCGTGATCGTCGACGCGGCGATGAACGACCTGATCCGCCCGACCCTGTACGAGGCCTATCACGGCCTGCGTCCCGTCATCGAGCCGGACCCCGACACCGCGCAACACGTCGTCGACGTGGTCGGCCCGGTCTGCGAGAGCGGCGACTATCTCGCCCTTAACCGCGAGATGCCCGCCGTGAAGGCCGGCGACCTGATCGCCGTCATGAGCGCGGGCGCCTACGGGGCGGTCCAGTCCTGCACCTACAACACCCGGCCGCTGGTGCCGGAGGTGCTGGTGCGGGAGGACCGCGCCGCGATCGTGCGCCCCCGCGTCGAGGTCGAGACCCTCGTGGCCCTCGACCGCGTGCCGGACTGGCTCGCGTGACCGGCGGCGTCGCGACCGGCTCGCCTTCGGGGAATCACCGGGCTGGCCGCCTGCCGCTCTCCATCTTCCTCATCGCGCACGACGAAGTGGACCGGATCGGCGCGACCATCCGGGCGGTGCGCGACCTGACCGACGACCTCGTGGTGGTCGATTCGGGCTCCACGGACGGCACGCAGGCGCTCGCCGCGTCGCTCGGCGCGCGGGTGATCCACAATCCCTGGCCGGGCTACGGCCCGCAGAAGCGCTTCGCCGAGGAGCAGTGCCGGCATGTCTGGCTCCTGAACCTCGACGCCGACGAGGTGGTGCCGGACGCGCTTGCCCGCGAGATCCGCGGCCTGTTCGCATCGGGCGAGCCGCGCCACCCGGCGTGGCGGATCGGGATCGCCGAGATCTTCCCCGGCGAGGCGCGCCCGCACCCGCTCGCCTACCGGCTGACCCCGGTGCGGCTCTACCGGAAGGACCGGGGCCGCTACGCCGCCTCGCCGGTCCACGACCGGGTCGTCCTGGAGGCGGGGGTGCGGCCCGGGCGGCTTCGGGGCGTGATCCACCATTTCTCCGTGCGCTCGCTGGGCGACCAGCTCGACAAGCTCAACCGCTACTCCGACCAGCAGGCGGACGATCTGGAGGCGCGGGGAGTCGTGATTCCGACGTGGCGGGTCTTCGTCGAGCTGCCGGGCAACTTCCTCAAGGCCTATCTCGGCCGGCGCCATGCCGTGCGCGGCACCTACGGCTTCCTGACCGCAATGAACTACGCGATCTCGCGCCACCTGCGCGTCGCCAAGCACGTCGAGCGCCGCCGCCTCGCCGCCACCCACCGGGATCGGGTTGACCCGCCCGATCCGACCTTCTAGAGCCAGAGCGCCGGAGACGTGGCCGAGCGGCTGAAGGCACTCGTTTGCTAAATGAGCATACCCAGAAATGGGTATCGAGGGTTCGAATCCCTCCGTCTCCGCCATCTACCCCAAGTCGCTGTAAGCCATTGGCAAATAAGCGGCTTTTTCTTTGCCAAAATCGTATATGACCCCGATTTGACCCCAAGATCGAAGCCTGTGGAAATTCCCTGGCCGGCTACAGCCGGCGACCGTCCAAGCGCGTGGTCGAGCCGTCCGGCCTAGCGAGTCGCTTTCGGCTGGAGGGATACGGTATGCCGGGCTGCGGCTACGACGGTTCCGCCCGCAACTTTCGTCTTCCGGTCGCCCGATTTTCTATCCTCGGCAACGCCCGATGGCATCACGAAGAGCGGTGCTGTCACCGACCTGGCACGACCATGTCGGTCGCCTAGCCGGCCATCCGTTCGCGCCTCGCATCGACGAACCGGGGCAGCGTTGCGGCCGCGACCCTCGCCACCTACATTGCGTCGATGCCAACCAGGTGGTTCACTGATGCCGCGGCTGCCGGGCCGACATCAATCCGTCCCGTGTTCACCGAGTTCGAGGAATCGCATTTATCCGCGATCAAGGAATTCGCTCGCAACGCGGCGAACCGCAGATGGGAAAATCTGCGTTGCCTCGATGCGGCGGGAACACGCATGCACGACATGTCGTGCGGGCTTGGAGGTGTCGTCATCACGGACACGATGAAGTCCGTCATGAGGGCTGGTGAGGGCGCTCGCTTCTGGCACAACCACCCCTCCCAAGATTCGCTGAGCCACCACGATTGGATCTGCGCCGGGTCCTGCCCAGACGTCGAGATACTCGCAACGAACGAGCGCGGATCAATCTTCGTCGGGCGCATCCCTGCGTGGGACGACAGGCTACGTCATGTATTAAAGGAGTTTCCCCGGCTTTCCGGAGATTTAGCGCTTCATCTCGACACCTTGGCCAAGGAAGCAGGTCTCGACTTTGACAACATCTACGCGTTGGGGAGCTTCACGGGGCACGTACAAAATTTGGCTTTGGCCGAGTGCCTGGCTCCATCGGACGTGCTCGCATATGGATATTGCCTCGTTCAGCAAGATCAGGCAGTCGTCGATGCCTGCTCCCGGCTTGGCATTATCGCTTCGGGAATTGGGTATGCCCGCTCGGCGATCCAGGGACTGCTTGCCGGAGCGCCGGCACCGACCGCATCCAACCCCCGCCTCGTTGGTGTGAACCACGTCGCGCTGGAGGTCGGCGACATCGAGGCGGCGCTCCATTTCTATGGCGCCGTGTTCTCGTTCGAGCTCCGCGGGCGGCACGCCGGGGATGCCGAGCAGCCGCCCATGGCCTTCCTCGACATGGGCGACCAGTTCATCGCCTTGATCGCCGGGCGCGAGCCGCCGGAGGACGTCAACCGGCATTTCGGGCTTGTCGTCGACGACCGCAGCCAGGTCATGGCACTGGCCGAGGCGGCCGGCGCGAAGATCCTCGACCGCCCCTTCAACTTCGTTGATCCTTGGGGCAACCTCGTTGAGGTCGTTGCCTATCGCGATGTCCAGTTCTCGAAGACCGCTGAGGTTCTCCGCGGCATGGGCCTCGACCTGGACAAAAGCGATGAGGCTCGCGATGAATTGCGACGGAAGCTGGCGCGAGGTGGTAGTTGAGCACGGCTGAAGGAGCCCTGCATATCTCCTCGCGAACGGTCCGGACAGAGACCCAAGCCTACTTCTCTCACGCCTGCGCTCGCAGGCGGTCCACGGCCGGAAAGAGCTCTGCCCTGTAATACATTGATGCATGCTCCCAGCGATGCTCGGGACATCATGCTGTCCAGGGCGTGAAGAAGCGATCACGGACGACGAGAGTGCAGTGATCGACCCCTAAGCCGTATCCAAAGACCGCCAGTCCTTTAGACGAACTGCCGCAATGTGTTGAAAGCCTGTGCAGTCAAATGCCGTAGATTGGCCGCCATCTGGCTTCTGACCTCGTCCGCCGGCACCTTCCATGCCGAGGAAAGCGCTTCCAACATGCCGAATACGTCAGGGGGCCTGAGTGGCCGCCCGTTGTCCTGCGCGAACGGCCCGTCGGTCTCCGTGAGGACCCGATCTCGCGGAAGGTTTGCGAGCAGTGCGCGTCCCTTCTCAGAGCGTGACATTGGCAGCCCGACCGAAAACCAGCAGCCCTGATCGACCGCGCGACGCAACTGGGCCTGGCTGCCGGAGAACCAATGCAGGATAGCCGTTCCGGCATTTGGTTCGGCGCGAAGGCAATTGAGAACCTCGTCGGGAGCGCGCCGGCTGTGGATCGACAGGATACGTCCACCCTCCCGCGAGGCGAACTTCAAGACGGTTTTGAACACCTTGCGCTGGATGTCCGCGTGCGGCTTGAGGTCGGGGGAGCCATCCAGCCCGACCTCACCCACGTACCGCGTCTGCGGTAGCAGAGCCTCGAACAACGGAAGCTCGGCATGCCGCTCGTGCGCAAGCTCTGGATGCAAGCCGAGGGCAGTCCTGATCCGCGTGCAATCCTTTGCCAGGGCTGAGGTCCGGCGCCAAGCCTTCGGCGTCGTCGTCACCGACAGGACGTAGATGCGGGCCTCGTCCGCCTGTCGCACCACCATCTCGGGATCTGGGTAGAGGTCGAGATGGCAGTGGAAGTCGATCACGGCAGACCGCTGGCTCTCAGGAATCCTCGGAGTTCATCGATACCATGGCGGAAGACGTCGACATAGGCAGAGCGCTCTCCGGGGTCCGGCGGGAGGGGGCCGGCCTGGAGCAGCCAAGCCTCCATGTCGGCACCTTCGGACCGACCAATGGCGCGCATGACCGACACGAGGTCGTCGCGGTGCCTCATATCAACCAACACCTCGCGGAGATCCTCCGAACGATAGTGCGTCGCATCGTTGAGCCCGGCCGCGAAGAACGAAGCGCGCCTGATCAGGCAGGGAACGCAGCGGCCGCATTGGATGCCATCACGCTTCCACTTGCCGCACGAGACCGTCTTCGCGGCGAGTTCTGAGAATGTCTCGTCGGCAGCGTAACGCCGCACCATCATGCCCTTCGTCTGGTGGCGAAGCGGATTGACGAGCCGTGCCGGCAGGCCGACCGCCTGCACGATGGCTTGGATCTCAGACAGGAAATGTGGATGCGTCGTGCGGGTGCTGTGCGATCCGAAACGCCGAGGCGTCAGCGGCGGGTTGAGCGCGATGTGGCCGTTCTCTGGGATGCAGAGGTCGATCAAGCCGCCACCACGCCACTGCGAGATGGCCGTCGCCGCTGCGACACCGTAGGCCATGAAGTTGAAGCTCCTCGTCCGCATGCTGACGTCGCTTGCGCCACTCCAGGTCGGGTGCGCGTTGGCCGCGAACCGCTCGCAGGCCAAGGGCAACTTCCGCATCAGCCGATTCTGATACTGGCTGTCCTTCGGGTAGGAGTGGCTCACTAGAAGGGGGCGAATGCCCTGCCCGATCAGGTCAAGGGCGCCGACGTAGCTGTCGAGGCCGCCGGAGAACAGGCAGGCGCAATCGGCCCGCGAGAGGTCGATGCGACGACGACGCCGCGTGATGACGTTCTGACCGAGAGGTTGGGGACCGTCCGACCCGAGAACCAAGGTCCACCTGTCGCCGCTGAGGAAGTTCAGGGCCCCCTCCAACCGACGCACGACAGGCGCCCACGGTGTCGGTTCGATGAGCGGGACGTGCAGTTCGAGATTGCGACACCAGCGGTCATGCGTGCCACCGCGGGGCACGAAGGTGTCCGCCGCCGTTACCGCCAGCGCCAACGTCAGGAGGTCGAACGCGTCGCTTCGCAGGCCGAAGCCGAACCGGCTGGTCGCGTCCAGCAACTGGTAGCCGATCCGCGCGACGCCGTCCGGCATCCGTCCTGCGCCATAGAGGACGACGTGAACTTCATCGTCGTCCCTCCGGTCCGGGACGTCCTCGACATCTCCGTGGTAGACGATCCTCGTCATTCGTATGCCTCCCACTCCCGCCAGACTTCGTTCATCGCCTCACGCTGGAGGCGCTCGACTTGGGGTCGGCTTAGGTTCCCGACGCCGCCTGCAAGGGCGGGCCCGAGATGCCGGTCCATGGCGACCTTGATCAGGTCGAAGAGCTCGTTCTCGGCCTGGATGGTCCGGTCCCCGGAAGGCGCCTTATTCCAGGCCGACCCGGCGTCCTCCGCGACCTGTCGGAACAGGACGCGAGCAAGGAAATCGACCAGGATGGCGATGACCTGGTCGGCCGTCATGGCCGCGGGGTCGAAGATCTCGACGTCGGGCAGGACCTCAGCGATGGCCTCGTGGATGGCGACGCGGACGCGCTCGGCGTCCTCGTTCTCGGGCGTCAAGACCCGCGCGATTTCCTGGGCCGCGTAGCCGACAGTGCGCCCCACCAACCCCGAGAGGTCGATGCCCGCGAACGCCGCGCCGTCGCCGCCGGCCCGCATGTCTCCGAGCAAGCCGAACAGGCTACCGCCAGCGGCATAGGCCGGACCGAAACGTCTCGGGCCAATCCCGGACCCGCCGGTGGACGTCCGCGCGTAGTGGCCGAGCGCGGATCTCACCGTCCCGCGGCCGCCGCCTTCGCAGAAGCGCCCGAACTCGGCCCGGAACGTGCGGAATCGATTTCCGACAGGCGCCGGCAGGGGGAGCGTCGGGTCGGTGTCCGCATGTGGCGGGACGAGCGAGGCGCGGGGCGAGGTCCCGCGCGCGGATGACGAGGTTCCCATCGGATTAAGCCTTCGCCCAGGTCTTGCCGTTGAGCATCGTCGACATCCACGGCGGCCGACGCGGCAGGTCGAGCGCGCGGATGAAGCGGGACAGGGTCGTCGCCGCGCCCTGCGACGCGTCGGCCAGGTAGACCGCGCCGCGGAAGTCGTCCCGGGACCGCATCCAATCTGCGTTGCGCCGCATGTCGCGCACGAGCGCATCCATCATCGCGACATGCTCGCTCGAATCGACCGCTTCGAGGGCACTGCGTGCGGCCGGCGAGTTGAGCGTGCGTATCGCCCGCAGCACCTCCACCGCCTGAAGCGCTGCCGGCGAGAGCAGCGTCGCCACAGTCCTTACGGGCACCGTCTCGCGCGCCAGGTAAACCGCCGGCCGGAGGTCGTAGCCGCCGAGCTTGGGCTCCAGGCCGACCCAATCCCGGACGAAGGTTAGGTGCGGTTTCATCGCCTGCGGGAGGGTCTGCTCGAAGTCGGCGTCGTTCCCGTCCATCGACTCGATGGCCGTGAGTAGTTCAGGTTTGCCGCTTCCGGCGTTGATGGCGTCGTGCAGGGCGTCGACCGCGCTCGACGACGTGCACCTCTCGAAAAGGGCGAGCTTGGCGATGACCGCCTCGTCGATGGGCATCTCGCGTTTGCGCGCGATGGACGCCCTCATCCGCACCACGTTCAAGAGGCGCTTGATGATCCTCGGGTTGCCCTTGACGTTCGCCGAATAGGCAAGGAGCGGCGCCATGCGGTCGGCGAGGTCCAGTGTCCGCCGCAGCGGGTCAGGATCGCTCGGATCGAGCACGCCCAGGACTTGGTCGACGCTGAAATCCGCGTCGGGCTTCCAAACCTGCCGCAACTGATCGACCAGATAGGCCCGCAGCGCCTCAAGCTTCTCGCCCTCGACGCCCGCCGCCTCGGCGAATAGCAGCAGCATGTAGGCCCTGACCTCCTGGACGCCGAGCCGCGGCACCCTCACGGGCACCTGGATCAGCTTGTCGAGGTAGTCCTGGACGAGACGCTCGGACGGGTTCTTGAAGTACGATGAGACGGCGTGACGGACCATGTCCTCGTCGGCGGCGACCACGAACGCGGTGCGGGGCAAGAAGAGGAAAAGCCTGATGGCCTCCAACGTGTGAATCGCGTTCGGCGGCGTGCAACGGTCCAGGTTGTCGATGACGACGACCAGTGTCTTCTCGATGCCCTTCAGGAGCTCGCCGAACTCCTTCCTGAAGGCGGTGATCTCCTCAGGTGGGCTGTGCTTCTCCGCCTCCCTGAGGAGGCCCTTGCCCTTCTCCTTGACCTCGCCGGCGGCCTTGCCCATGGCCTCGTAGTCCTCGTCGTCGGCCGTGCCGGTCAGGAGGTCGCCGAGCCCTTCCATCCCCTTCCTAAGGAGACCGAAGGTCGGCACGCCGGCCGCAGCGGCCCCGCCTTCCGCAAGAAGGCCGAGGGCGCGCAGCTTGTTGACGCGGCCCAGGAACGACTTAGCCTTGGCCTTAAACCCCTCGGGCGCCTCGTCGTGGAGCGCCTTGGCGATCACGGACATCAGCGCGCCGCGCGCGTCGTCGAAATCCTGGTAGAGCCAAGCGTCGAAGTCGATGAACAGGTAGTCGTCCGGCGAGCCGTGCAGCTCCTTCTTGACGAGCCGAAGCACCGTCGACTTGCCGGTTCCCCAGGTTCCGAAGATGCCCAGCGAGAGGGGAAGGAGGCGCTTGCTTCCCACCATCTCGGCGACCAGTTCCGCGACCTCGGAATAGTTCAGGTAGTCGATGTCGGTGTCGGTATCGGCCCACATAGGGTTCTCCGCGGGCAAGGGACGGTCTCGGCCACGCCCGCCCGGCGTGTCAAAAGGCGTTGGAACGGGACCCCGGATCGGCATGCAATTGGGACCCCTTCGCAAGCTAGGTGCGGTGCGGCTGAGCTGATCCGACGTCCAGCTTTCGCGGCGTAGGCGCTGGCCTCAGACGCGGTTCTTGAAGCGC
>NZ_JAKSYP010000083.1:0-64167 GCF_022829625.1 Methylobacterium sp. E-046 | reverse complement strand
ATCGGCACGATGTTGGCCACGTTGCGGATCACGAACAGCTCGCCCGGCCCGGCATCGAAGATCGCCTCCGGCGCAACCCGGCTGTCACAGCAGCTGATCACCAGGATCTCCGGCGTCTGGGTCTCGGCGAGGTGGGCGAAGCGCTTCTGCTCGGACGGAAAGCGCCCCGACAGGAACGCCTGGTAGCCGTTGGTGAGGAACTCGGGAAACATGAACTCTCCTTGCCGTGCGGATGGCCGCGTCCGCGGAATCCGGCTCAATGATCGTGCCAAGTCAGAACGTGCGGCTCGCGGGGGATAGTCCCCGCCACGAGCGCGGCTGCCAGATCGGCCAGCCCGGCCGGCTCGACGTGCTCGCCGCTCGCCCGCAAGTCCTCCAGCGGCCACCACCGGGTGCCGATCACCGGGTTGTCCTCGGTCTCTGCGAGGCGGCTCGTGTCCACGCGGTCGTCGGGAAGGCGGACCAGGAAATAGCGCTCGCGGGCGTCCCGCGACTGGCGGAACAGGTGGAAGGGGCCGTCGCAGGCCGCGACCTGCGGGCCGATCTCAACGTCGCCGCGGCCGATCTCCTCCTCCAGTTCGCGCCGGCAGGCGGTGACGTGGTCCTCGCCCGGCTCCAGACCGCCGCCGGGCATGAACCAGAACCGCATGGGCTCGCCGTCCGGTCCACGCGCGTGGACCGAGGCGTAGGCGATCAGCAGGATCCGGTCCTGCGGATCGAGGACGATCGCCCGGGCGATGTGACGGATCGGAAGCGGAGTCGGGGTGCTCATGCGCCAGAGCTAGGGCGGGACGCGGGTGTCGGACACCGACACCGCGGCGCTTCGCGCGCGGCCGTGAGGTCACGAGAGGGGTCCCGGCCCCCGGAACGGGCCGGCCCGACCGCCGCCTCACCGCCATCCCGGGGCCGCGCAGGGGCAGCCGGGATCCCGATCCGCCGACGCGACGCGCCTCTGCGCCGGTGGTGATTCGGCCGTCCGGGCTCGCCTGCGGCGCCGCGGAACGGCGTCGATCCTCCCCTGAAGAGCCGTCACCGCCGGACGAGCGGTCACCCCCGGGCGCGGTCATCCGACGCGTCGCCTGCGGCGCGGCGACGGATTTCGGCCGTCGGACGAACGTGCGCAATTCGACGATCCGGCACGGGACCGATACTGTATTCAATCTCAAGAACCGCACTGACTCCGGAATATATTTGCTTATATATAATATTCGTGTTTACTCGAATCTGCGAAACAGGAACGGCCTATCCCAGGGAGGATGTCCGATGTCGCGCGTGTGGATCCCACCCAGTGCCGCCCTGATGCTCCTGATCGGGGCATCCGGCGCCTTCGCCATGCCGATGGGCGGCTCGTTCACGCTGCACTACGACGGCCAGAACATGCAGCCGATCGCGCCGGGCAAGATGAGGATCGAGGAGCGCGGCACCGGCATCAACAAGAGCCCGGGCCAGCCCCTCGACAACGCCCAGGTCACCATCGTGGAGACGGTGACGATGGAGAGCGGGCAGGGTCCGCTCAAGGGGACCATCACCTTCACCACGCCGAACGGAACGACGACCAGTCCCTATACGGGCCGGGTGACCACCGACGCCCTGGGGCGGGTCACCGCCGTGGGCGCGTTCAAGGTCGCCAAGGCGACGGGGGCGTTCGCAGGTCTGAAGGGCACCGGATCGTTCACCGCCGTCTTCGCGTCGCCCACGGACCAGACCACCCAGTGGCAGGGCGAGTTCAAGCCGCCACCGGCCCTGGCCTCGACGCGCTGAGGCGCGCCGGCCTCACGGGGTCGGCGGGGACGCCCGCACGGCCGGCGCCCAGATGACCACCGGCAGGCCCTCCCCGTCCCGTCCCGGCGGGTCGGGGAGGGGCCGCGCCCGTCCCGCGAGGATGTCACCCGCGACCACCAGCGCCGCCAGGGCGTCGAGGTGATCGTCCTCGGGGATGCCCCTGGCCCGGGCGTCGAGCAGCGCCGTCGGCAGCCCGGCCGCGGCGAGGAGCGCGCGCCGGAGGTCCAGGCCCTGCCGGGCCCGTCCCCCCTTCTTCGGCAGGCCGAGCGGCCGTTCGCCGTTGAGGGCATGGAACGCGACCTCCGGGTGCACCTCGTGGACCCGCCCGCGTGCCTCCGGGCGCTCCCGCAGGAGCGTGTCGACCGCGCGGACGTAGCGGAAGATGTTGTAGCCCTGGATCGAGGGCGCGAAGGGCGGGTCGCTGGCGGCCCGCGAGGCGGCCTTGGCGGCCGCGTAGTCGGGCGCGTAGACGGCGGCCCGCGGCGGCATCGGGAAGACCGAGGAGCGCGCCGGTCCGAGCCGGGCGCGCGCCGCCAGATCGGCCGCCCGGCCGCCGCCGAGAATCCGGTCGGGCAGGCCGATCGGTACGTCGATCCCGACGATCAGGGGCTGCTCCGGTGCGTCGAGGAGGGCGGCCACGTCGGGAAACAGGGCGCAGCGATGCCGGCCGGGATCGTCGAGGTCGATCAGCGCACCCGCCCAGGCGCCGCGGCATCCGTCCAGCCCCGCGACCCAGCGCGCCATCTCGCGTCCTCCGCCCCCGTGGCCCCCGGTCTTCTTGCCCCTGCGCGCGCGGAAAGCTATCCGCGTCGCGGCGGGCTCCGCCGCCCCGGGAGAAGCGTGATGAGCGAGATCCGTCCCCGCCGCAGCGTGCTGGCGATGCCCGGCTCCAACGCCCGCGCCCTGGTGAAGGCGCAAACCCTCCCCGCCGACGTGATCCTGATCGACCTCGAGGACGGCACGGCCCCGGACGCCAAGGCGGCGGCGCGCGCGCAGGTCGCCGCGGCGGTGGCCGCGCGCGGCTTCGGCCACCGGGAGGTGGTGGTCCGGATCAATCCGCCCGAGACCGAGGACGGCGAGGCCGACCTCGCGGCGCTCGCCCGGGCCGGCGCCGACGCGATCCTCGTGCCCAAGGTCCGCACCTCGGACACGCTGATCGCCGTCGGCTCCCGCCTGCGCCGCCTCGGCGCGCCGTCGGACACCCGGGTCTGGGCGATGATCGAGACCCCGCTGGCGGTGGTGAACGCCGCCGAGATCGCCGGCGCGGCCCGGGACGTGGACGGGCGGCTCTCGGCCCTGGTGATCGGCCCGAACGACCTGCTGAAGGCCGCCCGCATCCGGCCGCCGGGGCGGTCGGCCCTGGTGCCGTGGCTGATGACCGTGCTGGCCGCCGCCCGGGCCTACGAGATCGACGCGATCGACGGCGTGTTCACGGATCTCCGGGACGCGGCCGGCTTCGAGGCCGAGTGCGCGCAGGGCCGCGACCTGGGCTTCGACGGCAAGATGCTGATCCATCCGAGCCAGATCGATCCCGCCAACGCCGCCTTCGCGCCGGACGCCGAGGAGATCGCGCAGGCGCGGCGGATGCTCGACGTGTTCGACGCCCCGGAAAACCGCGCGCGCGGGGTCGTCGCGGTGGACGGCAAGATGGTCGAGCGCCTCCACGTCGAGGTGTCCCGGCGGACGCTCGCGATGGCCGAGGCGATCGCGCGGCTCGGCGCGTGAGCGGCCTGCGGGAGGTCGGCCTGCGGCTGCTGGATCCGCGGCTGCCGGGCTGGGGGTTTCCGCGCTGGGGCTCGTCGGCCGCCGCCGGCCTCGACCTGCACGCCTGCCTTGACGCGCCGCTGATCCTGCCGCCGCGGACCAAGGCGGCGCTGATCCCGGCGGGGTTCAGCGTGCTGATCCGCGATCCCGACTGGTGCGGGCTGATCCTCCCGCGCTCGGGCCGGGGTCACCGCGACGGCTTGGTGCTGGGCAACGGCACCGGCGTCATCGACGCGGATTACGAGGGTCCGCTGATGGTCTCCGCCTGGAACCGCGACGACGCGGAGCCGGCGCGGATCGAGCCGGGCGAGCGGATCGCCCAGCTCGTCTTCACCCGGATCGCCCGGCCGGCGCTGACCCTCCTGGACGGGCCGGCCGGCCCCGGCTCGGAGCGGGGCGCGGGCGGGTTCGGATCGAGCGGACGGTAGGGCGGCGCTCAGTCGAGGGTCTTGCCGAGACGCCCGGCCAGATCCTGGATGAACTGAAAGGCGGTGCGGCCCGAGCGCGAGCCGCGGGTGGTGGCCCATTCCAGCCCCTCGGCGCGCAGCTGCTCCGGCGGAACATCCAGGCCGTAGCGGTCGGCATAGGCGCGGATCATCCCCAGGTACTCGTCCTGGCTGCACTTGTGGAAGCCGAGCCAGAGGCCGAAGCGGTCCGAGAGCGAGACCTTCTCCTCCACGGCCTCGCCGGGATTGATCGCCGTCGAGCGCTCGTTCTCCACCATGTCGCGGGCGAGCAGGTGGCGCCGGTTCGAAGTCGCGTAGAACAGGACGTTGCCCGGTCGGCCCTCGATGCCGCCGTCCAGGGCGGTCTTCAGCGACTTGTACGAGGTGTCGTCCGCGTCGAAGGAGAGGTCGTCGCAGTAGACGAGCCAGCGGTGCGGGTCCGGCCGGAGCAGGGCCATCAGGTCCGGCAGCGCCTCGATGTCCTCGCGGTGGATCTCCACGAGCTTCATCGGCCGGCTGCCGGCGGGCCGGCGGGCGTTGATCTCCGCATGGGCCGCCTTGACCAGCGAGGACTTGCCCATGCCGCGGGCGCCCCACAGCAGGGCGTTGTTGGCCGGCAGGCCCCGGGCGAAGCGCTCGGTGTTCTCCACCAGGATGTCGCGCGCCCGGTCGATCCCGGTGAGCAGGCCCATCTCCACCCGCGCCACCTGCGGCACCGGGGTCAGCCGCCGCTCCGGCCCCCACAGGAAGGCGTCGGCGGCGTTCGGGTCGAAGGCCGGCGGGGCGGCGGGGGCCGCCCGCTCCAGGGCGGTGGCGATGCGCTCCAGGAGGGGCATCAGGGCGTCGAGGGTCGCGGGGCTCGTCATCGGATCGGGGGGTTCGCTTCCGGGTCGGTCAGGCCGCCGGTTCTACGGGGAAGATCCAGCGAAATCATCCGTGTCCCCATGCATGGCGCGGACCTTCCGAACGCGAACCCGCATCGGGCGTTGGATATCCCGGCAGGTCGAGCCACGCGCCCGCCGGGGAGCATCGATGGATACGGGGCCGACGATCCGGATCACCCAAGTCGCGGATTACGTCTTCACCGTCGATTTCGGCGCGGCCCTGCCGGCGCTCCTCACCGACGAGGCGCCGCCGATCGGCGGCGGGACCGGGCCCTTCCCCGAGCAGCTGCTGATCTCCGGCGTCGCCAACTGCCTCTGCGCCAGCCTCGTCTTCGCCCTGGGCAAGTTCCGCCAGGAGGCGCGCGGCGTCGCCGCCGAGGCGTCCTGCCGGGTGGAGCGCAACGCCGAGGGACGGCTGCGCGTCACCGGGATCGGCGTCCACATCCAGCTCGGGGCCGCGGCCGCCGAGATGCCGCGGATCGACCGGGTGATCGCGCAGTTCGAGCGGTTCTGCACCGTCTCGGAGAGCGTGAAGGCCGGGATCCCGGTGGCCGTCTCGGTGGCCGACCGCGACGGCACGCGCCTGAAATGACCGATGCGCCGGGGACAAATCGGCCGCCCGGCGCATTGCCGCAACATCAACCGGCCGCCGAAGCCGGACGAGGACACGCCATGACGGATCACACGCGAGAGCCCGCCCGCGCCCCCGAGGACCTGGCCGCCCTGTTCAACCGACGCGCCAATGCCGGCGACGTCGAGGGGCTCGTCGCCCTCTACCAGCCCGACGCGGTGGTGGCGGCGGGCCGCGTCGTCGCCACGGGCCACGCCGAGATCCGGAGCTTCTACACCGACCTGCTGGCGCGCAAATCCGACTTCCCGGCGCCGGAGACGCCGCCCCCCCTGCGCAACGGCGCGCTCGCCCTGACCTTCGCGCGGCTGCCCAACGGCGCGTTCTCGGTGGAGGTCGCCCGGGAGCAGCCCGACGGGACGTGGCTCTGGGCGATCGACCAGCTCAAGCTCGCGCCGCCGAAGGGCTGACGGGCGGCCCGGACGCTGCCGCGCGCTTGTCCCACCGGGCGCGATGCGGCAAAGCGGGGCCCGCGCGCCGACGCCGCGCAGAAGACCCGAGCCGACTCGATGCACGACATCCGCGCCATCCGGGACAACCCGGACGCCTTCGACCGCGACCTCGCCCGCCGGGGCCTCGCGCCGCTCTCGGCCGAGCTGATCGCCCTCGACGAGGCGCGGAAATCCTCGGTCTCGGCCGCGCAGGCCAACCAGGAGCGGCGCAACGCCCTGGCCAAGGAGGTGGGCGGCGCCAAGAAGGCCAAGGACGAGGCGCGCGCCGCCGCCCTGATGGTGGAGGTCGCGGCGCTGAAGGGCGCCGAGCCCGAGCTGAAGGCCGCGCAGGAGATGGCCGACAGGGCGCTGGCGGACCGACTCGCCGCGATCCCGAACCGGCCGAAGGCCGATGTCCCCGAGGGCGCGGACGAGCACGGCAACGTCCTCTACCGCAGCCACGCCGCCACCCGCGAGCGGCTGAACGCGGGGAAGGAGCATTTCGAGCTCGGCGAGGCTGCCGGGCTGATGGATTTCGAGGCGGCGGCCAAGCTGTCGGGCTCGCGCTTCGTGGTGCTGAAGGGTCAGCTCGCCCGGCTGGAGCGGGCCCTCGGCCAGTTCATGCTCGACCTGCACACGCAGGAGCACGGCTACCTGGAGGTGGCGCCGCCGATCCTGGTGCGGGACGCCGCCATGTTCGGCACGGCGCAGCTGCCGAAGTTCGAGGACGACCAGTTCTCGGTGTTCAAAGGGCTGGACGCAGTGAAGGCGCTGGAGACCGCGACGGATCCGGCGCCGGCCAACGCCGAGAAGTTCTGGCTCGTCCCCACCGCCGAGGTGCCGCTGACGAACCTCGTGCGCGAGGCGATCCTCCGCGAGGAGGAGCTGCCCCTGCGCTTCACCGCGCTCACGCCGTGCTTCCGCGCCGAGGCCGGGGCGGCGGGGCGCGACACCCGCGGCATGCTGCGCCAGCACCAGTTCAACAAGGTCGAGCTGGTCTCGATTACGACGCCGCAGGAATCCGCCAACGAGCACGAGCGGATGCTGACCTGCGCCGAGGCGGTCCTGAAGAAGCTGGATCTGCCCTATCGCGTCATGACGCTCTGCACCGGCGACATGGGCTTCGCCAGCCAGAAGACCTACGACATCGAGGTCTGGGTGCCGGGCCAGCGCACGCACCGCGAGATCTCGTCCTGCTCGGTCTGCGGCGACTTCCAGGCCCGGCGGATGAACGCCCGCTACCGGGGCAAGGACGGCAAGCCGGCCTATGTCCACACCCTCAACGGCTCGGGCGTGGCGGTCGGCCGCGCGCTCATCGCCGTGATGGAGAACTACCAGAACCCGGACGGGAGCATCACGGTCCCGTCGGTGCTCCACCCCTACATGGGCGGGCTCAACCGGATCGAGGGCACCCGCTGATGCGCATCCTGGTCACCAACGACGACGGCATCCACGCGCCGGGGCTCAGTACCCTGGAGGAGATCGCCCGGGAGCTGTCGGACGACGTCTGGGTCGTGGCGCCGGAGAGCGACCAGTCCGGCGTGTCCCACTCGCTCTCGCTCAACGACCCGCTGCGGCTGCGGCAGGTCTCGGAGCAGCGCTTCGCCGTGAAGGGCACCCCGTCGGACTGCGTGATCCTGGGCGTGCGCCACATCCTGGGGGATCACGGGCCGGACCTCGTCCTGTCGGGGGTCAACCGCGGCCAGAACGTCGCCGAGGACGTGACCTATTCGGGCACGATCGCGGCCGCCATGGAGGGGACGATCCTCGGCATCCGCTCCATCGCGTTGAGCCAGGCCTACGGCGTGGGCGGGCGCGGCGCGCTCAAGTGGGACTGCGCGCGGACGCACGGGCCGAAGGTCGTCCGCAAGATCCTGGAGACCGGGATCGAGCCCGGCATCCTGGTCAACGTGAACTTCCCGGACTGCGAACCGGCCGACGTGCAGGGCATCGCGGTGGCCGCGCAGGGCTTCCGCAACCAGGCGCTGCTGTCGATCGACGCCCGCGTCGACGGGCGCGGCAACCCGTATTTCTGGCTGGCCTTCGCCAAGGCCCGGTTCGAGCCGGGCCACGGCTCGGACCTCAAGGCCATCGCCGAGAAGCGGATCGCGGTGACGCCCCTGCGCCTCGACCTCACCGACGAGCCGACCCTGACGCGCTTCGCGCAGGCGTTCGCCGAGTGACCGATTTCGGCAGCCTGGAGGAGGCTGCCGGCAACGCCGCCTTCGTGATGGCGCTCCGGGGCAGGGGCCTGCGCGACACCGCGGTCCTGCGCGCCATGGAGCTGGTGTCGCGGGAGACGTTCGCGCCGCAGCAGCTTCGGGAGCACGCGCGACGGGACATCGCCCTGCCGCTGCCCTGCGGCGCCTCGATGACGGCGCCCGTCACGGTGGCGCTGATGCTCGCCCTGCTGCGGGTCGAGCCGGGCCAGCGCGTCCTGGAGATCGGCACGGGCTCCGGCTACGCCACCGCCCTGCTCGCCCGGCTGGGGGCCGGCGCGGTGCTCAGCCTGGAGCGCTACGGGACGCTCGCCGCGGACGCAGCGGCACGGCTCGCCCCCCTGTCCGAGGTGCACGTCGTCCAGGCCGACGGGCTCGCCCCGGAGTTGCCGGACGGGGGCTTCGACCGGATCCTGGTGCACGGCCGGGTACCGGACATCCCGCACCACTGGCGGGCCGCCCTCGAGCCCGGCGGCCGGCTGGTGACCGGCCTCGACGGCGACGGGTGCTGCCGGGTCGCCGTGCTGGCGACGCCGGAGGCGGATCCCGAGCCGGGCGCGCCGGTGCGGCTTGCCGCGCTAGTCCCGGGGCTGGGGCGGGTTCTCTGATGCCGCGGGCGGACGGCCGGACCGGCAGCGCCGTTTGGATCATGCCGCGGCGCGTAAAAAACGGTCGTGGGACCGTCACCCCGTCCGCCGCGCCGCCCGCCACAGGCGCCACAGGCGGCGCCAGCGCGGCAGCTCGACGGGCGTGTTGAGCGGATCGTAGGAGGCTCGCTCCATGGCGGCGAGGTACGGCTCCACCAGCGCCACCGGCAGGAACGCGGCGCTCGCCGAGGGCGCGATGCTCGGGCGCGCCGCCGCGAAGGCCTTGAGGTGCTGGCGGGCGAGGTCGCGCAGGTCGGCGCAGGCGCGCCGCAGGCCCGGCCCGCCGCGGCCGGTCACGATGTCCTCGCGGGTAACCCCGTAGCGGGCGAGCACGTCGGCCGGGAGATAGACTTGGCCGGAGCGGGCGTGCCAGGGCAGGGCGCGCAGGAGACCGGTGATCCCGTAGGCCACGCCGGCATGGCCGGCCGCGCCCGCGCCGCCCGGCTCGGCGCCGCTGCCGATCACGAGGCTCGCCAGCCGGAACAGGGCCGAGGCCGTCTCGCCGCAATACCCTTCGAGGTCGTTCACCCGCGGCATCGGATCCTCGTAGAGGTCGAACACGCGGGCATCGATCAGGTCGACGAAGGGTTGCCGCCCGAGGCGGTTCACGCGGATCGCCTCCTCCAGGGCGGCCGCCACCGGATTCGCGCGCACGTCGCCCCGCGCCTCGCCCTGGAGGGCGTCGCGCCACCATTGCAGGCGGATCTCGCCGGCCATGGGATTCGAGGCGGCCTCCCGCACCCGGGCGACGGTCAGGCTGAAGGCGTAGAGCGCGAAGAGGTGGGGCCTGGCGGCGGCCGGGGCGAACAGCGTCGCGTAGTAGCGGTCCGGGTCGCCGGCCCGCACGAGATCCTCGCAATGGGACTGCGCGAAGGCGAGTCCGGTCTCGGCCGTCCTGCCATCCGCCTCCGGCATCAGGCCACCGCGATCAGGGCGGCCGCGACCTTGCGGTTCTCGGCCACCAGGATGTTGTAGGTGCGGGCGGCCGCCCCGGTCTGCATCACGTCGAGGCCGACGCCGAAATCCTTGAGCCAGCCCCGCAGGGCGGGGTCGATCGCCGCGATGTCGAGGCCGGTGCCGACGAGCAGAAGCTCGATCCCCGCCGCCTCGGCCTGGACCGGGCGGAGCGCCGTGCGGTCGATCGCCCGGGGCTCCGTCACGTCCCAGGCGCGGACCCCCGTGGGCAGCATCAGGATCGAGCCGCGATGGGACATCCCGGCGAAGCGGAAGCCGCCATTGCCGTAGGTGTCGATGATGTGGCGCCCCGGCACGAAGCCGGACTCGAAGTTCTTGGGACTCGGCTGATCGGCCATCTGGGGAAAAAGACTACTCCGCCGGTTGCGGGACGCCCGACCGCTCGGCCGCCGCGCGGGCGCCCGAGAGCATCAGCCCCAGGTAGATCAACACCGGCGTCGAGACGAAGATCGCCGAGTAGGTGCAGATCACGACGCCGCAGAGCATCACCACGGCGAAGCCCTTGATCGCCTCGCCGCCGAACAGCACGAGCGCCAGGAGCGACAGGGACGACGAGATCGACGTCATCACGGTGCGCGACATGGTCGAGTTGATCGACAGGTTGAGCAGGTCGACGGTGGGGATCGTCTTGTACCGGCGCATCAGCTCGCGGGTCCGGTCGAACACCACCACGGTCTCGTTGAGCGAGTAGCCGACGATCGTCAGGATCGCGGCGATCGACGTCATGTTGAACTCGATCCGGGTGATGATGAACACGCCGACCGTCAGCACGATGTCGTGGAGGGTGCCCACGATGGCGCCGAGGGCCAGTTCCCGCTCGAAGCGGAACCAGAGGTAGAGCAGCACGGCCACGACCGAGAGCACGACGCCGAGCGTGCCGGACTGCACGAGTTCGCCGGAGACGCGCGGGCCGACGGTCTCGGTGCGGCGGAAGTCGTAATCCTTGTCGAAGGCGGCGTGCGCCTTGTTCATCACCGCCGTCTGGCCCTGCTCGCCGGGCTGGAGGGGCAGGCGGACCAGCACAGTGCCCTGGTTGCCGAGTTCCTGCACCTCGGGCTCGCCGAAGCCGAAGCCCGCGGCCGTGTGCCGGATCGACGCCACGTCGGCGGTACCGGACTTCGCCTGCAGCTCGACCAGGGTGCCGCCCTTGAAGTCGATGCCGAAATTCAGGCCGATCGTCAGGAACAGCGCCACGGTCGCGAGCGACAGCGCCGCCGAGAGCGGGAAGGTGAAGCGCCGGAATCGCATGAAGTCGAAATGCGATTCATCGGGCCAGAGGCGGAGCAGGCGCATGGTCGTGTCTCTTCTACCGGAGCCGCGACGCGGGAAGCCGGGGCGCGGCTCCCCTCTCCCGTTCGGGAGAGAGGTCTGTCGCGCCACACGCGCTTCCCGTGTCGCCCCTCCAAAAACTCAGAACGGCAGGGCCTTCGGCCGGAAGGTCTTGTACCACACCGCGATCATCATGCGGGTCAGCGTCACCGCGGTGATGACCGTGGTCAGGATGCCGAGGATGAAGACCACGGCGAAGCCCTTCACCGGGCCCGAGCCGAGGAAGAACAGGATCAGGGCGGCAATCGCCATGGTCGAGTTCGAGTCGATGATCGTGGCGAAGGCCCGGTCGAAGCCCGCCTGGAGCGCCGAGATCAGGGAGCGGCCGGCATGGCTCTCCTCGCGCATGCGCTCGTAGATCAGCACGTTGGAATCGACCGCCGTGCCGATCGTGAGCACGATGCCGGCGATGCCCGGGAGCGTCATGGTCGCCTCCAGCACCGACATCAGGCCCAGGATCAGCCCGACGTGGACGATCAGGGCGATGTTGGCGATGAAGCCGAACGTCCCGTAGGTCGCGAACATGAAGGCGACCACCAGGCCCGCCGCCACCAGGGTCGCGAGCTTGCCGGCCTCGATGGAGTCGCGGCCGAGGCCCGGGCCGACCACGCGGCGCTCGACCACGGTGAACTTCGCCGGCAGGGCGCCGGCCCGCAGCAGGACCGACAGGTCGTTGGCCTGCTGGACGGTGAAGTTGCCGGTGATCTGGCCGGAGCCGCCCGTGATCGCCGAGCGGATCACCGGGGCCGACACGACCTCGTTGTCGAGCACGATCGCCATGCGCCGGCCGACATTCTCCGAGGTCGCCTGCCCGAAGCGCTGCGCGCCGCGGAGGTTGAACTTGAAGCTCACCATCGGCTCGTGGGACTGCTGGTCGAAGGCGGGCTGCGCGTCGGTCAGTTCGCCGCCGTCGGCCATCACCCGGCGCTCGACCGGGACCTTGGCGCCCTTCTCGTCCTTGGAGGGCAGCATGTCGACGTCGCCCGAGGGGCTGTCGGCGAGCATGCGGAACTCGAGCTTGGCGGTGGAGCCGAGGAGCCGCTCGAGCCGCTCGGGGTTCTGCTCGCCCGGGACCTGGATCAGGATCCGGTCGGCGCCCTGCTGCTGGATCGACGGTTCGGTCGTGCCGGTGGAATCGAGGCGGCGCCGGATGACCTCGATGCCCTGGCTCACGGCCCGGCGGGTGCGGTCGGTGATGCCGGCATCGGTGAGCGTCAGGCGGAGCACGCCGCCGGGCTGCTCGGCGATGTCGAGGGTGCGGGCGGCGGTCTGGCCGAGGGACGTGGTGATCGGCTGCGACAGCTCCTGGAGCTTCGGTAGCACCTTGGCACGGGCCGCGTCGTCCGCGACCTTCACCTGGACGCCGCGCTGGAGCAGGCCGATGCCGCCGTCGGCGCGGACGTTCTCCTGCTGGAGCACCCGGCGCACGTCGTCGCGCAGGGCCTTGGCCTGAGAGGCGATCAGCTCGTTCTGGTCGACTTCGAGCAGGAGCTGCGAGCCGCCCTGCAGGTCGAGGCCGAGGACGATGGCGCGGGTCGGCACGACCCAGCTGGGGAACCAGGAGGGCAGGCTGGCGACGAACCCCTTGCGCTGCTCCGGCGAGAAGAAGCTCGGCACGGCGAGCATCAGGCCGATCAGGATCAGGCCCAGCGTCGCGATGATCTTCGCACGGGAGAAGCGCAGCATGGGCCGTCTTTTTCTCTTGTGGGCCGGCGCGTTACGCCGGCCGGTTCAAACGCGGGTTCAGGCGGCCTTCACCGAGCCCTTGGCCCGGACCTCGGAGATCATCGACCGGACCACCCGCACGCGGACGTTGGGGGCGATCTCCACCTCGATCTCGGCCTGGTCGTCCGCCGCCTTGGTCACACGACCGACGAGGCCGCCATTGGTGACGACCGTGTCGTCCCGGCGCACGGACTTCAGCAGCGTCTGGTGATCCTTGACCCGCTTCTGCTGCGGCCGCAGGATCAGGAAGTACATGATCACGAAGATCAGGACGAACGGGACCACCTGAAAGGCGATCTCCGCTCCGCCAGCGGCCGTACCGGCCGCTTGCGCGAAGGCGGGGGTGATCAACGAGCGTCTCCTGCGAATGGCGCACGGATCTGCCACCGGTTTTCGGCGTGGGCAGACCTGTCGAAAAGCGCGCGGACTATAGCCAGGGGCTTCCCGAAAGCAACGTCGAAGCGACGCTCTTGCGTGGCGGCGTCAGAGAAGGGCGCGAACCGCCCCCGCAAAGGCCGCAGGTGCCTCCTGCGGGACGTTGTGGCCCACCCCCGCGACGATCTCACGCCGGTACGGCCCGCCGAAGCGGCGCGCATCCGTGTCGGTGGCGGGCGGCGGGGTGACACCGTCATCGGCACCCAGCAGCACGATCGCCGGCACGGGGATCACCGGCTGCCCCGCCAAGCGGGCTTCGATGTCGACCAGCGCCGGATCGCTCGGCACGAGGCCGAAGCGGTGGCGATAGGAATGCACCACCACGTCGACGAAGTCGGGGTTGTCGAAGGATCGCGCGGTCTCCGCGAAGGTCGCGGCGCCGAAGCCCCAACTCGGCGACCAGAGGTGCCAGAGCAGATGGCAGAACGCGTCCCGATTCTCGGCGAGGCCGGCGCGGCCGCGCTCGCTATGGAGATAGTACTGATACCAGAGGCGCTGTTCGGCCTCCGGCGCGGCGGGCCGCCCGGCGGCCGGTAGGTTCTGGATGTTGTAGCCGACGCCGCAGCTCACGAGCCCCGCGGAGCGGTCCGGCCAGAGCGCCGAGACCACGCAGGCGGCCCGCCCGCCCCAATCGTAGCCGGCGAGTACCGCGCGCTCGATCGCGAGGGCGTCCAGGAACGCCAGGAGGTCGGCGCCCAGCGCCGCCTGCTCGCCGGAACGCGGGGTCGCCCCGTCGCGGAACCGCGTCGGTCCGTAGCCGCGCAGGTACGGGACGAGGCAGCGCACCCCGGCCTCCGCCAGCAGCCGGGCCGCCGCCGTGCAGGCGTGGACGTCGTACGGGAAGCCGTGGAGCAGCACCGCGGGCGGCCCGTCCGGCGGCCCGAGCTCCAGGTAGGCGACGTCCAGTACGCCGGCCTGCACGCGCTTCATGGAGGGCTCCCGCATCGGTCCGGCGCGGATCTTACGCGCAACGCCGCGCAATTGCCGCATGGCCGCCCCGGTGCCCTTGCCGGCGCCCCCGCGCGCCCGATCTCCCGAGCGGTGAAGAAGCGTGACGGTGGAGAGACATGGGCCTGCTCGACAGCGCGAAGTCCCTGATCGGCGACGTGGTCGCGGCGACCGACCGGGCCCTGGAGGGGGTCGGGAGCGGCAAGCTCGCCATGGCCATGGCCAAGTTCTACCCCGGCGGGCTCGCGGCGTTCCTCGACAGGCTGCGCGACGCCGGGCACGGAGCCGCCGTCGGATCCTGGCTGTCGGCGGGGGAGCGTCAGGCCATCCCGGCCTCGGCCATCGCGGCGTGCCTGCCCGAGGCGGTGACCGAACGCCTCGCCTACGACCTCAGCGTGCCGCACGGGCGCGTCGCGACGGTGCTGGCGGAGTTCCTCCCGGCGGCGGTCGCGGCCCAGAGCGAGAACGGGCAGCTGAAGCCGCAGCCGAACTTCAGCACGCAGGTCCACTGAGGGCGCCGGCCGATCCACTCCTCGCCGGGGCTGCGCGCCCTAGATCACGGCGGACACAACCACGGGGTACGCGGATGAGCCTGCTCGATTCCCTCGGCGGATCGCTGGGGCAGATGGCGCTGAAGGCGCTGCCCGGTCTCATCCAGCAGGTGCTGCCCGGCGGCCTGAACGCGCTGCTCGATCAGCTTCGCCGCTCGGGCTACGAGAGCCAGGTCAATTCCTGGCTCGGCCGCGGGCCGAACGCGCCGATCACCGCCGACGACCTGCGCAAGGTCCTCGACAACGAGCAGGTGCGCCAGATGGCGCAGAAGCTCGGCATTCCGATGGACCAGCTCTTCCCGACGCTGGCCGAGGCATTGCCGACGGTGGTGGACCATCACAGCCCGGACGGGACGCTGCAGGCGCCCAAGGTGTAGGGCGGCAGATCACCGGCGCCTCACCGGCGGCCCACGAAAAAAGGCGGCCCCTCTCGGGGCCGCCTCGCGTTCCGGGTCGCCCGCGCCGCTCAGTTGCTGGCGAGCTGGGACATCGGGTCCACGGGCGAGCCGCCCTTGCGGATCTCGAAGTGCAGCTGCGGCGTGGTCACGTTGCCCGAGGCGCCGGACTTCGCGATGGTCTGGCCGCGCTTGACCTTGTCGCCGGGCTTCACGTCCAGTTCGCCGTTGTGGGCATAGGCCGAGACGAAGCCGTTGGCGTGGCGCACGAGCACGAGCTTGCCGTAGCCCTTCACGTCGGAGCCGGCATACGCCACCGTGCCTTCCTCGGCCGCCTTGACGGGCGTGCCCTCCGGCACCGCGATGTTGATGCCCTCGTTGCCGGAGCTGCCGTAGCCCGAGATCACCCGGCCCTTGGCGGGCCAGCGGAAGCTCTCCGACGCCGCGGCCTCGGCCACCGAACCCGTGGCGGCGGGCTCGGACTTCGCCGGCGCGGCGGACGCCACGGGGGCGGCCTTCGGCGACTCCTTGGCGGCGACCTTCTCGGTCTTCTCGGCGGCAGCCGCCTTCTGCGCGGCCTCCTTGGCGGCCTTCGCCTCGGCGAGCTTCTGGGCGGCCTCGGCCTTCGCGGCCGCCTTCGCCTCGGCCTTGGCCTCCTGAGCCTTCGCAACGGCCTTGGCCTTCGCCTCGGCCTTGGCCCGCGCCTCGGCCTTCGCCTCGACCCTGGCTTCCGCCTTCTTCTCGTCGGCCTTCTTGTCGTCAGCCTTGGCGACCTGTCCGGGACGCACGTGCCGGGGCTTGTCGCCCTCCTTCACCGAAGCCTCCTTGGACTTCGCGTCGGCGACCTTCCGGGCGGCGGCGTCGCGGGCGAGGGCCTCCTTGCGATCGGTCTCCTTGGCGGCGGCGACACGCTTGGCGGCCTCGTCGCGCTTCGCCGCTTCCTTGGCCGCCTCCTTGGCGGCTTCCTTGGCGTCCTCGCGCTTGGCCGCCTCCTTGGCGTCCTCGCGCTTGGCGGCGATCTTGGCCTCGACCTGCTTGGCGTCCTCGCGCTTCTCCTCCGCCGCCCGGGCGGGGCGAGCAGTCATGGGGGCCGCGGCCGGATTCATGCCGGAGGCGTTGTAGACCGGGATCACGATCTGCCGACCGGGGGTGATCTGGCTCGCGCTGGTCAGTCCGTTGGCGGACAGGATCGCGGACGCCGGCACGCCGAAGCGGGTCGACATCTGGTTCAGGCTGTCGTTCTGCGAGACGGTGATCTGCGTGCCGCCCTGCGCGTTCCAGCCGACCGTGCCGGTCGAGGCGACGCGGGTGACCGGGCCGGCGGCATGGGTCTGGGCCTGGCTCTGGGCCGCGGCCGGTCCCGCCGCGGCGGCGCGCGGGGTCGAGGGCGGGCTCAGCGCCTCCGACTGGATGCGGCCGGTGCGGACCGTCGGGACGGGCTTGAGGCTGCCGTCCGGCAGGCTGCCGGTGGCGGACGGCTCCGAAGCGAAGGGATTCGAGAAGGGGTTGCTCAGCCGCGAGGCGTCCGAGGAACAGGCGGCGGCCCCCCCGCCGATGATGCCGATGAGGGCGAAGCGCGAGAGCGTCCGCAACATCTGACCCGTACCGCGCACCCGCATCGACGCACCCGTTTGCCTGACGCAACTTGATGCCCCAATGAAGACGGATTCAGGTTAAGCAACCGTTCCCGTCCCGCAGGTCTGCGACCCTGACGCGAAGGAACGGCGGGTGTTTTCGCGTGTCGTCGGGGATGACCGGGGTGGTCGGGTTCGTGCCTTCCCCGTCCGGGCCGGCACCCCACATCGGGAGGATGTTTACCATCCGCGCCGCCCGCGACAGCCTCTCCGACATGCCCGGGATCGAGACGGGCCGCCTGTCGATCGCCGCGCTGCGGCCCGAGGATGCGCAGGCCCTGCGTCGGCTCACGGACGACCCCGCGATCACCGCCGCCGTGGATTTCCTGCCGACGCCGTTCACGCTGCAGGATGCCGAGGATCTGATTCGCAGCGGCGCGCGCGGCCAGGACCGCTTCCTCGGTGCCTGGCGGCGGGCCACCGCGGAGGACGACGCGCAGGGCTCGTCCGGGCGCGAACTGGTGGGCGTGGTGGGCACGCACCTGCGGGGCGCGGGCGTGATCGAGATCGGCTACTGGATCGGCGGCGCCGCCCGGGGGCGCGGCTACGCCTTCGAGGCGCTCTCGGCGATCATCGAGGCGCTGCGACAGCGCTTCCCGGCGCGCACCCTCGTGGCGGAGTGCCGCCCGGCCAACGTCGCCTCCTGGGGCCTGCTCCTCAAGCTCGGCTTCCGCGACACCGGCGAAGACGGCCACCGCCCGGGTCGGCGCCTGCTCCGGCGGGATTGAGCCGCGGCCGGCCTCCCTCAGGCCGCCACGATCGCCGCGGCGGCGGCGGCCTCCGCGGCCACGTGGCGCTGCTGCCGCCTGCGCCGCGGGCTGAGCATCATCGGCCCATCGTCGCCGGATGCGCGCTCGGCGAGGGCGAAGCCGTGCAGCGCCTCCACGGAACAGCCGCCGGATTGACCGTCCTGGGACTGCGCCTCGATCAGGGCCAGGAAGGCCGCACGCACGATCGCCTTCTTGGAGGCCTCCGGGTGTTTCTCCCGCAGGGCGGCGCGCAACGCCTTCGGGGTCATCCCCGGCACGGCGAGGCGGCGAAGCGCGACCGAAAGAACCTCAACCGACACCATGCGCGTCAACCCCGACCCGGGCGGCGCCGGTACACCGCCAAGATTACATGATGTCGCGCGGTCGATGCAAGAACCCGGAAAGATTCGCGCCGGAACGGTCGGCGGTAGACCCGCGACGTTCCAAGTTTATCCGCAACATAATGATCGGTCAGTATTCCAATATACGTACCGTCAGGCTTACAATATTCGCCACCGGACTCGGATCCCGGCGGCACGAACGAGAAAGCCCCCGGCGCAAGGCCGAGGGCTTCCACGATCCGGCCCGGCGGCCGGAACCTGCGTGACCGTCAGAACGTGATGCCGGTCTCGACCATGTAGCGGTCCTGGGAGGTGCGGTTGCCCGCCCGGCCGAAGCCCGTGCCGGGGATCAGCAGCCCCTCGTCGGTGATGGCGGCGCGGGTGATGCCGCCGAGTTCGACGTGGGCGTACTCGACCCGGAAGAAGAAGCGGTCGAACGTGAAGGTCGGCGTGACCGTGAACGAGAAGGCGTTGCTGCCGGGGCCGAAGCCCAGCAGGTTGGGCGTGGTACCGCCGCGCACGCCGGTCTGCTCCGTGTACTCGATGCGGCCCGCGATGGAGAAGTTGTCGGTGAACGAGTAGGCGGCCAGGAGGGCGCCGCCGTAGGTCGACGCGGAGGCGTTGATGCCCACGCGGGGATCGCGCTCGACGTTGGTGAACTGGAAGTAGGGCGAGACGATCCAGGGACCGTTCGCGTAGGTGTAGTTGATGTCGAAGATGCCGCTGTTCTGCTGGAAGCCCGGGGTGGCGAACTGGTAGCGCGGGCTGCGGGCGAAGGCGTTGGTCCGGCCGAGGTTCAGGCCGCCGTTGACGCCGATCGTGTTGAAGTCGTCGAGCTTGTAGGCGACGTTGCCGGTGAACCACGTGATCTCGTTGGAGAAGAAGCCGTCCGTTCCGGCCAGCGACACCGAGAGCGGGCCGCTGCTGTAGTTGATCTGCACGCCCTGGTTGATGAAGTTTTCCTGCACGAACAGGAGGCCGCGGTTGATGTTCAAGTTCTGATAGGTGAACAGCAGCTCGGTGCCGATGAGGGTGAACATCCGTCCGCCCTGGACCGACCACTCATCGTTGATCTGGATCTTGCCGAAGGCGACGGGAACCGGGCCGAACAGCAGGTCCGTCTGGGTGAACGTCCCGAGGGTCGGGAAGCCGAGCTGCGGGATCGAGTAACCGCCCGCCTGCACGTAGAACTGGAAGGCGCCCTCGGGCTTCTGGATGACGCCCTGGATGTTCGAGAAGTCGAACCGCGCGGCACGGTCCCGGTCGTTCGGAGCGGCCGGCGTCGAGAACGACGCGAACGGGTTGGTCTGCGTGTAGCCGTAGCCGGTCACGGCGCCGCCCACGTAGAGGTCGCCGAGCGGGCCGGCGGCGAAGCAGGTCGGGTTCGGGTTGGCCTTGATGAGGCCGCCGAACGTCGGGCCGAGGAGCGTGGCCTTGCAGGGCTCGGCCGGGGGCGGCACCGGCACCGGGGCGGGGGCTGCCAGATCGGCCGCGAGAATGCTGGTCGAGGACAGCATCACGGCGGCGAGGCCGGTGAGGGTGGATCGCGTCAGCATGGTTCGCAGCTCGTTCGGGTTCGTCTACCGCTAAGCTGACATCGCGGGGCGAATGACACAAAATCAAAGAACTGGCATTTGCATAATTTTTGAGCACTTCTGTATCCCTGCCGCTGCTCGCGCCATCCATGTGGTTTTTACGCCACAATTGATTGCGGGGAGGCCGCATCGACTTAAGCCGGCGGCGAAACAGCTTCCGAAGGCGGGATCAATGCTGTCCGGTCAGGCCGCCCGGCCGATCGGATCGCAGCGAAACCCTCCGAAGGCAGCCCGCGCCAGGCGCTCCGCGAGGGCTGGCAGGAACAGCATCGCCTCCTCGGCGAGCCGCCAGGGCGGATTCACCACGATCAGGCCGCTGCCGCTCAGCCGCGTCGGATCGTCGGGCCGGTCGATGAGCAGGTCGAGGCGCAGCGCCGGGCGGACCAGGGCGCCGTCGAGGCTGCGGACCATGCGGTCGAGGGCGGCGGCATCCTTGACCGGATACCAAGCCAGGAAGATGCCGGTCGGCCACTTCGCCACGGCGCGGGCGAGATGAGCGCCGAGCCGCTCGATCTCGCCAGGCACCTCGTAGGGGGGATCGATCAGCACGAGGCCGCGCCGCTCGGGCGGCGGGATCTGGGCGTTGACCGCCGCCCAGCCGTCGAGGCTCAGCACCTTGGTGCGCGGGTCGCGCGCGTAGCGGTCCCGCAGCGTCTCGGCGTCGGCCGGGTGCAGTTCCACGAACACGCCCTTGTCGCCGGGGCGCAGGGCCTCGCGAATCACCGCCGGGGACCCCGGATAGGCGCTCGTGCCGTAGCGCGCGCGCACCGCCGCCACGGCCGCGCGGTAGGGCGCGAGCAGCGCCTCGACGGGCTCCGCGAAGGGCGCGTCCATCCGGCCCCAGCCCTCGCGCCACTCGCCGGTGCGGGCGGCCTCGTCGGCCTCCAGGTCGTAGACGCCGAGGCCCGCGAAGGCGTCGAGCGCCCGGAACGGCTTGTCCTTCAGGCGCAGGTGGTCGAGCACCCGCGCCAGCACGAGGTGCTTGAGCACGTCGGCGTGGTTGCCGGCGTGGAAGGCGTGCCGATAGTTCATGGGAGGGCCGTGAAGCGGATCCCGCGCCCCAGGTCCAGCCGCGGGGGCCCAAACCGCCGAAAAATCTCAGCGCGCCGCGTCGAGGGTGACGTCCGGCGCGCGGCAATTGCCGCGCGCGACGTCGGGGCAGGGCGTGAAGCCGCGCAGGTCCTTGCCGAAGCAGATGCGGACCTCCTGCAGCCGGCCCCGCGTGCAGGTGACCGCCATCATGTCGGGCCGCAGGCCGCGGTTGGCGGCCACGAATTGCCGGGCGATCTCGATGGGCGCGAGCGTCTGCGGGGGCGACCTGCCCTTGAAGCCGTCGGGGATGGTCACAGACAGCCGGGCCTCCCGCGCCGCCGCGAAATAGGCGGCGGGGTCGAGCCCCGAGCAGGTGCCGTGCTTGCGCCACTCGTAGCGGGCGAGCCCCTCGCTCGGATAGACCTGGCCGGCCACCTCCATGGCCTGCCGGGTGGGCGAGCGCGTCACGGCCGAGCAGTTTTCCGGGTAGCCCCGGGCATATTGCGGCCACAGCCCGTGGACGACGAAGCCGAGGCCGCGGCCGGGGGCGCACTGGGTATCGTCCCGGCGCTCGCCCGGGCCCGCGCAGTAGGTCGGCGACCACGACAGGGCCAGCACGTAGAAGTCGAAATCACCGGGCGCGCTTCGCCGCGCGAAGCCGCCGTAATCCTGGGCGGCGGCCGGACCGGCGAGCAGCAGGCCGGCGAGGCAGGCGGCGAGGCGGCGCATCCTCAGGGGCGCGCCATCCGGCAGGCGGTGGCGTACGCGTAGGCGAGATCACGGTCCAGGCCGTGGACGCAGAACTCGACCCCCCAGGTCGCTCCGATGATGCCGAGGCTCTCGCGCACCGAGTAATCCACCTTGCGGCGGACGCCGTCCGAGGTGGTCACGGTCGCGGTGCAGAACCGGCGCGGATAGGTGTCGAGCCCCCAGGGGCGCCAGGCGGTGCGCGCGATCGTGTCGAAGGACAGGATCGTCATCGACGAGTTCCAGAACTTCGCCTCCTTCTCGGCGAAGTTGGTCGAGACCCGCTCCAGCACCGAGGGATCCTGGCAGCCGGGGATCTGCGCGTCGAACGGGAAGATCCGCTCCTCGGAGGGCTCGATATCCTCCCGGGCCGAGCGGGCGAGCGCCGGCTGCACCAGGGAGAGGAGGGCCAGCCCGAGGGCGAGGCTGTGACGGATCGGGCGCATGGCGCGGGCCTCGGCGGATGTGCGGTCCTTCATCGGGGAACGATGGCCCGGGCGGGCCGCCAGTCAAGATCTGGCTCCGCCGCGGCGACGCTTTGACGGGGGGTGCGGCGCCGCCGCTACAGTGCGGAGGGCACGGTGCGGCGGGTCACGGTGCGATGCGCCGGGGTCGCCGACCGCTCAGTAGATCGGCCCCGTGCTCGGCGGCGGCGCACCGAGCTGCAGCGGCTCGTCGTAGTCCTGCGCGGGCTCCTCGGGTGCGGCGGCCGCGATCCGCGGGGCGGGGCGGGGCGGCGGCGCGGCGGTGTAGGCCGTGGCCGCGGGCGGACGCGCCGGGGCGCGGGCGACCTGGGTCGGGCTCCCGGCCCGGGACATCGGCGACACGCCGTAGGGATCGTCCTCCTCGATATCCACGGGCGCCTGCGGGGCGGCGGGCTGGCGCGGCGGCGGGACCGGGCGGGACAGGGGCCGCTCGACGCCGGTGCCGAGCTGCGGCGTGAACTTGATCAGCGGCTGGCAGATCCGCTTGAGCCCGCGCGGGTCGTGCCGGGCGAGGTCGACGTGGATGTGGTCGTAGTGGAACACGTTCGAGCCGGGGGCCAGGACCGTGGTGAAGCGCTGGCAGGCGCCGAGGAAGATCTCGCGCAGGAAGCCCTGCTCGGCCTCCGTGCCGCGCCAGCCGCCCTTCACGGTGATCACGTGGCCGTCGGCGAGCTTGATCGACATCACGTCGATCGCGTTGCCGTAGCCGTGCTCGGAGAGCTTGGCGCCGGGCTGGTTGTTGCGGCCGCGGCAGGAATAGGAGCCCGCGTTGATCTCGGCCACCGGCACGCCGAAATACAGGTTGGCGGCGGGCTGGATCGTGTCGGCGAGCCACGCCTCGGCCTCGGCCAGCGCCGGGCAGCCGAGGGTCATCCGCTGCTTCATCAGGACCGTGCCGCCGGCGAGCCGCGTCACCCGGAAGGGCTGCTGCATGCCGCAGGGGCCCGGCCCGTCCATCGCGGCGATCGGCGTGATGAACTCCGAGGGCTCGACGAGCTTCTTGGCCAGGCAGACCTGCTCCGCCTGATCACGCCACGGGTCGCGCCGCTCGAAATGGTTGACCGAGCACGCGGTGAGGCCGGCGCCGAACAGCGCCAGGGCCGAGAACAGGGATACGCCACGCCACATGACCCGGACGATGCGCACGGTCGCGTAAAGCGTTCGTCAACGGCGTTTCGGGAATGGCCCGGCCTGTGGCGTCTCGGTTGACAGGGCCGCGGGGCGCGGACTGAATGCATTATGCTGTCACTCCTCGACCTCCGCGCCCGCATCTCAGCCGGCACCCTGACGCCCGCGGGCGCGATCGATCTCTGCCGGGCCGCGATCGCCGCGCGGGAGCCGGAGCTGCACGCGCTGGTCACGCGCGATGCGGCACCGGCGATCCCCGAGACCGGGCCGCTCGCCGGCATCGCGGTCGGGGTGAAGGACATCATCGATAGCGCCGGCCTGCCGAGCCAGATGGGCTCGGCGATCTACGCGGGCTGGATGCCCCGGGGCGACGCCGCCGTGGTGAGCCGGCTGAAGCAGCTCGGCGCCGTCGCCCTGGCCAAGACCACCACCACGGCCTTCGCGAGCAGCGACCCGACCGCGACGGTGAACCCGCACGATGCCGGCCACACGCCGGGCGGCTCCTCGGCGGGCTCGGCCGCCGCCGTCGGCGCCGGCCTGCTGCCCCTGGCGCTCGGCACCCAGACGGCGGGCTCGGTGATCCGCCCCGCCAGCTATTGCGGCTGCGCGGCGGTGAAGCCGTCGTTCCGGCTGATTCCGACGGTCGGAGTGAAGACCTATTCCTGGGCGCTTGACACGGTCGGGCTGTTCGCCGCCGGAGTGGCGGACGTCGCCCACGCCCTGGCGCTGGTCACCGGCCGCCCCGAGATCGACCGGGCGGAGGCGGGTTCGGCCCCCCGGATCGCCCTGGTGCGGCAGGACTTCGCCGAGGCGCCGGAGCCGGAGGCCGAGGCCGCGCTGGCCCGGGCTCGGCAAGCCGCGGAGCGGGCCGGCGCGCGGATCACCGACCTCGCCCTGCCGCAGGAGCTGACGCAGGCCTGGGACCGCCAGAGGATCATCCAGAACTACGAGGGCCGGCTGGCCCTGGCCTGGGAATACGACACGCAGCGCGACGCGCTGCCGCCCCTGGTGCGGGCCCATCTCGACGCCGGGGCGGCGATCAGCCCGGACCAGTACGACGACGCCCGCCGCCACGGCCACCACGCCCGGCGGGTGCTGAAGGGCGTCTTCGCCGATTTCGACGCGATCCTCACCTTCTCGGCGCCCGGCGCGGCGCCCGCGACCCTGGCGGCCACGGGCGACCCGCGCTTCAACCAGCTCTGGACGCTGATGGGCGTGCCCTGCGTGAACGTGCCGGTGCCCGGGCACCGGCTGCCGGTGGGCGTGCAGGTGATCGGCCGGTTCGGCGACGACGGCCGGGCCCTGGCCGTCGCCCGGATGATCGAGGGCGCCCTGCGCGGCTGAGGGACCGGCGCGGCCGGGCGCTCAGCTGCTCGGCTGCTCGTGGAGGGTATCCTCGACGTAGAGCTGCTCCAGCAGGACCTTGATCACCGCCATGAGCGGCAGGGCGAGGGCGATGCCCCAGAGCCCGAAGATGACGCCGAGGATCAGCTGCCCGGCGAAGATCGTGGCCGGCGGGATGTTCAGCGCCCGCTTTTGAATGAACGGCGTCAGGCCGTAGCTCTCCAGGCACTGGACGGCGAGGTAGACGCCGATTGCCCCGATCACCGCCTTGGTGCCGGAGGCCAGGGCGGCCAGGACGATGACGAGGCCCGCCACCAGCGGCCCGACCGTGGGCACGAAGGCCAGCAGACCCGCCTGCAGCCCCAGGATCAGCGCGCCGCCGATGCCGAGGAAGGCGAGGCCCACCCAGGTGCAGACGAAGATCACCGCCATGATGATCAATTGTCCGAACAGCCAGTGCCGGAGGGTCTCGCCGGCCCCGTCCACGACCTGCGACGCGCGCCAGCGCTTCGCCGGCGGTACGAACCGGACGACGCCGTCCCGGTAGGCCTTCGGATCCGCCGCGAAGGCGAGGCCCAGGAAGGCGATGACCAGGACGTTGCCGAGCGCGTCGAACAGGCCGAGGATCACGGCCGCGGCCGGGCCGAGGACGCTGCCGGCATCCGAGACGAAGGAACCGCCGCCCTTCATCAGGCCTGAGGCGAGGCCGGCGAGGCCGCCCTCCTTCTGGTTGGATTCGGTCGAGCCGTCCTTGCCGCCGCCCTGCGGCGCGAGGCTCGGCACGTCGATGCCGCGCTCGGAGAGCCAGCCCGACACGGTGCCGGCCTGATCCTTGATCGTCGTGCCCAGGTCGCGGCCCTGCTGCACGATGGTGGCGCCGCCGTAGCTCCCGAAGCCGATCACCGCGGCCGCAACCGCGAGGCTGGCGATGGACAGGCGGAGGCCCCGCGGCAGCGGCAGGATCCGGCCCAACCCGCGCGTCAGGCCGTCGAGGAAGACGCCGAGGAGCACGCCGGCGAAGATCAGCAGGAGCGTGCCGGCCGACATCCAGGCCAGCGCCAGCGCCGCCACGAAGCACACCACGATGATCCCGGAGGCCGCGAGCGGCGCCGTCCCGCGCCGGGACCGGGCCGGGCCGTCCGCGTCCTGAATCCTGCTGTCCGACATCTTCGCTCCTGCGTGGCGGGCTCACGAACGCCGCGGGCCCCGCCGGGTCAAGTGCGATGGCGCCGGTTCCGTCGCGGCCTTGGGGACCGGACGGCGTCCCGCGCGTTGTCCGCGCACGCCGCCGGAACCCAGGCGCCGGCCCCAGCAGGAGTTTCCGCATGAGCAGCTACAATGACACGCACGTTCGCTCCCTCGGCCCCGGCCGGTCCGTCGACAACGGCGACCAGCTCAGCAGCGTGATCCTGCTCGGCATCTCGCTCGTGGGAGCCGCCGCCGCGGTGCTGCTCAACGCCCTGATCGTGTAGCGCGCTCAGGCCCAGCGCCCGGCCGCGGCATCGTCCCGGGCCGTCGCCTCCACCCAACCGCCGGTCGTGCCGTCCGCGAGGTGCTCGCGCTTCCAGAACGGCGCCCGGGTCTTGAGGTAGTCCATCAGGAAATCCGCGGCCTCGAAGGCCGCGACCCGGTGGCTCGCGGCGGTGACCACCAGCACGATGCCGTCGCCCGGGCGCACCAGACCGTGCCGGTGGATCACCCGCAGGGCCTGGAGCGGCCAGCGCGCCAGCGCGTCCTCGGCGACCCGGAGGATCTCGATCTCGGCCATGCCGGGATAATGCTCCAGTTCCAGGGCCGCCAGCCGCCCGTCCTCGTCGCGGCACAGCCCCGTGAAGGTGACGACGGCCCCCGCCCGGCCGCCGAGCTCGGCGCTCACCCGGGCGATCTCGGACGCGGTGTCGAAGGGCTCGGCCTGGATGCCGACGCTCGGAACGGGGGCGCTCATACCGCGATCCATAGGAGGACGCGGCGGTCGGGGCCAGTGCCGTGCCTGTCACATCCGATCCCGGCTCTATATGACACCCTCCGTCGCGCCCTGCCGGCCCGGCGCGCGATCCACGATCCTCCGGATCAGCCCGCGGGCTCCGGCCGGCGGTGGAGAAGGATATTCGCGTGACCCCCGACCTGATCCTGGCCTATGACGGCGTCCTGCCGGATTTCGCGAGCCGCCCCGTCTGGTGCGGCCGCGGCAGCACGGTGATCGGCGCCGCCCGCATCGGCGCGCAGGCCTGGATCGGCGACGAGGCGGTGATTCGCGCCGACGGGCAGAGCATCACCCTCGGCGACCGCTTTTGGCTCGGCCACCGCTCGACGGTCCACATCGCCACCCTGACGCACGGCACCCAGGTCGGCGACCGCGTCACGGTCGGGCGCAACAGCGTCGTGCATGCCTGCACGGTCGGCTCCGACGTGGTGATCGAGGACGATGTCGTGATCCTCGACGGCGCGGAGATCGGCGCCGGCGCGGTGATCGAGGCGGGTTCGACCGTGTTCCCCCGGACGCACCTGCCCGGCGGCCACGCCTATGCGGGCAGCCCGGCGCGTCCGAGCCGCCCGATCGCGCCGGAGGAGGCCGCCGAGCGCGCCGAGCGTCTGCGCGAGCGCATGGGCGACGGGTCAGCCTTCCCGGCCGGGGAACCGGCGGAGGTCGAGGCGAGCGTGTTCGTGGCGCGCACCGCCCGGTTGCGCGGGCGGGTGAGCCTCGGTGCCGGCTCCAGCGTGCTGTTCTGCTGCGATCTCAACGCCGAGGTCGGCCCGATCGTGGTCGGCGCCGACACCAACATCCAGGACAATACCGTCATCCGATCCCGGGCGGACGGGATCGTGATCGGGCGGGACGTCACCATCGCCCACAACGTCCGCATCGCCGATTGCCGGATCGGCGCCCGCTCCCTGATCGGCATCGGCGCGACCATCGCGGCCGGCACGCTGATCGCCGACGACGTCATGCTGGCCGCCGGAGCCACGACCGATCCGGGCCAGATCCTGGAGGCCGGCTATCTCTGGGGGGGCCGCCCGGCCCGGATCCTCGCGCCCCTCGACGCCGAGAAGCGCGCGATGATGATTCGCATCGTCGAGGGCTACTGCCAGCACGGGCGGGAGTACCGGGCCGCGCAGGAGGCGCTGGGTCAGGAAGCCGGCGGAGCGTGACGGGAAGCGCTCCGTCCGCGCCGGGTTCGGGCGGCCGCGCGGTCCATCGCCCTCGGCCGGCGCGATGACCACCTGCGCGCTCCCGTGTCCGCGCCGTCGGCCCCAGGGACCGTATCGGGCGTCAGCCAGCGCCCGGCTCGCCGCCGGGGAGGGAACCTCTCCGACCGCGCGTGAGGCCGGCCCGATCGGCGACGCGGAGGCGGCCGGATGCAGAGGCCGGGCGCGGCGCGCTCCCGCGGTCCCCGGCGGGTTCCTCGCGGCCCGTCAGTGCTGCAGGATCTTCGACAGGAAGGTCTGCGCCCGTTCGGACCGCGGGCTGCCGAAGAAGTCTTCCTTCCGGGCGTCCTCGACGATCTCGCCGCGGTCCATGAAGATCACCCGGTCGGCGACCTTCCGGGCGAAGCCCATCTCGTGGGTCACGACCATCATGGTCATGCCCTCCTTGGCGAGTTCCACCATCACGTCGAGCACCTCGCCGACCATCTCGGGGTCGAGCGCCGAGGTCGGCTCGTCGAACAGCATCACCACCGGGTTCATCGCCAGGGCCCGGGCGATCGCCACGCGCTGCTGCTGGCCGCCCGAGAGCTGGCCCGGGAACTTCGTGGCATGGGCGCTGAGGCCGACCCGGGCGAGGAGGTCGAGGCCGCGCTTCCTCGCGTCCTCCGCGCTGCGGCCCAGCACCTTGCGCTGCGCGATGGTGAGGTTGTCGGTGATGGACAGGTGCGGGAACAGCTCGAAATGCTGGAACACCATGCCGACCCGCGAGCGGAGCTTGGGCAGGTTGGTCGACTTGTCCATGACCTTCGTGCCGGCCACCGTGATCTGGCCCTTCTGGAAGGGCTCCAGGGCGTTGACGCACTTGATCAGGGTCGACTTGCCGGAGCCCGAAGGACCGCAGACGACCACGACCTCGCCCTTGGCGACCTTGGTGGTGCAGTTCGTCAGCACCTGGAAGTCGCCGTACCACTTGCTGATGTTGTCGATGGCGATCATCGTCTCGCCGGGTGCGACGACGGGCGCGCCGGAGACCAGGCCGCCGGGTTGCAGGCCGGCATCCTTCGGCGCGTGTGCCGCGTCGACAGCGGGCTCGCCGGCGGTGGGGGCCGGCATCGGGGACGAGGTCATGACGCGGTCTCCAGTGTCGGTCAGCGGATGATGGCCACGCGGCGCTGCAGGCGGCGCACCAGGAACGAGGCCGAGAAGCAGATCGCAAAATAGACCACCGCGGCGAAGATATACATCTCGACGAGACGGCCGTCGCGCTGGGCGATCTTCGAGGCGGCGCCCATGAAGTCTGTGAGCGACAGCACGTAGACCAGCGAGGTGTCCTGGAACAGGACGATGGTCTGGGTCAGCAGCAGCGGCAGCATGTTGCGGAAGGCCTGGGGCAGGACGACGTTGCCCATGGTCTGCCAGTAGTTCATCCCGAGGGCCTGGGCGGCGGCGGTCTGGCCCTTCGGGATCGACTGGATGCCGGCCCGCATGATCTCCGAGAAGTAGGCGGCCTCGAAGGCCATGAACGTGATGAGCGCCGACGGGAAGGCGCCCACCTGGATCGGCGTCGTCGACCCGGTCACGTAGGCGCCGATATACGGCACCAGGAAGTAGAACCAGAAGATCACCAGCACCAGCGGCAGCGAGCGGCACAGCTCGACGTAGCCCTTGGCGAGGTGCCACAGGCCGGGGATGCCCGAGAGCCGCGCCATCGCCAGCAGCGTGCCGATGATCACGCCGCCGACCGCCGCCAGGGCGGTCAGGGTCACGGTGAAGACCATGCCCTGGCCGAACAGGTAGGGCAGGGACGAGGCGATGACGGAGAAGTCGAAATTCGAGAGCATCGGGGCCTGTTCGCGGTGGCCGTCGGACGGCGGAGGATCGGAAGCGGGCGGCCCTCAGCGCTGGCCGGGGATGGCGACCGCCTTCTCCAGGAAGGTCGCCGCCGTGACGACCACGAGGTTGATGATCACGTACAGCACGGTCGCGGCCGTGAACGCCTCGAACACCTGGAAGGAGAATTCCTGCATCGAGCGGGCCCGGGCGGTCAGTTCCAGCAGGCCGATGGTCAGTGCCACGGACGTGTTCTTCAGGTTGTTGAGGAATTCCGAGGTCATCGGCGGCAGGATGATCCGGTAGGCGTTCGGCAGCAGCACGTAGCGGTAGGTCTGGTAGGTCGTGAAGCCCATGGCGGTACCGGCCATGCGCTGGCCCCGCGGCAGCGCCTGGATGCCGGCGCGGACCTGCTCGGCGACGCGGGAGGCGGTGAAGAAGCCGAGGCACACCACCGCGGTGTAGAACGGCGCATCCGGCAGTTGCTTGATCGCGTCGCCGATCCGGGTGGGCACCACCTCGGGCAGCACGAAGTACCAGAGGAACATCTGCACCAGCAGCGGCACGTTACGGAACATCTCGACGTAGGCCGTCCCGATCGCGTTCGCGGTCTTCGACGGCAGGGTGCGCAGCACGCCGATCAGCGACCCGAGGAAGAAGGCGATCACCCAGGAGCAGAGCGCCGTCGCGATCGTCCACATGAGCCCCGAGAGCAGCATGTCGAGATACGTGCCGTTGCCCTCCGGGGAGGCGTCGAAGAAGATCCGCCAGTTCCAGTTGTAGTTCATCGCGCCGCTTCTGAGAGAGGTACTGCGTGCCCGGCCCGTCCCATCCCCGCCCGCATCCTGAGGCGCCCGCGTCGGCGGGCCTCCGAGGAGGGCTCCGGAAGGCGCCGCGCTCCCCGAGGCCTCCTGCGAGGCCTCCGCTGCGCCTCGGCACCTCAGGAAGCGGGTGAGGATGGGAGAGCCTCGAGACTTCAGGCTCGGACAGTCGGACGGATCCTCCGCCTGTCGTGGCGCACCGCGGGCCCTTGCCCGCGATGCGCCGCATCGTGGACCGGCCTCAGTAGGCCGCCGGATCGGGGCTGGAGATCGGCGTGGTGAACTGCTTCTTCATCTCCGCGCTCATCGGCAGGTTGAGGTTGATGTTGCGCGGCGGGATCGCCTGCGTGAACCACTTGTCGTAGAGGGCCTTGCCGTCGGGGCTGGTGTACAGCTTGGCGGTGGCGGCATCCGCGACCTTCTTGAAGGCGGTGTCGTCCTTGCGCAGCATGATGCCGTAGGGCTCAGGCTTCGACAGGGCCTCGGTGGAGATCTCGTAGGCGGACGGGTCCTTCGACGAGGCGGCCAGCGAGGCGAGCAGCACGTCGTCCATCACGAAGGCCACGGCGCGGCCGGTCTCGACCATCAGGAACGCCTCGGCGTGGTCCTTGGCGGGGAGGATCGTCAGGCCGAGCTTCCGCTCCGTGTTGGCCTCGTTGATCTGCTTGATGTTCGTGGTGCCCGAGGTCGACACGACGGTCTTGCCCTTCAGGTCTTCGATCGTATGCAGATTGGCCGACTTCTTCGAGACGTAGCGGGTCGCGGTGAGGAAGTGCGAGTTGGTGAACCACACCTGCTTCTCGCGCTCGGCGTTGTTGGTGGTGGAGCCGCATTCGAGGTCGATCGTGCCGTTGGCCATCAGCGGGATGCGGGTGGCCGAGGTGACCGGGTTGAGCTTCACCTCGAGGTTCGGAAGGCCGAGATTGGCCTTCACAGCGTCGGCGATCTTGAAGCAGATATCCATCGCGTAGCCGATCGGCTTCTGGTCGGCGCCGAGATACGAGAAGGGTACGGAGGCGTCGCGGTAGCCGATGACGATGGCGCCGGTGTCCTTCACCTTCTTGAGGGTGCCGGTCAGTTCCTCAGCCCGCAGGCTCAGGGGCGCGAGGGCGAGGGTCAGGCCCAGCGCCGCGGCCAAGCCGCGGCGAGCGATATCAGACTGCATCGGTACGGAACTCCTGGATCGGGCCGAACGGTGTCGGCTGGGGGCGGGGCCTGCGGGCCCGCCCGCTCGGGCGACGCTTTGCAATGATGGTGCCGGGAGACGGGTCGAGGTGCCGCGCGGACCTGCGGCCGAATGCGGACAGGGCGCGGTCATGCGCGTGCGGACGCACGCAGATGCGATCCCTGCCGCCCCCATGGCCTCCTCCCAGGCGCCGAGCCGGCCTCACGCTCGCGCCGCCAGCATCATGCACACTTCTTAAGCGCACGCACGCGGTGTGGAGGACGGAACCGTCATCTTGGCTGACGAATCCCCGGCATAGAAAACGACAGCGCCGTCCCGCACTGTCTGGCGGGGCGGCGCTGCGCTGAAGAGCCGTGTCGACGGCTGGTGCGGCTTACTTCGTCAATTCATTACCACTGTAGTCGATCTTGCCGTCGGCGCCCTTCTTCCACTCGTACATGACGTAATCGGGCCGGGTGATGTCGCCCTTCTTGTCGTAGGCGATCGGGCCGACCACCGTGTCCACCGGCTTGCCCTGGTGCAGCCACTCCGCGAGCTTCTTGCCGTCGCTGGAGCCGGTCTCGGCCATCGCCTTCGCCAGGACCTGCACGGCCGCGTAGGAGTAGAGCGTGTAGCCCTCGGGATCGATGTTCTTCGCCTTGAAGGCGGCGAGCGCGTCCTTGGCGTTCGGGTTCTTGCGGGCGTCCGGCGGGAAGGTGGTCAGCGTGCCCTCGGCGGCGGGACCCGCAATCGCCACGAGTTCGCGGTCGACCATGCCGTCGCCGCCCATCATCGGCGCCTTCAGGCCCTGGTCGCGCATCTGGCGCAGGATCAGGCCGGCCTCCGTGTAGTAGCCGCCGAAATAGACGACGTCGACGTTGGCCGACTTCAACTTCGACACGAGCGCGGAGTAGTCCTTCTCGCCCGGGTTGATGCCCTCGTAGATCGCATCCTTGCCGCCCTTGGCCTTCAGCGCCTTCAGGGTCTCGTCGGCGAGGCCCTTGCCGTAGGGGGTCTTGTCGTGGACGAAGGCGATCTTCTTGCCCTTGAAGCGATCGGCCAGGTAGGTGCCGGCCACCGCGCCCTGCTGGTCGTCGCGGCCGCAGGTGCGGAACGTGTTCCACATGCCGCGCTCGGTGAACTTCACGTTCGTGGAGGCGGGGGTGACCTGGATGATGCCGGCGTCGAGGTAGACGTCGGAGGCCGGGATCGACACGCCCGAGTTGTAGTCGCCGACCACCATCTTCACGCCGTCGCTGGCGAACTTGTTGGCCACCGAGACGCCCTGCTTCGGGTCGGAGGCGTCGTCGCCGACCGTGACGGTCAGCGTCGTGCCCTTCAGCGTGCCGGCCTTGTTCAGGTCCTCGACCGCCTGGCTCGCGCCGTTCTTGAGCTGCGCGCCGATGGCGGCGCTGTTGCCGGTGATCGGCGCGGCGACCCCGAGCTTGACCTCGGCGGCCTGCGCGGCCGCCACCATCGCGCCGAGGGCGAGCCCGGCCAGCAGAATCGATCTCATCGCGTACTTCCCCTCAGTGTCAGGACCGCACGTGCGGATCCGGCCGCACTCATCGGACCTCGCCCGCCGCCGGCGCCCGCTCGCGCCAAGTCAGCGGTGAGGTCTTCTCGTAGAGCCAGCGGTACTGGCTCGTCATCTGGCGCGTCCGCGTGTAGCGGAAGCCCGCCGCGCCGATGATCATGACGACGACCGCGTCGACCCCATAGTAGTGCAGCGACAGCAGCGTGCCCGAAAAGAGGGCGTAGTGGATGAAGCGCACGGCGGCCGCCACCAGCAACAGGGCCAGCGCGCAGTGCCAGAACGGCCGCCAGCCCCGGGCGATGCCGCGTGCCGCCATCCAGCCGGCCCAGCCGCCCATCACCACGGTGACGAGCAGGAACAGCCAGGCCGATGGCTCCTCGTACAGGATCCCCTGCAGCATGCTCATGCCCCGACCGGGCCGGCATGGCCCCCTTCCAGATAGGCGGCCTTGACGTTCGGATCGTCCAGCAGCGCCCGGCCGGTGCCGCTCATGGTGACCCGGCCGTTGACCAGCACGTAGCCGCGATGGGCCAGCTTGAGGGCGTGATAGGCGTTCTGCTCCACGAGGAAGATGGTCATGCCCTCGGTCCGGTTCAGCTCCCGGATGGCGTCGAAGATGCCCTTCACCACCAGCGGCGCGAGGCCGAGCGACGGCTCGTCGAGGAGCAGCAGCCGCGGACGGCTCATCAGCGCCCGGGCGATGGCCAGCATCTGCTGCTCGCCCCCCGACATGGTGCCGGCGCGCTGATTCAGGCGCTCCTTCACCCGCGGGAACAGGGTGCAGACCTTCTCCAGATCCTCCGCGAAGAAGCGCCCGTCGTGGAGCGCCGCGCCCATCTGGAGATTCTCGTAGACGCTCATCCGCGGGAAGACCCGGCGACCCTCCGGCGATTGGGCGATGCCGAGCCGGGCGATGGCGTGGGTCGGCATCCGGGTGATGTCGCGCCCGTCATAGGTGATCGTGCCGGAGCGCGCCTGCGGACTGCCGAAGATCGTCATCATCAGGGTCGACTTGCCGGCGCCGTTGGCGCCGATCAGCGTGACGATCTCGCCGTCGGCGACGTCGAGATCGACGCCCCGGAGGGCCGCGACGCTGCCGTAGTAAGTGGATACGTCGCGCACCGCGAGGAGCGGCGGCTTGGCCCCCGCCTGGATCGCCCGCGTCTCCTCGACCAGGACGTTGATGCCGGCGACGCTCATGCCGATTGCCCCGTCTGGACGTCGTCCGCGTGCGGCACGGTGATCCCGACCTCGGCCTCCACGGCCTCCACCTCCTCGTCCTCGACGCCGAGATAGGCGGCGATCACCTTCGGGTCGGCCCGCACCTCGGCGGGGGAACCGTCGGCGATCTTCACGCCGTAATCCAGCACGACGACGTGGTCGGAGATCTGCATCACCACCGACATGTCGTGCTCGATCAGCAGCACCGAGGTATCGTGCGCGTCGCGGATGTGGCGCAGGAGCCCGTTGAGTTCCGCCGATTCACGCGGATTGAGGCCGGCCGCCGGCTCGTCGAGGCAAAGCAGGACCGGATCGGTGCACATCGCCCGGGCGATCTCGAGGCGCCGCTGCGCCCCGTAGGGCAGGGCGCCCGCCGGATCGTCGGCCCGCTTCAACAGGTCGATGCGGTCGAGCCACGCCTTGGCCCGCTCGATCGCGGCCGCTTGAGCGTCCTGGTAGGTCTTGAGGCCGAGCAGCCCCAGGATCGTGTAGCCCGAGGCGCGCATCAGCGGCGCGTGTTGGGCGACCAGCAGGTTCTCCAGCACGGTCATGCCCTGGAACAGGCGGATGTTCTGGAAGGTGCGGGCCACCCGGGCGGTGCGGTTGACCTTGTGGTTGGGCAGCCGCTCCAGAAGGTGCGTCGTGCCGTCGGAATGCGCCAGCGTCAGCATGCCCTCGGTGGGCTTGTAGAAGCCGGTGATGCAGTTGAAGACCGTGGTCTTGCCGGCCCCGTTCGGGCCGATCAGCGCGGTGATGTCGCCGCGCCGTGCCGCGAAGGACAGGTCGGAGACGGCGGTGAGGCCGCCGAACCGCATGGTCAGGTGCTCGACGGCGAGCACCGGCGGGGCGACAGGCGCCACCGGGACGTCCGCATCCGCCGCCATCAGCCGTGCCCCTCGCTCACGTGGGCGCCCGAGACCGCACGCCGCTGGCCCAGCGACACCGAGGGCAGGCGCTCCGAGATCAGCCCCCGCGGCCGCCAGACCATCATGGCCACCATGGCGAGCCCGAACAGCAGCAGGCGGTACTCGTTGGGATCGAACCCCTCGCCGAACACGGCCTTCAGGAAGCCGAGGTTGCGCAGCATCTCCGGGCCGCCGACCATGGCCACGGCGGCGATGGCGACGCCGACCTGGCTGCCCATGCCGCCCAGCACCACGATCGCCAGGATGATGGCGCTCTCCAGGAAGTTGAAGCTCTCCGGGCTGATGAAGCCCTGGCGGACCGCAAAGAACGATCCGGCGATGCCCCCGAAGGCCGCCCCCAGGGCGAAGGCCGTGAGCTTCGTGGCGGTGGTGTCGATGCCGAGCGACCGGCAGGCGATCTCGTCCTCGCGCAGGGCCTCCCAGGCCCGCCCGATCGGCAGGCGGCGCAGGCGCAGGGTGACGAAGTTGGTGATCAGGGCGAGCGCGAGGATCAGGTAGTACAGGAACACGAGCCGGTGCATCGAGTCGAACGGGATGCCGAAGGTGGCCGCGAACCCGTCCTCTCCCGCCGTGAACGGGATCCCGAAGAAGGTCGCGCGGGGGATCGACGAGATGCCGGCGCCGCCCCCGGTGACGTCGGTCCAGTTGATGAGGACGAGGCGGATGATCTCGCCGAAGGCCAGGGTCACGATGGCGAGGTAGTCGCCGCGCAGGCGCAGGACGGGAAAGCCCAGGATCATGCCCCATACGCCCGCGAACACGCCGGCGAGCGGCAGGCAGACCCAGAAGGACAGGCCGAAGGTGGTCGACAGCAGCGCGTAGGAATAGGCCCCGACCGCGTAGAAGGCGACGTAGCCGAGGTCGAGCAGGCCCGCGAGGCCGACCACGATGTTCAGGCCCCAGCCGAGCATCACGTAGGTGAGGATCAGGATGCCGAGGTCGATCCAGTAGCGGGCCGAGGACAGGCCGCCTGTGGCCAGGGCCGAGAGGATCGGCAGGGTCAGGGCGACGCCGATGAACAGCCAGAGGCCGAGCTTCGAGGTCTTCTGACCGGCGTCGGGCTCGCCGTGCACGGCCTCCGTGGCCTGCGCCGGGGAGGGCGTCAGCGCCCGCCGCGCGTCCCGGCGCAGGAGCACGAGGCGCTGGACGATGCGGGCGACGAAGATCACCGCGCAGAGCGCCGCCACCAGACCCCAGCGCGGCACGAGCACCAGCTCGCTGCCGGGTCCCGGCTCGGTCCGGTAGGCGATGATCGGCACGCAGAGGCCGAAGGCGACGAGGGCGTAGAGGGCGGCGTCGCGCAGGATGCCGGCCATCACGGATTCGGGAAGCGCAGCCTGGGAACGCGCCATCAGACTTTCTCGACCTCGGGCCGGCCCAGGATGCCCGACGGCATGAAGATCAGCACGATCGCCAAGATCGAGAAGGCGGCGACGTCCTTGTACTCGATGGAGAAGTAGGCGGACCAGAACGTCTCGATCAGACCGATGATCAGGCCGCCGAGCACGGCGCCGGGCAGGGAGCCGATTCCCCCCAGGACCGCGGCCGTGAAGGCCTTCACGCCGGGCACGAACCCGTCCGAGAAGGACACGACGCCGTAGTACATCAGGTACAGCACCCCGGCGACCGCCGCGAGGCCGGCACCCAGCACGAAGGTCAGCGAGATCGTGCGGTCGACGTCGATGCCGAGCAGCGCCGCCATCTTGCGGTCCTGCTCGCAGGCGCGCTGCGCCCGGCCGAAGGGCGTCCGCTGCACGAGGTACCAGAAGCCCGTGAGCAGCACGGCGGTCACCCCCATGATCAGCACCTGCTTCCAGGCGAGGAACACCGCGTAGCCGTCGCGCTCGAACAACGTGATCCCGCCCGACAGCATCGGCGGCGTCGGCTTGTTGCGGGCGCCCTGCACCACCTGCACGAAGTTCGACAGGAAGATGGACACGCCGATCGCCGAGATCAGCGGCGCGAGGCGGAACGACCCGCGCAGCGGCCGATAGGCCACGCGCTCGATCGCCCAGCCCCACAGGGCGGTGAGCGCCATGGTGATCACCAGCACCACCAGGAACGCCAGCGCGATGGAGCTGACCCCGAGCCAGGCCGTCAGCAGCAGGAAGGTGATCAGCGCGATGAAGCAGGAGACCATGAAGACGTCGCCGTGGGCGAAATTCACCATGCCGATGATGCCGAACACCATGGTGTAGCCGATGGCGATCAGGCCGTAGATCGAGCCGAGCGTCAGCCCGTTGATCAACTGCTGTACGAAGACGTCCATGAACTCTCGCGCGCGCTGTGCCGTGCCGCCTCTGGAGACCGCAGGCAGCGCGGCGGGGCAAGTCTCGTACCGCAGCGGTCGCACGGCGGCCACAGGTTTCATCGCCGCCTGAGCGTTGCATGAAAACAGTCGACCGAGCCAGTAACGGACCTCGGATGGGCTTGCGTGTGGCGTAGTTCGTGCTTCACGTTAACGAACAGAAATACTCGCTCATCCCGAGCGCTGGCGAGGAGCTGTACCGATGTCAGGTTCGCGACTCACGACCATGATCTTCATCGGCATGCTGCTCGGGATCGCCGTGGGCTACGCCTGCAGCATCACGTGGCCGGACCCGCAGACCGCCAAGGAGATCGCCGGCTACATCGCCCTGGTGTCCGACGTCTTCCTGCGGCTGATCAAGATGATCATCGCGCCGCTGGTGTTCTCGACGCTGGTGGTGGGCATCGCGCATCTCGGCGACACCGCCGCGGTCGGGCGCGTCGGCGGCAAGGCGCTGCTCTGGTTCGTGGGCGCCTCGTTCTGCTCGCTGATGCTGGGCCTGATCCTGGTCAACATCATGCAGCCCGGCGTCAACCTGAACCTGCCGCTGCCCGACGTCGGGGCCGGGACCGGCCTGAAGACCGCCTCGCTCTCCCTCAAGGAATTCGTCACCCACCTCGTGCCCAAGAGCGCCGTCGAGGCGATGGCCAACAACGAGATCCTGCAGATCGTCGTGTTCTCGATCTTCTTCGGCGTGGGCTTGGCCGCGCTCGGCGAGAAGGGGCACTTCCTCGCGCGGGGGATCGAGGGCCTGGCCGACGTCATGCTCAAGGTCACGGGCTACGTGATGATGTTCGCGCCCGTCGCGGTGTTCGCCGCCATCGCGGCGACGATCACCACGCAGGGGATCGGCGTGCTGGTCACCTACGGCAAGTTCCTGGTCGAGTTCTACATCGGCCTCGGCGTGCTCTGGGCGCTCCTGATGGGCGTGGGCTTCCTGATGCTCGGGGGCGGGGGCATCATGCGCCTGATCAACCTGATCAAGGAGCCGTTCGTGCTCGCCTTCTCGACCGCGTCGAGCGAGGCGGCCTACCCGAAGATGCTGACGAACCTCGAGAAGTTCGGCGTGCCCAACCGCATCACGTCGTTCGTGCTGCCGATGGGCTACTCGTTCAACCTCGATGGTTCGATGATGTACTGCACCTTCGCGGTGATGTTCATCGCCCAGGCCTACAACATCCCGCTGACCTGGGGCCAGCAGCTGACGATGCTGTTCCTGCTGATGGTGACCTCGAAGGGCATGGCCGGCGTGCCGCGCGCCTCCCTGGTGGTGATCTCGGCGACCCTGACGCAGTTCAACATCCCGGAAGCGGGTCTGCTGCTGATCATCGGCATCGACCAGTTCCTCGACATGGGCCGCTCGGCGACGAACGTGCTGGGCAACAGCGTCGCCACCGTGGCGGTCGCCAAGTGGGAGGGCCAGCTCACTACGACCGATCAGCGCCTCGACCACGTCGGCACCGTGGTCTCGCCGGCGGAGTAACCGGATCCGGTGCGGCTCGGAGGGCAGGTCATGGTCGTGCGGCTCGTCGCGGTTCTGGCGCTGGCGCTGGCGGCGGCGCCCGCCTCCGCCGTGGAGGTTCTCACCGGCACATTGCGGAGCGTCGCCGAGCGCGGCGAGATCGTGCTCGGCTACCGGGAGAGCTCGGTGCCGTTCTCCTTCGTGGAGGGCAAGCGCCCGGACGGCAGCCCCCGGGCGATCGGCTACGCCATCGACCTCTGCGGCGAGATCGCCGACGACATCCAGGCGGCGATCGGCCGACCGGTGAAGATCCGCTACGCGCCGGTCACCGCGGAGACCCGCATCCCGGCCGTGACCTCGGGCAAGATCGACCTCGAATGCGGCTCGACCACCGCCAACGCCGAGCGGCGCAAGCAGGTCGCCTTCTCGCCGGTGGACTACATCAGCGCGACGCAGCTCCTGGTGAAGCGGGGCTCCGGCATCGCCTCCTACCGGGACCTCGGCGGCAAGACCGTCGTGGTGACGGCCGGCACCACCAACGAGAAGGCCGTGCGCGATCAGCTCGCCCGGCTCAGGATCGACGCGCAGGTGGTGACGGCGCCGGACCACGCCGCCTCCTACGCCATGGTCAAGGCCGGCCAGGCCGCGGCCTTCGCCACCGACGACGTGCTGCTGTACGGGCTGATCGCCACCGATGCGCAGGACGGGGCGAACTACACGGTGCTGCCCGACAAGCTCTCGTACGAACCCTACGGGATCATGTTCCGCAAGGACGATCCGGAACTCGCCGAGATCGTCAGCCGGACCTTCACGCGGCTCGCCGAGTCGCGGGCCCTGCGCTGGACCTACGAGCGCTGGTTCCTCAAGCGCCTGCCGAACGGCGAGCGCCTCGACATCCCGATGTCGAACGACCTGCGGGTGAGCTTCCAGGTGATGGGCCTCGACACGGAGCAGTGAGCCGGGCCGGGACGCCTCGCTTTCGCCCCACCGGCGCGTGAGGAAAGGGACCGCCCCGCCCCCGTCCCGCCGCGAGCGTGCTTCGCCCGATGTTGACTGCCACGCACCGCCTCAAACGGCTCGCAATCCTCGCCGCCGGTCTCGCCTGCGCCGCCACGGCGGCCACGGCCCACCCGCACGTCTGGGTCACCGCCAGGGCGCAACTCGTCTACGCGGACGGCAGGCTCGTGGGCGTGCGCGACACGTGGCGCTTCGATCCGGAATACACGTCCTTCATCACCCAGGGCCTCGACGCCAACAAGGACGGCACGCTGAGCCCCGACGAACTCGCGGGCCTCGCGGCCGAGAACACCGCCAACCTCGCCGAGTTCGGCTACTTCACGAAGCTGAAGGTCGGCGGCAAGGAACAGGCCTTCGCGGATCCGAAGGAACCGGCGGCACGCGTGGAGGACCGGGCCCTGGTCCTGACCTTCCTGCTGCCGCTGAAGACGCCGGTTCAGCAGGGTCGGGGCGTCGCCGCCCTGGAGGTCTACGATCCGACCTACTTCGTCGCCTTCTCGTTCGCCGAAGGGTCCGACGCGGCGACCCTCGCGGGCGCGCCGCAGGGCTGTGCCGCCACGGTCACCCGCCCGAAGACCGAACAGCCCAAGACCGCGGAGGCTGGGTCCTCCGGCATGACCGAGGCGTTCTTCGAGGCGCTCACGGCCGCCTCCGCCTACGGCGTCCAGTTCGCCAGCCGGATCCTCGTCGCGTGTCCGTAGGGATCGGAATCGCCGCCCCCCCCGGGGCGGGGCGGCTGGGCCTGCGGCTCGGGCTGATGGCGCTGGCCGTCGGGCTGGCCGCGCTCCTGGCCGCGGGGATCGCGTGGCTCGTGGCGCCCGGCCTCGCCGCGGCGCCGCCGCGCTCGCCCTTCGGCATCGGCTTCCGCGAGGCCGCTCCGGCGGCGACAGGACTCGGCGGGATCCTCCTCGCGCTGCAGGCGAGCTTTTCGCGCAGCCTCAACGCCGCGGTGGGCGCGCTCCGGGGCGGAGGCAGCTGGAGCCCGCTGATCGGGCTCGCCTTCGCGTACGGCGTGTTCCACGCGGCCGGGCCGGGCCACGGCAAGGCGGTGATCGCCGGCTACATCGTGGCGGGCGAGCGGGCATTGCGGCGCGGCTGCGCCCTGAGCGTCGGCGCCGCGCTGCTCCAGGCCTGCGTGGCCGGGGCGATCGTCGGCGTCGGCAGCCTCATCCTCAACGCCACCGCGGCCAGCCTGACCCAAGCCGGCACGCTGATCGAGACAGCGAGCTTCGCCCTCGTGGCCGCGGTCGGCCTGGCGCTGACGTGGCGCAAGGCCGGTCGCCTCGCCCGGCTCGGCGCCGCCTGCGGTCCCGGCTGCGTCCACCTGCCCGGGCCGGAGGCGTTCGAGAGCCTGGATTCGTGGCGCGCGCGGGCCGGGGTCGTGCTGGCGGCGGGCTCGCGCCCCTGTGCCGGGGCGGTGCTGGTCCTGATCTTCGCGGTGTCGCAGGGCGTGCCGGGGGCCGGGGTTGTCGCGGTGCTCGCCATGGCTCTCGGAACAGCGCTCACCACGTCGGCGCTCGCCTGCCTCGCGGTCTTCGCCAAGCGCGCGGCGCTCCGCCTCGCGGGCGGCCGGGGCCGGGCCGGGCTCTTGGTGCTGGGCGGGCTGGAACTCGTGGCCGCCGCCTTCGTGCTGGTGCTGGGGATCGCGATGCTCTCCGGCCTCGCGCCCGGCCTTGCCGGCTGAAGGGCTCGCCATCGGAGCCCCGGCGTGCCACGCTGCGCGCCGACACGGGAGAGCGCCGATGCCCGCCGACTTCCAGACGATCCTGAACTGGCGGCTGCTCGCGGGTTCGCACCCGTTCCCCGGCCCCGACGGCGGCACCTGCATCAACGAGGCGGCGGTCGTGGCCGCGGGCCTGCCCTACCGGACGATCCGCTCCAGCGCGGATTGCCCGCCCTGCTTCTCGCGGCCGGTCGCCGCCTACGCCCTGGGGCTCAACGACGCCATGCCGGACGACGTGCGGCCGCGGTTGATGGCCTTCGTGCTGCGGCTCTCGGGCAGCGCCGACACGCCGGAGAGCGAGGCCGCCCGCACCCGGTGCCTGGCGGTCCAGAGCGTCCGCCGGATCCTCGCGCCCCTGTGCGCGATGGCCGGCATGGCCGAGGATGCTGCAGCCTGCGCCACGGCCGGGGACCTGTCCGCCGCGATGGCGGCGGCGCAGGCTGCGGCCTGGACCGGCGGTGCGCGCTCGCAGGCGGCAGCCCAGGTGCGGCGCTGGCGCGAAGGCGCGGTCACCGCCGCCGTCTCCCGCACGGCGACGGCCGCCCGGCTGGCCGGAGAGGATGCCCGCTGCGCCGCAGAGGTGGCCGAGGGGGCCGCCCCCTTCGTTCCCGGCACCTGGGAGCAGGCCTGCGCGATCCTGGAGGCGGCCCTCGCCCTCGGTCGCCAAGCCCCGGAGATCGCCCTAGCCGGGGCCCGTCAGCGCCTGGACGCGGCGCGCGCCGTGGTACCCGCCAGGCTGCGCCCCAAGGTCACCGCCTGATCAGGCCGCGGCGGGCGCGGCGTCGAGGTCGAGCTCGATGAGGCCGCAATTCTCCAGGAACGTGCCGGTGAGGTGGTAGAAGAACGTGCCGTGGCCGACCACCGCGATGGTCTTCTCGGGCCGCGCGCGCAGCCACTCCCGGAACGCCGCGACCCGCGCGTCGAACATGGGACGCGGCTCCACCGGATAGCCACCGACCTCGCTGCCCGCCTCCGCGTGCCACCAGATCTCCGGCAGATGCCCGACGTCGAGGTGCGGGAACTCGGCCGCGATCTCGGAAGCCGCCCGGCCGACGTCGCAGCTGCTCTCCTGGCACTCGCGGTGCAGCACCTCGATCAGCACGCGCGGCCGGTGCGGATGGTCGCCGAACAGGATCGCGGCGGTCTCGATGGCGCGGGTCAGGGGCGAGACCACCACCAGCTCGAACGGGATCGGCCGGAGCCGGTCCCGCGCGGCCCGGGCCTGGGCCTGACCGAGGTCGGTCAGGCGGGCGTCGGGGAGGCCGGGATCGCCGCCCCCGTGCCGGTGGGCGGCGTTGAACGTGGATTGTCCGTGGCGGATGCAAACGATCCGGATGTTGTCCTGCATGGATCTCGATACGGTTGTGGAAGGGATGGCGGCGTCGGACCGGTCAGGCGAAGCGACCGCCGCGCTGGATGACCTCGATCTTGTAGCCGTCCGGGTCCGTGGCGAAGAAGAACCGCGCCAGCACCGCCTCCCCGTGCTTGAGCGTCTTCAGGTCTGTGGCGGTGAAGCCCTCGCGCCGGTGCCGGGCGTGCTCGGCCTCGACGTCGTCGACCACGAAGGCGATGTGACCGTAGCCGTCGCCGAGATCGTACGGCTTGTCCCGCCCCTTGTTCACCGTGAGCTCCAGTTCGAACGGCGAGTTCGGATCCCGCAGGTAGACGAGGGTGAAGTCGGGAAAATCGAAACGGTCTGAGACTGCGAGCCCGAAGGCGCGGTCGTAGTAGTCGCGCGCGCGCGCCTCCTCGAGGACGCGGATCATGGCGTGGACGGGCTTGGACATGGGCTGGCGGTTCCGTGCGCACTTCAGCGGCGTGCCGGCCCCCTATGTGGCGCCCCCGCGCCTGCTGAAAAGGTCGGACCTGGGGCGCCCAGCGACGACACCACGCCACAGCGAACATGAAGAGGCGGCAATATATCCGTAAATCTACGAACACTCGTATGCATAGTTTGATGATAGAAACGACATATTAAGCGTTCTAAAGAATGTATTGGTTTCAGCTCGTCCCACTTTTTACAAATTTTATTGCAGATATCGCTGCAAGAGACATGATTTCATGAACACTCAACCGACTATGCCTTGACATTGACATATGATTGGGATCATTTTTACCTCACAAGACGATGGTCGAGGTAGATTTCTCGCCTTCACCAGTCGCCGATCCTGAGTCGAGGTCACAAGACCGTGCTACGCCTGTCCAACATCAAGGTTCTGCCCAAGCTGGTCGCCGTCATCGCTCTGATCAGCGCGATCGTCGGCACGTGCGTCTGGTACGCGCAGTCACGGATGACGACGATCGACGATGGGTACAGTCGCTTCATCGTCAACGAGGCGGCGGCCGTCGCCGAATCGCGGCAGCTCAACCGCCTGGTCGTCGAACTGAACTATTGGGTCTATCGGATCATCGCCGAGACCGAGCAGGGGCAAATGCAGGGGGCCAACACGGGTTTCGAAGCGGCCGTGCCCAAGGTGCGGGAGCTGCTCACCACCTTCCGGGCGCATGCGCCGAGCTTCGCCGACCGCATCGATGGTCAGGCCGCGCGCATCGAGCGCTACCTTCGTGACGTGAGCGACGTGCGCCGGCTCGGCACCGGCAACCAGAACGACCAAGCCCTCGCCCTGGTCCATACGGCGATCGACCCGGTCTTCTCCGGTCTGCTCACCGACGGAAACACGCTCGCGGACGACATCATGGCCTACATGGAGCGGGGGTCCGGCGATCTGACCGATCAGACCGACGCCACCCGCCGCGCCCTGATCACCGTCAGCGCCCTTGGCATGCTGGCCGGCCTGATCGCGGCGATCTTCGTCGCGACCGTCGGCATCACCCGCCCGCTCGACCGCCTCGTCTCGGTCCTGCAACGCATGGCACAGGGCGAGATCAACGCCGAGATCAAGGAAGCGGCCCGTCGGGACGAGGTCGGGGCGGTCGGCAAGGCTGTCGAAGGCATCAACGCCATGGTCACCCGGAAAGCCGCCGAGGAGGCGGAGGTGAAGCGACGGGCCGACGAGGCCGCAGCGGTGGAGCGCAAGCGCACCATGCTGGAGCTTGCCGACGGGTTCGAGCAGGCGGTCGGCAGTATCGTCGGGATGATTTCCTCCTCGGCGACCGAGCTGCAGGCCACCGCCCAGACCATGACGGTCTCGGCATCTCAGACGGCGAGCCAATCGACCACGGTGGCGACGGCGGCCGAAGAGGCCTCGGCCAACGTCCAGACGGTGGCCGCCGCGGCCGAGGAGCTGGGCACCTCGGTGCAGGAGATCGGCCGGCAGGTTCTGGGCTCGGCCAACCTCGCCCAGACCGCCGTCGGCGAGGCGGACGAGACCCAGCATCTCGTCCGGGTGCTGAGCCAGGCAGCGACGCGGATCGGCGACATGGTCGGGCTGATCTCCAACATCGCCGGGCAGACCAACCTGCTGGCCTTGAACGCCACGATCGAGGCGGCCCGTGCCGGCGAGGCGGGGCGCGGCTTCGCGGTGGTCGCCGCCGAGGTCAAGGAACTGGCCGGGCAGACCGCCAAGGCCACCGAGGAGATCAGCCAGCAGATCGGGCAGATTTAGGGCGTGACCGGGCAGGCGGTCTCGGCCATCGACATGATCACCGCCCGGATCCGCGAGATCAACGGGGTGGCGACCACGATCGCCGCAGCGGTGGAGCAGCAGGGCGCGGCCACGCAGGAGATCGTCCGCAACGTCGCGCAGGCGGCCACCGGGACGGAGCAGGTGACGACCAACATCACCGGCGTGGCCAGGGCCTCCGAGGAGACCGGCGCGGCGGCGGCCCAGGTGCTCGGGGCGGCCGGCGAGCTGTCGCGGCAATCCGAGCATCTCGGCGCCGAGGTGTCCCGCTTCCTCGGAACGGTCCGGGCGGCCTGAACCCCGTTCAGGCCCCGATCCGGAGCACCTCCGTCCGGGCGCCCGCCTGGGCGAAGGCATCCGGGTCGGCACCGGTCATCCAGACCTGCCCGGGCAGCGCTTCCAGGGCCTCGAACAGGCCGGCCCGCCGGCGGGGATCGAGATGCGCCGCGACCTCGTCGAGCAGGATCACCGGCGCGATGCCGCTCATGACCCGCACCAGACGGGCATGGGCGAGGACGAGGCCGATCAGCAGCGCCTTCTGCTCGCCGGTGGACGCCGTGCCGGCGGATACGTCCTTGGGTCCGTGGCGGACCACAAGATCGCTGCTCTGCGGCCCGATCAGGGTGCGGCCCGCCGCGCGGTCCCGGTTTCGGCCGTTGCGCAGGGCGAGGCGGAAGCGATCCTCCGCCTCGATGGCCGGCCAGACCGCCACGAGGTCGTCGAGATCGCCCTCCAGGCGAATGGAGGCCCATGGGAAGGGCTGAGCGTCGTCCCGGGTCTCGGCGATCAGCCGGTCGAGGCGCTCGGCGGTCTCCCGGCGGGCCAGCGCCACGGCGACGCCCAGTTCCGCCACCTCCCGCTCCACCGCGTCGAGCCAGCGGCCGTCGTCGGGACGGTCCTCCAGCAGCCGGTTGCGCGAGCGCAGGGCCCGCTCCATCGCGGAGACGCGCGCCCCGTGGCCGGCATCCACCGCCAGCACGAGGCGATCGAGGAACCGGCGCCGGTCGCCGGCCGCGCCGCGGAACAAGCCGTCGAGGTCCGGCGTCAGCCAGACCACCCGGAGAAACTCGCTGAACGCCACCGGGGAGGAGGCCGGCGCTCCGTCGATGCGGCAGAGCCGGCTCGTGCGGCCGTCCGGTCCCGGCGGCTCCAGCCCGGTCCCGAGCCGGTGCTCGGCACCGTCCCGGCCGAGGGTCAGCGACACCGCGAAGCCGCCCGGGCCGCCGGTGCGCGCCATGGTGGCGAACTCTGCCCGGCGCAGGCCGCGGCCCGGCACGAACAGGGAGATCGCCTCCAGCAGGTTGGTCTTGCCGGCACCGTTCTCGCCGACGAGCGCGACGAACCGGGCCTCGGGGGCGAGTTCGAGTTCGGCGTGGTTGCGGAAATCGCGGGCGATCAGGCGGGTGACGCGCAGATCCGACTCGTTGGGCTCGATCCGCGCAGCGAGGACATCGCTCATCGGTGACCCCGGACGTCGAGACGCACCGTGTTCGAACGTCTCGTCCTACCTGACATCCATCCAACCACCTCATCCTGAGGTGACCGCGTCAGCGGACCTCGAAGGAGAACTCCGGAACCCCTACCACCATCTGGAGGCCTCCTTCGAGGCCTCCGCGACGCTCCGGCGCCTCAGCATGAGGGCGAGAACGGGCGATGCCGCGGCCGGCTCAGACCCGCATCGGCATCAGCACGTAGAGTGCCGGCGCGCCCTCGCGGTCCTGGATCAGGGTCGGGGAGCCCGGGTCGGCGAGCTTGAACAGGGCGGTGTCGCCCTCGAGTTGCGCCGTGATGTCCAGCAGATAGCGGGCGTTGAAGCCGATATCGAGGTTCGCGGCCTCGTAATCGACGTCGAGCTCCTCGGTGGCGCTGCCCGAATCCGGGTTGTTCACCGAGAGCGCGAGGCGTCCCTCGCCGAGCCCGAGCTTCACGGCGCGGCCGCGCTCCGACGAGATGGTCGAGACGCGGTCCACGGCCTTGGCGAAGGCGTCGCGCTCCACGGTCAGGCGCTTGTCGTTGTTGGCCGGGATCACCCGCTGGTAGTCCGGGAAGGTACCGTCGATCAGCTTCGAGATGAGGGTCAGCCCGTCGGCGAAGCGCAGGCGGATCTTGGCCGGCGACAGGTCGACCGCAACGGTCTCGCCGCCGTCGTCGAGCAGCTTCTGGATCTCGGCGACCGCCTTGCGGGGCACGATCACGCCGGGCATGCCGACGCTGCCCTGGGGGGCCGGGATCTCCACCCGGGCGAGCCGGTGTCCGTCCGTGGCCACCGCCCGCATCACCGGGCCGCCCTCGGTCTCCAGCGTGTGCAGGTAGATGCCGTTGAGGTAGTAGCGCGTCTCCTCGGTGGAGATCGCGAACTGGGTCTTGTCAATCAGGCGCTTGAGGTCGGCGCCGGCGATCTCGAAACCGTGGGGCATCTCGCCGGCGGCGAGGTCCGGGAAGTCGCCCTCTGGCAGGGCGCCCAGGGCGAAGCGCGAGCGCCCGGAGCGGATCGTCATCTGGCCGGACTCGCCGCCGGTCTCCAGCGAGACCTGGGCCCCGTCGGGCAGCTTGCGGACGATGTCGTAGATCACGTGCGCTGGCACCGTGGTGGCGCCGGCATCGGACACGTCGGCCGGCACGCTCTCGGTCACCTCGATGTCGAGATCGGTCGCGCGGAGCTGCAGCCCCGACCCCTCCGCCCGCAGGAGCACGTTCGACAGGATCGGGATCGTGTTGCGGCGCTCGACGACCCGGTGCACGTGGCCGAGCGATCTGAGCAGGGCCGCGCGCTCGACAGTGACTCTCATCGCGATACTCGAGTGGTGTGGACGGCGCCGCGGCCGGCATCCGTCGCGGTATATGGCCGTTCAGCTTGGCGAAGGGGACCGGGGAACGCAAGGCCGACACGGGTGCACCGCACAGCGTCGTGGGATCCCACGCCGTGGCCCCATGCGGCGGCCCCATGCGGCGGCCATGCGCTGGACCCATGCCGAAACCGGGGTACCGACCCGGGCAGTCCCGTGCGAAAGCGCCGCAACCGATCTGGAACCCCCGTCTCCGAGACCATGCTGCAGACTGTCGAGACCCCGGGCGCAACGCATCCCGCGCCGAGCGCAGGGCGCATCCTGGCCGCGAGCTTCGTCGGCACGGCGATCGAGTTCTTCGATTTCTACATCTACGCCACCGCGACTGCCCTGGTGATCGGTCCGGTCTTCTTCCCCTCCGGCGCGCCCGGCGTGCAGCAACTCAGTGCCTTCGCGACCTTCGCCATCGCGTTCATCGCCCGGCCCGTGGGCGCGGCCCTGTTCGGGCATTTCGGCGACCGGGTCGGCCGCAAGGCCACCCTGGTCGCCTCGCTGCTGATCATGGGCCTCTCCACGGTCCTGATCGGCTGTCTGCCGACCTACGCCGCCGTGGGCTGGTGGGCGCCGGCGGCCCTCTGCATCCTGCGCTGCGGCCAGGGGATCGGCTTCGGCGGCGAGTGGGGCGGCGCCGCCCTGCTGGCCGTCGAGAACGCCCCGCCGGGGCGGCGGGCGTGGTACGGCATCTTCCCGCAGCTCGGGGCGCCGGTGGGCTTCATCCTGGCCAATCTCGGCTTCCTTGCACTCAGCTTCGGCCTGTCGGCCGAGAGCTTCCAGTCGTGGGGCTGGCGCCTGCCGTTCCTGGGCTCGGCCGCGCTGGTCGGGGTCGGGCTCTATGTCCGCCTGAAGCTCACCGAGACGCCCGCCTTCCGGGCGGCGCTCACGCAGGCGCGTCCGGAACGGGTGCCCTTCGCCACCGTGGTGACGCGGCACGGGCGCGCGCTCCTGATCGGCACCTGCGCGATGGTGGCGGTCTACGCGGTGTTCTACCTCTCGACGGTCTTCGCGCTGGGATACGGCACCGGAACCCTCGGCTACAGCCGGTCGACGTTCCTGCTGTTCGAGTGCATCGCGGTCTGCTTCATGGCGCTGGGCATCGTGGTGTCGGGCGCCGCGGCCGACCGCCTGGGCCGCCGGCCGGTGCTGCTCTCCGGGATGGCCGTGACGTTCCTGCTCGGCTTCCTGATGGGGCCGATGCTGGGCCATGCCGCCGGCACCGGGACGTGGCCCCCGGTCCTCGGGTTCCTGTGCCTCAGCCTCCTGACGATGGGCTGGGTGTTCGGACCGATGGGCGCCGTGCTGCCCGAGCTGTTCCCGACCCGGGTCCGCTACACGGGCGCCTCGGTCACCTACAATCTCGCGGGGATCCTGGGTGCCTCGGGGGCGCCCTACATCGCGCAAGAACTCGCGGCTTACGGCGGAATCGGCTTCGTGGGGCTCTATCTGGCCGGGGCCGCGATCCTCAGCTTCCTCGCCGTCCTGGCGATGCGGGAGACGGCGGACATCTGAGACGGCCGATCGACCCGCTCGCCGAACGGGGCGGCCGACCGGTGCCGTCGCGCGCGGCGCCGCAACGCGATCAGGCGCGCCCCGGTGCGCCCGGCTCGAAGCGGCCCAGAAACCGGGTCCGCTCCCACAGCTCGATCACATTGCGCCCCACCATCGCCCGGACCTGACGCCGCGCCTGGCCATCATCCTCGGCGGACACGATCTGAGCCGAGGAAACGCGTCCGGCACGGTCGAGCATGAACGCCCGGTAGGCGCGGCTCCGGCGAGCCGTATCAGCGGTCAAAGCAAGCATCGGGACCTCCTCCCGCCCGATCGTTCCCGAGGCTGGTTAACCGATCGTTAAGGACACGGGCGGCGCCATCGACCCGGCTCCGAGGGCCGCCGGGCCGTAGTCCGTCCTGCGGTTGCGAAGCCTCAGCTTCGCTTGTCCAGGGGACGGCCCAGCAGGCGGGCGAACTCGGCCTCGATCTCCTCCACCGAGAAGGGATTGCCCGAAGCCTTCTGTTCGGGCTGCCGGGTCGGCGGAGCAGCCGGTGCCACCGGCGGCGCGGCCGGCGCGGGCGTCACCGATGGCGCATCCTGAAACATCGGACCGGCCTTCGGCATCGCCGGCGGAGCCGGAGGGGGCACGGGCGCGGGTGCCGGTGCCGGAGCAGTCGGAGGGGGTGCTGGGCTGAGGCCGGGCGGGGGCTCGGAGGGCCCGACCGGCGGCGCCGGCCTGTCGAGAACCGGGGCGGCGGCGGGAGCGAGGGGTGGTGCGGCGGGAGGCGCGGCAAGCGGCACGGAGGAAGGCCCGGCAAGCGGCGCGGAAGGCGGCGGTGCCGAGGCCATCGCGGCAGCGACCGGGTCGATGCTCTCGGGCGCGGCGGCGGGCCCCTGCGGCGCAGGGGCCGGCGTCACCGCGGAGGACGGACGCGCCAGCGCGGCCTGGAGCTGCCGGGCCATATCCGAGAGCACGGCCGGATCGACGGAGCGGCGATCGGACGGGACCGTCAGGCTCGGCGCCTGCGGCAGCCCCTCGGTAGGGGCATCGACCCGGCGCTCGGAAGCGGGCTCGGGCCGCGCCTCGACCAGCGGCGGGGCGGTCCGGCTGAGGACCCGCCGCGGGTTGACGGGCTCACGGACCGGAGGTGCCGGCTGTGCGGGCACCTCCGCCCGGGATGACTGGGACAGCGGCGACAGGGGCAGGGGCGGAAGGGGTCGCGGCGACAGCGGCGCGGAAATGTCCTGACCCGGCTCGTCGCCGCCGAGCAGGGCGGCGTCGAGCGGCAGGGTCACGGGCGGGCCGGCCGCGGAGCGCGGAACCGGCGACGGCACCACGACGGGCATCGCAAATCCCGGATCGAACAGCGGCTCGGCGCGCCGCGCCGCCATCTCGGGCAGGGCCCGCGCCGGCTCCGGCAGACGCCCCCCCTGCACCATCGGATCCGGAAGCGGCTCGTCCAGGGCGTCCGGGGCCGGCTCGGCGCGCAGCGCCGCTTCGGACAGGGGACGCTGCGTGCGCTGGATGCTGCGCTCGACCACCACGTCGTTGGGGCCGCCCACGAGGAGCAGGTGCTCGACATTGTCGCGACGCAACAGGATGAGCTGCCGCGCACGGTCGAGCTCGTAGACATCGACGATCCCGAGCCGGGGCTGACGGCCGCGACCGCCCGTGCGCCCCGGCAGAGCGAGGCTGCGGCCGGTGAGCCGCCGAACGGTGAACACGATGGCCGCCAGCGCCGCGAAGATGACGGCGAAGATCACGACATACTGCACGATGGGGGAGCCGTCAGAGCCGAACACGGATTGCAGCCATCGCAAGGTTACGCACTCGCACGTTCCGGCCGCCGCGGGTCCGCGCCCGGCATCGGCTCGTGCATATCATGCCGGGGGGGATGCAGGGCAAACGCCGTTAAGTGTTCGTTAACAACCCGTTTCGATTAGCTACGTCAACCGAAAGGGTTGTGGAAGGCGTTCCGAGGTCGTTCCGAGGAACGTTCTCAGGCTGTCCCGCCGGCGTCCGGCGACCGCCTGCCGAGCCGCGCGGTGGCGAAGCGGCGATGCGCCTCCAACCGCTCGCGATCGTAGACCTCGGCCGTGATCCGGCTGTTCGTATGACCTGCGACCTTGGCGGCATCGTCGTTGATCGCGCCGCCACGCCGGCCCTCGGTGATCGCCGAAGCGCGCAGGTCCCGGCTCCACAGCTCCGGCGGCAAGCCGGCAACCTCGCGCACGCGCCGCCAGGTCCGGCGGAAGTCGACGTCGAGCCAGGGGAGGCGGGTGCGCTCGCAGACAATCAGCGGGCCGGTGCGCGCCTCGATCGGCACGCGCGCGATCTCTTGCAGCACCATCGGGCAGAGGCTCAGGTCGATCAGGACCTCGGCGCCGCTCGACCCGCGCGTCTTCGAGGGCGTGTAGCGTAGGAGCCCGTCCTCCCCGATGTGGCGCCATTCGAGGCCGGCCCATTTGCGGTCGCCGTCGACCAGCGAGCACAGCGTCGCATCGCCGAGCGGGTACCACTGGCCGGTCACGTCCCACTGGCGGAGTGCCGTCTCGAACTGGACGGCGTAGGCAAGCGCCAGCGAGGGCCGCTTCAGCGCGTGCGCGGCCGTGATCGCGCGACGCACCTGCTCTGCGTTTGCCACCAGGGTGCGGGCACGTGGTCCCGGCAGCCGCAGTTCGCGGATGTCGTCACGTAGGATCCGGCACTCCCGGTGCCCGGCCACGACGCAGAAGGTCAGCGCCGCCTTCAGGATCGCGAGCCGCATGTGCCCGGCCGCCGGACGGGCGCCGTCGCCGGTCCAGCCGTGATGCCAGCGTTTGACGTGCAGGGCAGTTACGCCCTCGACGCGGATGTCGCCGAGCTCGCGGTCGAGAAGGCGCAGGTAGGTCACGTACGGGTGACGGGTGCCGGGCTTCAGTTCGTGGAAGGGCGACTCGGGGTGGAGCTGATAGACGCGCAGCGCGCTCCCGAGGGTGCCGTCATACGTGTTGCGGGTGCGTCGCAGGCCGTCGAGCCAGGCCAGCATATCAGTCTGCAGGCGCTGGCAGGCGTCGATCAGGAGCTCGGGCGCCGTGATCAGGTGCGACAGCGGTACGCTGGCTGAGGGGTAGCCTCGGCGCTGGGCCTCGGGGGAGGGGAGCCAGTACGCCGCCCAGCCACCGCTGCGTGGCCGGAACTTCAGACCCGGGGCCTTGATCTGCGGCCTGTCCATCCCGCCGGTTCCTCGCGCGTGCCTGAGTCGGCGGGTGGCCGCCCGGCAGGACCATACTGCCGATCGTAAAAGGCTCGAACCGCCGGGACGTAGCGCTTGCCGTAGAGCTTGGCCGGCATCGGAAAGCCGCAGGCCTCGAGCGACGCGACGGTCGCGCACCAAGCGCGCTTGTCCGCCTCATCGGGTCCGACCACCGCCTCGGCGATGTCGCGGTCCGCCGCAAAAAGTGGCAGCTCGTCGAAGGTGAGGGCAGGGCGGCCGGGCTTCGGTGCCCGAGATTTAGTCACGATCCGGGCCTCCCGAAGCAGTAGCTCTCGACCCGCTCCACCTCAGACCGCAGCACCGCCAGCAGCTCGGCCTGACGCTGGCGGGCGTAGTTCTCGGCCGCCCACCGGGTCCGATGCCAGTTCGAGCCCTCGCCGGCGAGATACCGGTATGCCTCTGGATCGCGGATGCGGCAGCAGTCGCCCTCGATCTCCGCCCAGGCGGCCTCGATCTGGCCGGTGGCCAGCGCGCTCGTGGTGATGAAGACCCGCGTGAGTGGGCTCGTGTCAGCCATGGCCGCCCTCTGCGGGCTTCGGGAACGTGCGCCTCATGCCGTCGCCGGCGGCTGTGAGGAGGCCGTCCGAGAGCCTGTGGACCTCTGGACGATCCATGACGAAGCGGGCGGTGATCGGAGCGCCCTCGATCGCGGAGGCGATCGCGAAATCAACGCCGTCGGGCGCGCTCACGGCATCGATCGTCCAATCGGCGCCGTCGGGTGGGACGAGGCGGAGCTTGCCCATCACGCCATCCCGATCGCTTGAAGGTACAACTCCAGGATAGCCTCCTGCTCCTGGCGCTCGCTGTGATCCTGCTTGCGGATCCGCAGGATGGTGCGCACCGCCATGGCGTCGAAGCCGCGGCCCTTCAGCTCGGCGAACACCTCCTTGATGTCGCCCATGATGCCGGCCTTCTCTTCCTCGAGCCGCTCCAGCCGCTCGATGAACTGCTTCAGCTCGTCGGCGGCCACGCCCTCGGCGGAGGTTGGGCCGCCGGATGTGTTGAGAGCCGCGGTCATGCCGCCACCTGTCCGTGCGAGCCGCCGGCGCCCGCGTCGGCGGCTGTGAACGCGTACGCCGCCCCGCAGAACGGGCAGTAGCTCGGGAGCGGGACCGAGGCCTTCGCACCCCGCGGCTTGAACTTCTCCGTGACGATCGTCACGCAGGTGAAGCCCGGCCGCTCCTTCGTCCCGAAGATGATTGTCGGCTGGATCTCGGTGTTCCGCTCCGCCAGGGCGGCGTTCATCTCACTGACGCAGTCGCAGGCCATGGCGCGTCAGCTCCACACGGTGCGGCCGAAGACGACGGCGGGGCCGGCGATCCAGGGCAGGGTTTCGGGGTGATCGGTGGGGTGCCGATCCAGCCAGAAGGCGCGGTAGATCGCGGTGGCGGCCTCGTTGCGGGGCAGGCGCTTGCCGTGGCCATCCTCGTGGACGAACATGTCGGCCCGGCGCCCCTCGTGGAGGACGGCGACGTGCTCCGGTCTGCCGCCGAGGATCGGCTCCAGCACGTCGCGCAGCTCGGCGAGGCCGGGGTCGCCGGCCATGTCGACGACGCACACGAGCGGATTGCCGGCGGGCTCCAGGACGAGGAGGCGGGTCTTCACGGCGCCACCCCGAGGTCGCCCGCCTCTCGGACGATGGGCGGTGCCCAGGCGCTACGCGCCAAGTAGCGCTCGGCCGCGCGCGCGAACCGGATCTCTCGGACCGCCTCGACGGCCGCTTCAGCCTCGCGCCGCCCGGGCGGCTCCGTCGTCAGGCCCAGCGGCAGCCCCTGCAGAAGCGCTCGGGCCGGATCCCGGTAGGCGGCAACCTGCGCCTCGGTGAAGCCGGCTTGGAACAGGTGGACGACCGTACAGGCGCCCTCCGGACCATTCTTCCGATCGGCCATGACGCGGGCCATGCGGAAGACGTGACGGCCGGCATCGGGCGCGCGGCGGGCGGCGTGGATGAGAGACGGCGACGGCATGAGCGGATCTCCTCAGACGCTACAGGGGATGGTCGACGGGTGATGCGGAGCCCGCGCGGAGGGGGCTCGACGCTTGGTCGGGGGCTTGGCTTTGCCCTTGGTTTTTCTTGGTCGCGGCGCGGCCAGGGCGACCTCCTCGGCCGTCGGCGCGCGCCAGGTCTGCGACCATTCCGGCCCGAACAGGCCGTCGTTGCCGGGCACGATCAAGCGTAAGTCGATCGCCCGCTCGGCCGCGGCGGTGCGCACGCGCCGGCCGGCCGGCGCCAGGCGGTAGCCGCGCACGCCGTCGGGGCTGACGGTTGCGACCATCACGGCGCCGGCGGCAAGGTCGGCTAGCAGTTGCAGCACGGATCTGGCGGTGCGCTTCTTTGGCAGCACGACAATCGCCGGCTCAGCTGCGACGGGGCGCGGGGCCTCGGGCTCGCCGGCCCCGTTCCACTCGGCGTCGGTGGCCGTCCAGGACCGGCGACGCGCCTCAGCCCGCACTTGTAGCTCGACCTCAGCGATCCAGCCCTCGATGCGAGCCGCTACGTCCCGGCCGGGCGGAACGAGGTACGTCCAAGCCTCGTCCGCGGCCCGCAGGCGCGGGAACGTCCTGCGCAGGCCGACGACGAGCCAGAACTGGCACGGCAGGCTCAACAGGAAGCCGCGGACGTCCTCGGTGACGCCGATCGGGACTGCGCCGGGCGTCATGCCCGCCCCGCTGGATGCTGGATCTCCGCGAAGCTCTGTGTGAAGGCCTCCGGCCCGTCCCGCAGGCGGACGAGCGCGCATTCCTGGATCGAGGCCAGCGCCCCGGGCAGGAAGCTTGCGGCGAGCGCGGCATCACCGCGAGAGATCGTCATCAGGAACGCCGTCAGCGCGTGGGCCGCGGCCATGCTGACCTGTGGCCAGATGACCTCGACCGGGATCTCCCGATCGGTCATGTCGGCCGTGCCGCCAACGATGGCCTCGGCGGCCTCGATCGCCATGCGCAGGCCGATGCCGGATGCGTTGTCCCGGGCGATCTCGGCGGCGTGACGCTGGCGAGCTTCGGCAGCTGCGGACTTCACGGCGTCGCGGTTCGGGGTGAGGCTCATGCCGCCAGCTCCCGGACCTGCGGGCGCCGCGGCGTCGGCGGGAACTGCAGCCCCATCCGACGCGCCTCGCTCGACACGTTGGCGAGTGGGCGGCCGATCGCGGCGCAGACAACGTCGAGCGTGTCGCCGGCCTGGAAGGCGCGCAGCAGGGTCGCCCGGTCCTCCTCGGTCCAGCGCAGGCGCTGCTTGAACCCGAGCTTGCTCGCCTTGCTGGCCACGCCGGGAACGTTGCGGCCGAGCTCTTCGGCGATCTCCCGGACCGGACGCTTCTCGGCATAGCGCCGACGCAGTAGCGCGAGCTCCTCGTCGGTCCACGGGGGAGTGGCGCGGTTCACGCCCATCTTGTGCGCGAGGCGCACGATCGAGTTGTTGCCTCGCTCGTATCCCTTCGCCTTCAGCTCAAGACGGATCGCCTCGAAGGTGCGTTCGGCGTCGAGGCCGGCGCGCACGATCGCCTTTTCGGCTTGTGTCCAGTTGCGGATACGAGAGCCGGACACGCCGAGCGCGATCGCCCGCATCTGGATCGCGCCGCGATTGCGACGGTAGCCGGCCTGAGCGAGCCTCAACCGGATCGCCTTGATCCGTTCACCGGCCTCGTAGGCCTTCCGCAGGATCTCGTCCTCGGCTCCAGTCCACAACGGCGCGGCGCGCTCACTGGTCAGGCCCAATGTCTGAGCGTGCTGCGAGATCGAGCCGAGCGAGCGCGATTTGAAACCGGCGGCGATCAGCTCGGCCCGGATGACGGCGAGCGTCGTCTGCCGTGCGTACCCGGCCCGGACCACGGCGTCCTGCTCGTCGCACCAGCCGCTCGGATGCTTTGGGGCCGACGGCGCGATGATCACTGCCGGCGCCAAGCCTAGCGCCTCGGCGATGATCGCGCGTCCGGCCGCCTCCAGTGCGTAGCCCTGCATCGGCCGCGTGACGATGGCGACGCCGAGCGGCTGCAGCTTGGCTCGGACGCGCCCGACCCACGTCTGCACCGTGCGCTCGCCGGCGTCGTCGTCGAACCCACTGATGCAGCGCAGGAGCGCCTCGGGCGTGACGTAGCTGCCCTTGGTGTGGAACAGCGCCGAGAGCACGCCGCTCTCGCGCTCATCGAGCTTCCATGACAGTGGGAAGGCGACCTTCGGCGCGAAGGCCTCCTTAAGCTGGCGGATCTGTTCCTCGAGTTCCTCGATGCGGGCGCGCAGCGCGGCGGTCATAGCTCGTATCCCTGCAGGTCGGCGTGTGCCAGGAGCATTGCGACTGCATCACCGGAGGCAATCGCCTCTTGGGCGCGGTCGATCGACGCCTGCATCAGCGCCGCGGCCAGGCCGCCGTTCTCCACCTGCCGGTAGAACGGGATCAGACTGGCGACGCGGACCATCTCACGGGGGAGCGCGGCGGCGAGGGTGTCGGCCATCACGCGGCCGCCTTCGATGCGTGTCGGTAGGTGGCCCTCGTCTGCGGATCGAAGGCGTAACCCTGCCCCCAGACGGTCCGGATCTCGACGCCGAACGGCTTCAGCTTCTTGCGGATCTTGCAGACGAAGACGTCGACGATCTTTGGCTCGACCTCACCCTCAGCGCCGGCGCGGTCGCTGTAGAGCGCCGCCATCACCGTGTCCTTCGTCGCCAGTTCGCGGTTCACGAGGGCGCCGAACACGCGCGTCTCCTGCTGCGTCAGACCCCACTCCACGGGCAGCCGCGCGCAATCGATGAGGATCGCCTCCAGGAAGGCGATGCGCTCGCGCAGGAGCAGGTTCTCCTGCTCCACCACCTCAAGCCGCCGCTCGACGTCCATGGCTCCGTACCTTTCTGGTAGTGCGGAAGAGGATGGCGGCGAGCGCGCGCCACCGCGGGAGGCGCTGGGCGACCGCGAGCACCACGGCATCTTTCTCGGCCTGAGGGCCCATCGAGCGGATCGTCGTGGCGATGTCGGCCGCCAGCACCGCGCCGGCGTATTCCGGGGCGAACAGCATCGCCTCGACCGCCTTCAGGAACGCCGCGGTGACCGGCGCCATACGCGCCTCGACACAGACCTGCAGGACCTCGCGGGCGCCCCGGGCGTATCGTCGGTTGACGAGGCTACGAAGGGCCTCCACCGCCATCGTGTCGCCGATGAGCCAGCGGTCGCTCTGCGAGGCGTAGCGGACGACGCGGGCACCGGCGCGCTGGCAGACGCGGTCGATCGTCAGTGCGGTCTCGTCGCCAGCCGCCACCAGGGCGTGGTGCATCTGCGTGCCGGTGATCTGCAGGCGGTCGCGGTTGTGCCGGACGAAGGACTCGGCGCGGCTCTGTCGGTCGGCCGCTTCGACGATCAGCACCGGGATCTCGCGGATCTCCGGGTGCGTGGCCGCGGCGATCGCCGTGTGCTGGCCGTCGATGACGTGCAGGCCCTCGTCCGTCGACACGACGATCGGCGGCTTGAACGCGCGCCAGCGCCAGCTTGCAACGATCCGGCGGATGAGCTCGACTGACTGTCGGGACAGGTCCCGCTGATAGGTCTCGTCGACGAGGAGGTCCGTTGGCGACACGAGCGTCAGGCGCGGCGCCGGGCCGAGCGCCTGATCGGGCTCGATGTCCGGGAAGTTCAGGGCGGCGATCGGTCTGAGTTTGGTCACGCGGCGCGATCCTTTCGTTGCTCCCGCTGGTCGAGCTTCGCGAGCGCCGCGATCTTCCGTGCCGTCGCCCGCCGGAGCTCCGCCTCCAGCACCGGGATCAGCAGGATCCCCAGGACTAGGAAGAGTACGAGGACGCCCATGACGGGGGCGCGAGCGGTGGCGGGGCCGTTCATTCCGCGGCCTCTCGCAACGGTGGCCGCGGCACACCCTCGCGTTCCATCTTCCGGATCGCGTGCAGCATCGTGGTGTGGTCGCGGCCACCGAAGAGCCGGCCGAGCCGCGGCAGGGACAAGTCGGGGCGGACCTCGCGGACGGCGGCGATCGCCGCGTAGCGGGCGCGGACCACGTCGCTCGTGCGGCCGTCGCCCACGATGTCGGCGTGGGTGAAGCCGAAAGCTTCGGCGACTTGGGCGATGATGCGCTTTGGCTCGCGGGCCATCTGCTCCGGATCGAGGACCTGGAACACGAGCGCATCCATCGCGGCCACGGCTTCCAGCTCTGCCTGCCGGCGCGCCTCGGTCTCGCGCGCTTCGCGCTCACGTTGAGCCTCGGCGAGCGCGCGGGTACGGAGCGTCTCAGGTCGCGGCGCTACGGCCCGCGGCGCCCACATCCGGGCCTGCAGGGCGCGGTAGTGGGCCTGGAGCGCGTCGGCGCTCTCGAACTCCGGCGCGGGCGTGCCCTGGCGCAGCATCAGGACCTCCCCTCGGCGCGGCGCTGCTGCTCGACGTGAGAAGGCGGCGTGGTGCGGTCGAGGCCCCGGCGGACCCGTCCGGCGGTCGCCGCCTGAAGTGCGCCGAGCGCGTCCAGCAGCTCGTGGCTGAGGCGCGGTGGTCCTGCCGCCAGCAGGCGGTTCACCGTGCGCAGCGCGGCGAGCAGCACCGCGTCGTCGTCGCTGCGCGGATGGTCCGGGCGGAGGCAGGGCAGCAAGGCGACGTGCGGTCCGTGCTCCGGATCGGGCGCGCCCAGTGCCTTCACAACGGCGTCGCACTCGCCACGCGGGAGGGCGATGGTGAGCAGCATGGTTTGACCCGGCGCCCGGGGATCGAGATGGGCGAGCACGCCCAGGAAGGCTCGGTCGCTCACGAGATCACCCCCACCGGCATAGGATCGTAGGACGGCAGCTCGGCGTGGTGGACGAGTGTGAGGCCGGCGGTGGAGCGGGCGAGGACGGCGCCGGAAGCGTGCAGGTCGAGGACCGCGACACGATGCCGGAAGGCGCGCGCTTCGGGATGATCCAGGTGCAACAGAGCGAGGCCGCCCGGCCGGCGGTCAATCCAGTCGATGATGTAGAGGCTGGCGCCCGTCATCGCATCGGGGACGACGCGGCGGCCGGCGAGTGGATGCCCCTTGGCGTGAGGCATGTCAGTTCCTCCCGGCTTTGCGGGCAGCCATCACAGGCCGGGGCGTGAACACGACCGCCCGATGCTCGTCGCACCAGGAGCCGTGCCGGTTGGAGGCATCGATCGTCGTCGGCCGGCCGCAGAAGCGGTGCTCACCCCGCACCAGGGCGGTGGGGAACTTGCAGCGGCAGAAGCCGAGATCGTCCAGGCGGTAGGCGTCGAACTCCGGCCGGCCCGGAATCAGGACGGGCGCCGGCTCGGGCGCGGGCTGGCAGCGGGCGCGGGCCGCCATCACAGGTCCCGCACATCGATCACGCCGCGGCGGGACAGGACGGCGCCAGTGGCGCGATCGCGCACCAGCCCATCCATGCCGCGGGAGGTCCGAAAGAAGGTCGAGCCGACCATCGGGCGGGTGGGCGCCTTCGTCCCGCGCTCGCGCTTCTCCACGCGGCGCTGCTGGGCGATCTTGGCCGCGTCGGCGGCGTAGGCAGCCCGGTGGCAGGGCGTGCACCAGACTTCGCAGTTGTCGAGCGTCGGACGCCCGCCCATGCGGTCGGCGACGATGTGGGCGAACTCGTAGTGGCCCGGGTGAAGGGCACACGGGCAGCGGTTGCCCTCAGGGTCGACGTGCTCGCAGCGGGCCTGGGCGCGCTCCAGCGCCGCCTCACGGACCCGGTTGGGGAAGTTCATGCGCAGCGCCCGCATCACCGCCGCTCCGTCCGATCAAGGAACAGGCGGCGCGCACTGGTGAGGCGAGCGATGCCCGCCTCCAGCATGTCGGCGAGCGCGCGGGCGTTGTCGGCCGTGTCGGCGGCCTTCCGGCCATCCATCGCTTGGGCGACGCCAGCAATGAGGTCGAGGCCGCTGTAGACGGTACGCTCGGCCTCGGAGCGGGCCACGCGGGCGATGAGGGTCGTGGCGGCCATCAGAACGCACCTTCGCGGGCCGACAACACGGCGATCAGGCCGTTCAGGGCGAACTTCGTCAGTCCGGACGGGCCGATCGTGTTGCGGACGCGCCGGAGGGCGGAGGCGTCGACCTCGCGCTCGTCCCGGCCGCTGGCCCAGGCCTCGTTCAGCTCGCGCTTCCAGAAGCGGCCGTGGGCGCGGGCGTAGCGAATGAGGGCCGTCAGCTCGGCGACACCGAGCGTCGAGAGGATGGCGGAGGCCTGTGAGCGGGCGGTCATTAGAACGCACCCCCAGCAGCGCGGAGCTCGCGGACCACGGGTGCCGCGCGCTGGTCGAGATCCCGCAGCGCCACCGCCGCCGTGCGCAGATCCGCGAACACCGGATCGACCAGGATCTCGCCGACGTGGACGCAGACGATCTCAGGCCCGCCCTCGCCCCTCAGCTCGGTGCAGTAGAAGCCCTCACCGAAGGCGGGACCGAGGATGGTGCCGGGGATGAGGGAGCCGTCAGCACAAGGACGGCCGATGCGGGTGCCGCGGGGAAGAGCGGGCGCCATGTCAGCGGCTCGCCTGGTACGCACGGACGTGATCGGCGATCAAGCCGGGAGCGAAGCACACGGCGAAGATGCCGAGGGCGATCAGCAGACTGGTTGCGACCTTTACGGCCGCCGAGGCGTGCTGGAGGACGTCGAGGTAGGTGGTGAGCACCGGGGCGGCTCCGTCGCGAGTGACGATGGAGCTATCGTATGCTGTAAATCTACCGCGTCAACCGGTTTCGCTGTAAAAATACCTCGCTTGATATCCACACTCGTGCACACGCGGCAAATTGCCTGTTCTTGCTTTGTTCTACTTGCGGGAGCTCGATAGCGTTAACGCAGAGTTGAGGAGCGCCCATGGCCCTAAAGCCCTTTATCGTCCACGGTGTCCAGCTGTTCGTTGCCGAAAAAAGCAGAGTGGCTCAAGGGCGCTGCCTAGAGGCCGGGAGCGCGGCTGAAGCCTGCCGCATCGCCGAGGAGAAGGTCCGTGTGGGCCGCGCGATCGGCGCGGCCGCCTTCACTCGAACGGTCGTGGATCCAGACTACGATGACGGTGGAGAGCCAGTGACGCTAGCAATCTTCGGAAAGGTACCGCCGGGGCTGGCGGATCAGTTACCATTCTGACCGAAGTGCGTCGGGCCGGTCGGAACATCGAGCCTGTAGTCTACTTGGCACCCGAGATCAGGAATAAGTCGCCGCCTGATAAAGTGCTGCTGTCTGCAGCAACGCAATCGTAAGCTGACGACAACACGCTCGCAGGATGAGACAACCAAGACCATGACCGAGCGGCGAGCGATCCCCCGTCACGCCATTATCCTTCCCGCTTTGTGCTGGCGCGCTGACGGTTCCGAGTTCCACGCCGTCACGATCGACATCTCGGCCGAAGGCATCCGGATGCGCTCCGCGACCATCCCGCCGATGGACGCGCAGCTCGGCTGCTCGATCCGGGGTGTCGGAGCGATGGAGATCCGGGTCGTTCGGACCGGGACCGTCGATTTCGCCGTGCGCGTCATGGGCCGGGGCGCTACGCCTGGAGACGTGGTGCGCAGCCTCGTCAGCTTGGCAAAGCTGCAGGCGCCCGCGTCGGAGGAGGTACGCGTTCATCGCCGCGTCGTGCCCAAGCGCAGGGTCGTGCAGGTCGCGTTGGAGGACGGCACGGGTGTTCCCGCGCGGATCGTGAACTTGTCAGCCTCGGGCGTCGCGTTGCAATTGGACGCACGGTTGGAGGTCGGCCAGGTGATCGTGGTCGGGCGGCAGCGGGCCAAGGTCGCGCGTCGGATCGATGGCGGCGTGGGGGCGGCCTTCCTCGCGCCCCTCGATGAAGCGACGGTCGGCGAGCATACGGTACTCTGACGGCCCACCGGGACGGATGCCGCCGAGGCTGGCGGACCATCCGCGGTTCCGAAGTCCGCAAATCAGCCAGCGACTGAAAAGCCGGCGCGACGATCACCGCTTGGCACGTTTTGCGCGATACACGGGTTTTCAAGCGGTCGCAGCTGGTGTGCGATGCAGTTTCTCCGGGCCCAATGCCCACGATGCGGTTTTAGGTTCCGGGTCATCCTGTTCGATCGCACCAGGACGATACAGGTATTGAACTCGACATGGCGCGAGAGCTGCCACACTCGTCCGGCCTCAAGTGAACCATGGATGTGCGGCGACCTGCGAGAGGCGGCGCGTACCGTCGAGGAGACGTCGGCTGAGAACGACGCGGGCAGGCCGGCGTTGTGTTCCGAGCCCTTCAGCGATGCTAGACTAGGACTGCCGCTTCGCCATGACGACGACACCTAACCCCAAGACCTGCGAAGCGAAGATCGACGGCGTCTGGCGCGCCATGACGTTGCCAGAGGCAGCGGCGCACCACGCGATGGCCGTCACGCGATGCCCAGCATGCCACGGGCGTGTCTCCATCCATCGCAACTACACGGCGCGGGGTGGGCTGAGCTTGGCGCATCGCAAGGGCTTCGACGGCTGCCCACTCTTGCCGGGCCGGTTCAACGGCACGCCGTCACTCCATCCGCAGGCGCTGGCATAGCCTCGAAGCCGATCGTGCTGGCGCTCTTCGTGAACGTACCGCCGGGGCTAGCGGATCAGCTATCGTTCAAGCCGTCAGCCCTCATCTCGTGCCGCCATCGTTGTTCCTCTGCTTGCAGCGCCATCCGACGAAGCAAGCGGGGACGTCGATCGACGGCTCGTAGGCCGGCGCGCCGGTCTCGTCCTGCCGACAAGCGCCGCTGTTCTCGTGAACCAACTCGTAGACCAGATCGCTCGAAGCCAATTCTACGTTTCTCGACTGCGCGACGAGCGACTTCAGCGCAGCGCAGGTGAAGGCTCTGGTATCGACCCTGCCTTGTGCATCCGCACCAGTCGCGGCGCTGAGTGCGAGGGCGATCGCGACTGCATTGGATATTGAGCGCATGACGTCCTGCGAGGTTGCGGGCAAGGCATCCATCGTGCGCGTCGGCGCGTACGGTGGCTATGCCCGACAGCGCGGCATAGGTACGCTGGCGACCTTCGGAAGGGTGCCGGTAGGACATGCCGGATCAGCTGTCGCTCTGACTTGGCCAAGCCATAGCTCGCGTGGCACGCTGCGCCCATGCTCGCCGCCGCCGCCGACACATGCGAAGTGAAGAGCCACGGCGTCTGGATCGCGGTCAGCCTGGACGTGGCGGCCATCGTCTATGGCAGGGCAGCCCACCGGTGCCCCACCTGCCATGGGCAAGTGGTGATCCTCGGCCGCACCGACGCCTCGGGGACCATCCGGGTGATGCGCCACCAGCAGCCGCACCGCGGTTGCCCGCTGAGCCCTGATACGTTCTCCGGCAGGCGGTCCGAGCATCCGCAACCGCTGATTTAGGCGCGGAGCCTGTGACGCTGGCGATCTTTGGGGAGGGTGCCGGCGGGGCTAGGGGATCAGCTACCCTTCTGATCATAACGCCACCATGCTGGCGGCGCCGGGCGGACCGTGTCACGCTCGCTAAATGCCGAAGCGCGTTCATCAGACCTGTGAAGTGAAGGTCGACGGGGCTTGGCGGTCAGCGACCGTCGAGGAGTGTCAAAAGGCGTTGGAACGGGACCCCGGATCGGCATGCAATTGGGACCCCTTCGCAAGCTAGGTGCGGTGCGGCTGAGCTGATCCGACGTCCAGCTTTCGCGGCGTAGGCGCTGGCCTCAGACGCGGTTCTTGAAGCGC
>NZ_JAKSYP010000061.1:0-3267 GCF_022829625.1 Methylobacterium sp. E-046 | reverse complement strand
TCAGGTTCTTGAGGGAGGCACGGAAGGACATCGCGGGATCCTCGGATGAGGGACGCGGGCAGCCGGCCCGCTCGGTTGCGGGGCGGGTCAGAGGAGCGAGGCGAGGCTGGTCAGCACCATGCCGCCGCCGATGATGGCGACCGCGGCCAGCAGCTCGCCGGCCACGTCGAGGAAGCGCGGGGACCGGCTGTGCACGGTGTCGGGGCGGACGGGCGCCACGGCCTGCCAGGGCTCGATGGTGCCGGGCTGGGTCTCGTCGGGCAGGTTGCGGTAGCGGCGGTCCACGGGGAGCTGACGGCGGGCGCTGGTCACGGCGCGGACCAGGGCGGGCTGGCTGAAATCGGGGATACGGGCGTGCGTCATCGTTCGGGCTCCGGTGAGGGCTCGTGGCGGTGGTTCGGTGGTTGAGGGGGCGGGGCCCTTTTCGGCGCCGATCAGCGCGGCGCGGTCAGGGGATCAATGAGCGGCGGCGCGGTGGGCGGCCTTGGCGACCTGCCAAGTGGCCTTGAGAGCGGAAGACATCGCCTCGGCGCGGGAGACGCCGCAGCGCTCCTGAATGCCGGTGGCGGCCTTGCAGGCGGCGGCCATGATGGCGGCTCGGTCGTACTGCCCGGCGATGACGAGGGGACGGGTGCGGGCGCCGAGCTGGATCAGCGCGCGGGCGCCGAGCATGCCGGCGGGGATCTTGGTGCGAGCGTCAAGGCCGGCGCGGTCGATGCGGGTCCAAGAAACGGTGCGGTGCGCCATGGCTCAGCCCTCAACCTAGGGAACAGCCATAGGTTTAGCAGGTAGCGAGGGCCTGTCAATAGACCTATGGCTCAGCCATTGAGTTTGACGCCTTGGATCGGTATAATTCTCCTTGGAGATTGTGCCTGATGCCGCAGCAACCGATCCGCCTCACGCCTCGGCTCTGCCGTGCCGCGCGCGCCATGCTGGGTTGGCGGCAGGCGGATCTATTCGAGGCGTCAAAGGTGCCAGCGCCGACTATCGAGGCGTTCGAGGCTAAGCCTGAGAGCGCTCGGATGATGGGCGCGAACATGCGCGCGCTGATTGCCGCGTTCGAAGCCGCCGGCCTAGAATTCATCCCCGAGAACGGCGGCGGCGCCGGGATCCGGTTTCGGGACGCTAACCCGGTGAGCGCGGTCCGGACGCCTAAGCCGCCGTATAGCTCGATGGCCGAGAAAGCCGCGATGGAACGCGCAGAACGGCGCGAGCGCGGCGAGCCGCTGCCGGGCGACGAGGCTGACGAAGCTGTATGGCAAGAGATGCAGGCCGAGCACGCCCGGATGAGGGGCAGGCAGGGGTAGCCTCTGCGAGGCGCGTCGGGCATCCCTTGGGCGGGACGGAAGCGCTGTAGCCTTATGGCGCTGTCATGCTGTCATGCTGCAATGCTGTAGCGCTACAATGCTTCGGCATGGTGGCGCTGTCAGATCGTAGCGCTTCCGCACTGTCACGCTTCCCTGCTACAGCACCGCAGCACTGTGAGGGCACATGCGGACGATTACCCTAGTCACTCAGAAGGGCGGCGCCGGGAAAACGACGGTGGCGGCCAGCCTCGCTGTCGCTGCTGCCGAGGCCGGTGAGCGGGTCGTGGCGCTCGATCTCGATCCGCAGGGCTCGCTCGCGGCCTGGGGCGACAACCGGACGGCGGAAGCGCCAGCGGTCGACAGGCTCGGCTCTGATCGGTTGGCAGAGCTGCCGCAGATCCTGGCAGCGCTCGGCGAGCAGGGTTTTACCCTCGCGGTGCTCGACACGGCCGGCGTGGCGTCGACTGGCGGCAATCTCGCCATGCAGGCTGCAGACTTGGCTCTAATCCCCGCCCGGCCCTCGCGCCTCGACCTGCAAGCCACGATGCCGACGATTGAGACGCTGATGCGGCTCGGTATGCGGGACCGGTTCGCGTTCGTGCTCAACCAGTGCCCGGCCGGGCGCTCGGCTCGAACCGTCGAGGCGGCCAGCGGGCTCGGTATGTTCGGGGTGCTGGCAGAGCCGTCTCTAACCCAACGCGCCGACCACCAGGACGCGCTCGCGGCCGGGCAGGGGGTCACGGAGTACGCACCGGAGGGGAAGGCAGCCGACGAGCTGCGCGCCCTCTGGGTCTGGGCGGATCGCAAGATGAAGGCAGCCAAGGCATGAGCAAGCGCCCTTCCCTAATCGGTGGCCTGTCCCTGCCGGGGCCTGAGGCTAAGGCGCAACCTGCGGCCTCGGATGCGGGCCCGGATGCTCCCGCGGCGTCGAGGTCCCCCGATCCGGGGAGCGGAAAGCCTGCCGGCCGGCGCGCGCGGCCCGACGTGGTGCATACCTCTGTGTACCTGCCGCGGGAGGTGCATCGGCGTCTGCGGGAAATCGCGTTCACCCGAGATGTCAAAATCCACGATGTCATCATGGAAGGGATCGACGCGGCCTTGCAGAAGCACGGGCACCCGTCCGTCTCGTCCCTGAAACCCAAGGGCGAGGCGTAGCGCTGTAGCGGGATCGTGCCGCGGCGCTGTCACGCTGCGATGCCGTAGCGCTGTCGCGCCATGCCGTTTTCGCGCTTTCATGCTGTAGCACTACAGCGCCGGAGCATTGCAGCATGACGGCGGGTCGTGTAGCTTCCGATAAATCGTGTTCTCGGAAGTTACGGCATTAGGGCCAGCCTATGGCCTCGGGGCTTTTGATAGACGGAGGCACGGCATGGCGGACCGGTCGAATATCGCGGGAGCAATCAACGCGGCGCACGCTGGCGTTGATGGGCGACATCCGCGAGCGACAGGAGCGGCAGGCCCGTGGGTCCTGAAACTCTCCCGGCCGAAAGTGCGCCAAATTGGCAGACTTTGCCGGCCGAGGCCGCCGCGCTCGTTCGCGCCTATCAGACGGCCAGCAAGGCGGACTCTACCGTTCGGGCTTACCGCTCCGACGTGCAGGTCTTCCAGGCTTGGTGCGCGCGGTTCGGGTTCCGGTCCCTGCCTGCAAGCCCTGAGGCTGTGACTGGCTTCCTGGCGGCCGAGGCTGAGGCCGGGCGGTCCTCCTCGACCATCGGGCGTCGGCTCGCCGCGATCCGGCACGGGCATAAGCTGGCGAAGGCGGCGGACCCAACGTACGACGAGGACGTGCGCGCCACTAAGAATGGTATACGGCGCCGCGTCGGCACGGCCCCGACCCATAAGGCCACGCCCACGGTCGACGTGCTGCAGATAGTGCTGGCGAGGACGCAGGACCACCTGACCGGCAAGCGCGAACGGGACTTGTTGGCTCTCGGCTATGCTGGGGCGTTCAGTCGAGCTC
>NZ_JAKSYP010000060.1:0-50239 GCF_022829625.1 Methylobacterium sp. E-046 | reverse complement strand
AGGCGTAGCCGGCGTTGATACCGAAGTAGGCGCCGGTCCAGGTGAACACCGGGACGGGGGTGAACACCGGCGGCGGGGCGGCCCGGCGCGGCAGGTCGGCGGCCGAGGCGGCAGCGGTCAGGGCCGTGAAGGCGGCGAGTGAAGTCAGCAGCTTGGTCATCGGGGTCCGTCCAACGTTTCGATCTGACGATAAAGCTACCGATCCCTGACGAAATTGGCTGTAGTTTTACGGACACACCAAGCCATATTGACCGGATCGACATAGTAAACCGTCGATTAACGTGCGTTCGACGACCGCAATACAGCGAGATTTACGTGGCCGGGCGCCACAACATCTCAGCGGCGCATTGGTTGCAAGCCGCCGCAGCGCTGCCCGCCCGGTGTTGCGGGCGCGCCACAGGTGGGACCGGCCGGCCCGTCGCAGCGCGTGGCGCGCACCCGGCACGCCGGCGGACCCCGACCGCTCCCGAGGTATCCGGGATCCAGAGGCCCAGGAACGACGGCCGATCCCCCGTGTTGCCGTCGACAGCCGCCAGGGCCGACACGGCCCGATCACGGCTCCATGAGGAGAGACCCTTTGCTCAAGATCGCATCGCTGACGACCGGCCTGCTTGCCGCCGGACTGTTCCTGACGCCCCTGCCTGCCTCGGCCGCGCAGATCGGCGTGGGAGCGATCCCTGAGGCCACGACGACCGTCGAGACGGTGCAGTACGGCTATGGTGGCTACGGCCGTCCCCACTACGGACGCCGCTTCTACGGCGGTCGGGGCCTCGGCTACGGCAGACATTTCCACGGCGGCCCCCGCTTCGGCCGCGGCTACGGCTATGGTCGCGGCTACGGCCGAGGCTACGGCTATGGGCGTCGCGGGTTCTAGTGAACCGCGAGCCACGCTGAGCTGGCGAGGCTGAGCCGCACCACGCTGAGCCGCACCATGGGAGGCCCGTTTCCATCGCCGGGAAGCGGGCCTCCCGCGTTTCGAGGCCCATCGCCGGCTGTTCCGCGGACGCTGCCGTGGCGCGCGGTCAGAACAGGGCCACCATCGCCACGCCCGCGACCATCAGCACGGCGCCGAGGATGCGCCACAGGCTCGCCGGATGCACCGCGAAGCCGACCCAGCCGTAATGGTCGAGCACGATCGAGAAGGCGACGCCCACCGTCACGATGATGCCCAGGAACGACGCCGCGCCGATCGCCGGCGAGGCGTAGAGCTGGGCGAGGATCAGCAGGACGCTGAAGAACCCGCCGAACCACGCCCACCAGGGCACCGTCGTCAGTTGTTGGCCCGTCGGAATCTCGAGCTTGCCGAGGGCGAGGCCGCCGACCAGCAACGCGGCCGTGCTCACGAGCAGCGTGATCAGCCCCGCCGTGACGGGCAGGCCGAGCGACTTGGACAGCGTCGCGTTCTGGCCGGGCTGGATCGCGTTGGCGATGCCGGCGAGGATGGTGAGACCGTAGAGGAACAGCATGCTTGGCTAGCACCGGGACGTGCGGCCAAGGTCCGCGACGGTGCTGTACATCTTTGACGCGCCCCCGGTGATCGGGCCCGGGGATCCTCGCCCTCCGGCACGGCCGCACGGCAAGCTTCGCCCTGCGCGACATCCCCGCGATGCGGGGCGCGGTCGTGAGACACGCGCTCCCCGGGGCGGCGATCCGCAGCGCCGGATCGCCCGATGCGGGGCCGATGGGCCGCGTCTCGGGCCAGCGCATGACGGCGCGGGGCCACCCTGCCATCCCGCCCGGCCGTCGATCTCCGGCGAGGGGCGGGCAGGGGGCGGGCAAGAGGCGGGAGCCTGCCATGCGGCAACCCGCGCCGGGGTGACGCGGCGGATCAGCCCCGCCCTTCGGACACCGTCGGCGGCCGGGGTCGTCGACCGGCGCGGCCGTCGCTCCCCGGGCCGCGCCGGACCGTCAGCGACCGCTGATAGCGTCCCCGTGCAGGGCGCGACGCGACGCCTCGAGGCCTCCCTCGCGGTGCCACAGCCACGCTGTTGCAGCCACCCACGGACCACCGATCAGGATGAAGGCGAGCAAGCCCATGGTTCACCCCCTTTGCGCACAGCCACCACGGCCGCGGTGGCAATTCGAAGCCAGATTACGCCCAGACCGACCGCCGTGGAACCGTTCTTCGCATCGGCCCCGTCTGCCGATCGCCCGCGCGCTCCCTGCCGCCGTATCCAGGGCGATCGCCCAGGCCGATCGCGCATAGGCCGGTCGCGCCCCGAAACCGTGGGGGCGGTCCCTCACCAAGCGGTCGGCTTCGGGTTGCGCTCGTCGAAGCCCTTCTGGTGCCAGTAGGGATAGATCGGGGTCTCCTGGCTCGCGGCGTCGAGGCGGCCGACCTGCTCGGCCGTCAGGGTCCAGCCCAGCGCCCCGAGGTTCTGCTCGAGCTGCGCCTCCGTGCGCGCGCCGACCACGATGTTGCACACGGTCGGCCGGGTCAGGAGCCAGTTGAGCGCCACCTGCGCCACCGTCTTGCCGGTCTCGGCCGCCACGGCGTCGAGCGCATCCACCACGCCGAACAGGTACGCGTCCGAGACCGGCGGCCCGCCCTCGGCGCCGCCGGCGGCGATGCGGCCGCTCTGATTGGGCTGGCCGCGGCGGATCTTGCCGGTGAGACGGCCCCATCCCAGCGGGCTCCACACCATCAGACCGACGCCCTGGTCGATCCCGAGCGGCATCAGCTCCCATTCGTAATGCCGGCCGATCAGGGAATAGTAGCCCTGGTAGGCCACGTACCGGGCGAGCCCGTAGCGCTCCGAGGTGGCCAGGGCCTTCATGAGCTGCCAGCCCGAGAAGTTCGAGGCGCCGATATAGCCGATCTTGCCCGAGCGGGTGAGATCGTCGAGGGCGCGCAGCGTCTCGTCCACGGGGGTGAGCGCGTCGAAGCCGTGCATGAAGTAGACGTCGATATGGTCGGTCCCGAGCCGCTTCAGGCTGGCCTCGCAGGCGCGGACGAGGTGGTGGCGCGACGAGCCGACCTGGTTCGGATCGGCGTCGAAGCGGAACGTCGCCTTGGTGGAGATCAGGGCCCGCTCGCGCCTGCCCTTGAGGGCCTGTCCCAGGATCTCCTCCGAGGCGCCGGCCGAGTAGATGTCGGCCGTGTCGAAGAAATTGACGCCGGAGGCGAGGCAGAGATCGACCATCCGGGTGGCCTCGGCGACGTCCGTCTGCCCCCAGCGCTCGAAGAACGGGTTCGTCCCGCCGAAGGTGCCGGTGCCGAAGCTGAGCACCGGCACGGTCAGGCCGGAGCGTCCGAACTGCCTGTATTCCATCATGTCCTCCGTGCGACCGCGCCTCCGCGGGCGCGCCTCCCGGTCCAACGCGGCCGGCCGCTTCGGTTCTCCCCCGCGCACGGCAGGTCTGCCGTGCACGGGGGAGGGGCGGGGCGTCGTGTCGGCCGTGAGGCCCGTTGATCGGCGCATGGCCGATCCGCCCGGCCGGGCGTGGCGACGGCGTCCGAGCCCCCGCGCCGCAAGCCTGTCCCGCGCGGCGACGTTCAGGGAGCGATCAGGGAGCGCGCGGGGGCAACTCGTCCGATGCGGCCAGGAAGGCCCGGACGGTGTCGCGCAGGAAGGCGGCGTCGGCCGGATTGCCCGAGGGATTGCCGGCGCGATGACCCCAGATGCTCGGGATCGGCAGCAGCCGGGCATCGCGCAGGTGGGGCAGCTCGGCCGCGTTGTCGGCGACGCGGAAGTAGAGGTCGGTCTCCCCCGGCATCAGCAGCAGCCGGGCCGTGATCGCCCCCAGCGCCCGCGCGAGGTCTCCGCCGAAGCGCGGGTCGCGGCTGATGTCGCCCGCATCCCAGGTGCAGAGCTGCGCGTAGAGGTCGGCGGCGGGCCGGAGGGCGAAGCGCTCCTCCCAGTCGGTGCGCAGGAAGGTGTCGAGGTCCGGCGCGCCGAGCGCGGTGCGGTGCAGGTCCGCCCGGTAGAAGTCCTGGCTGAGCGCCCAGCCCGCGTAGATCCGCCCGAAAGCCCGCAGGGCGGCCGCGGGCTCGGCCGCGAAGCGGCCCGCGCCGCGGTGCTCGGGGGCCGCCTCCAGCACCGCCATCAGGCCCTTCAGGAAGACGCGGTTGTGCGTGGCCGTGCGGGCGCTCCCGCAATTGATCACCGCCCGCGCGACCTGTTCGGGGAACAGGGCGGCCCAGTGATAGGCCTGCTGCGCGCCCATGGACCAGCCGTAGACCGCCTGGAGCCGCTCGATCCCCCAGGTCTCGACGAGCAGGCGGCGCTGGGCGCGGACGTTGTCCCAGGCGGTGACGAGCCCGGGCCAGCCCGGCGTGTTCGACGGGCTCGACGACAGGCCGTTGCCGAACATGTCGGGGATCACGATGAACCAGCGGCCCGGATCCAGCACGGCGTCGGGCCCGATCAGCCATTCGAGGTCCGGGTGCCGGGCCGCGTAGCTCGTCGGGTAGAGCACGACGTTGTCGCGCGCAGGGGAGAGGGTGCCGTGCGTCTTCCACCGCAGGCGCGCGCCGGGCAGCACCGCCCCCGACTGCAGGGGCAGGTCGCCGAGTTCGAAAGTGCCGGTCGCCGTCGGCCAGCCGGTCACGGGCGGAGCGTCCGGTCGAAGCCGGCGGGCCAGCGGGCTGGGCCGCGCAGGCGGGTGTTCAGGCGGGCGTTCAGGCTGCCGCGCCGCGCGCGCTTCGCCCCGCGGGGGTCCGGCGGGCGGCGGAACGGGACCGACGGGGGGAGGTAGCGGACGGGCATGGCCCCATGAGCGGCCGCATCGGGCCGTCGGTCAAGGTCGTGCGGGTCTCGTCTCACGAATCGTCGGAAGCGCCTCGAAAAACGCATGGTCTTTGCATCATCCCTGGCGGTGCCACGGGAGTTCGTCGCTTGGTCCGGACCGTCTGCCCGCACGATTGCCCCTCCGCCTGCAGCCTCGACGTGCAGGTGGCGGACGGCCGCGTCGTCTCGGTCCGGGGCGGTGACAATCCCTACACGGCGGGGGTGATCTGCGCGAAGGTCAGCCGCTACGGCGAGCGCGTCCACCATCCCGACCGGATCCTCCACCCGCTGGAGCGCGTCGGCGCGAAGGGCGGCGGGCAGTGGCGGCGGATCACCTGGGACGCGGCGCTGGACCGGGTGGCTGCGGCCTTCACGGAGGCCGCGGAGCGCTGGGGACCGGAGGCGGTCTGGCCGTACAATTCGGGCGGCACCATGGGCCTCGTCCAGCGCGACGGCATCCACCGCCTGACGCACGTGATGGGCTACTCGCGGCGCAAGCGCACCATCTGCACGGCGATCGCCATCGCGGGCTGGAGCGCCGGAACCGGCCGGATCGCCGGGCCCGATCCCCGCGAGATGGCGCAGTCCGACCTGATCGTGGTCTGGGGCGGCAACCCGGTGAGCACCCAGGTCAACGCGATGGGCCACATCAGCCGCGCCCGCAAGATGCGGGGCGCCAAGCTGGTGGTGATCGACCCCTACCGCACCGGCACCGCGGCGGCCGCGGACCTTCACCTCGCGCCCCGGCCCGGCACCGACGGGGCGCTGGCCTGCGCGATCCTCCACGTCCTGTTCCGCGACGGCTACGCGGACCGGGCCTACCTCGCCGCCCATGCCGAGGACACGGCGGCCCTGGAGGCCCATCTCGCGTCGCGCACCCCCGAATGGGCGGCGGCGATCACCGGGCTCGAACCCGCGGCGATCGAGGCCTTCGCGGCCCTCTACGGCGCGACGCCGCGCAGCTACATCCGCTGCGGCTTCGGCTTCACCCGGACCCGCAACGGCGCCGTGAACCTCCACGCGGTGACCTGCCTGCCGACCGTCACCGGCGCCTGGCAGCACGCGGGCGGCGGCGCCCTCTGGCAGCAGGCCGCGATCTTCAACTGGGACAAGACCCTGACGGAGGGCCTCGACGTCAAGGCGCCCGGCGTGCGCGAGCTCGACATGAGCCGGATCGGCGCCGTGCTGGACGACGATCCCGACGCCCTGCAGGGCGGCCCGCCGGTGCGCGCCATGCTGATCCAGTCGGCCAATCCGGCCGTCTCGGCCCCCGACAGCGTCCGGGTGCGCGCGGGGCTGGCGCGGCCGGACGTGTTCGTGGCCGTGCACGAGCAGTTCATGACCGAGACCGCCGCGCTCGCCGACCTCGTGCTGCCGGCCACGACGTTCCTGGAGCACGACGACATCTACGGGGCCGGCGGCCACAGCCACATCCAGGCGGGACCGAAGCTCCTGGAGCCGCCGGGGGAATGCCGCTCGAACCACGCGCTGCTCGGTGCGCTCGCCGACCGCCTCGGCGCGGATCATGCCGGTTTCCGCCTGAACGCCCGGGACCTCGCCGACGCCACCCTCGCCCGGTCCGGCTGGGGCGGCCTCGACGGGCTGGAGGCGGCGGGCTGGATCGACGCGCAGCCGGATTTCGCCGAGAGCCATTTCCTGACGGGGTTCGGCCATCCGGGCGGACGCTTCCGCTTCGCCCCCGACTGGGCTTCGCTGGGGCCCCGCTCGGCCGGCATGCCGGCCCTGCCCGACCACTGGCCCGTGGCCGAGCCCGGCGACGCGGAGCACCCGTTCCGTCTCATCGCACCGCCGGCCCGGCAGTTTCTCAACACCACCTTCACCAACGTCCCGGAATCCATCCGCCGCGAGGGGCGGCCGACCTGCCTGATCCATCCGGAGGACGGGGCCCGCCTGGGGATCGCCACGGGCTGCGCCGTCGAGATCGGAAATGTGCGCGGCCGGGTGCGGCTGCACGCCCGCCTCGCTGAGGGCCAGCAGCCCGGCGTCGTGGTGGTCGAGAGCCTGTGGCCGAGCGCGGCCTTCGCCAGCGGCGGCGGGATCAACACGCTGATCGGCGCGCAACCGGCGGCGCCCAACGACGGCGCCACCTTCCACGACACCGCGGTCTGGGTGCGCGCCGCCTAGGGCCGCACCCGATCGCGTGGCCATCGGGCACGGCGCCGGGTCTAGTTGCGACGCGCGCGCCGAGGGCCGCGATGACCGGATCGACGGGCATCGGCACCGCGCGATCTGCACCGAGGCGTTCGACACCGTAGCCAAGTGCGGGCTTCCCGTGCTTCAGGCGGGTCCGGTCGCCGGATCGCGGAGGGCGGCGTCCCGGGGCCGCGGCCGCCGGATCGCGCGCGCCGTCACGGATCGGCCGGTCCGGCCGGTGACGGGCGGCCTGCCGATCCGGGAATGGGCCGATCCGGGAATGGGCCGCTCGGGGGATGAGAATGACCACGGCCTCGTACGACGCGGCGCTGGCCTCGACCGGCGTCGGTGCGTTCCAGAAGCGCCTGTTCGCGGTGTTCGGCCTCGTCTGGGCGGCGGACGCGATGCAGGTGCTCGCCATCGGCTTCACCGCCCCCTCGATCGCCGCCCGCTTCGGCATCCCCGTGCAGCAGGCGCTGCAGGCGGGAACCGCCCTCTTCCTCGGCATGCTGGCCGGCGCCTTCCTGTTCGGCCGCCTCGCCGACCGTTTCGGGCGCCGGCCCGTCCTGATCGCGACCGTGCTGATCGACGCCGCCTTCGGCCTCGCCTCGGCCTTCGCGCCGAATTTCGGTTGGCTCGTGGCCCTGCGGTTCCTGACCGGCCTCGGGGTCGGCGGCACGCTGCCGGTGGACTACGCGATGATGGCCGAGTTCCTGCCCGCCGACCGGCGGGGCCGGTGGCTGGTGGCCCTGGAAGGCTTCTGGGCGGTCGGCACCGTGGCGCTCGCGCTCGCCTCGCTCGCCGCGCAGGGGGCGCGCCCGGAGGAGGCGTGGCGGCTCGTCTTCGCGGTCACCGCCGCGCCGGCGCTGATCGGACTCGGGCTGCGCTTCCTGATCCCCGAGTCGCCCCTCTTCCTCCTGCGGCGCGGCCGCATCGCGGAAGCCAACGCCGTGCTCGCGACGGTCGCGCGGACGAACGGGCGCCCTGGCCGCGCGACCGCGCTGGCGAAGGCCGCCGGAGCACCCGCGCCGCCGGAGGCCGCCGGGTCGATCTTCCGTCCGGACCTCCGGCGGCGCTCGGCGCTGATCCTGGCCGTCTGGCTGCTCGTCTCGGCCTCGTACTACGGCGTCTTCGTCTGGCTGCCGGTGCGGCTGGCGGGACAAGGGTTCGGTTTCCTGCGCGGCGAGGCCTTCCTCGTCCTGGTCGCGCTCGCGCAGGTGCCGGGCTATGCGCTCGCCGCCTACGGGGTGGAGCGCTGGGGACGACGCCCGACCCTCATCGCCTTCCTGCTTCTCAGTGCGAGCGGCTGCTTCGCCTACGGCCTCGGGGCGTCGGTCGGCCTCCTCGCGGCGGCGACGCTTCTGATGAGCTTCGCGCTGCTCGGCACATGGGGCGCCCTCTACGCCTTCACGCCGGAACTCTATCCCACCCAACTCCGCGCGACCGGCATGGGCAGCGCCGGCGCGGCGGCACGATTGGGGGGATTGCTCGCACCGACCGTCCTGGCCCCGGTGGTCGCGACCGGCTTCGGCCTCGCGCTCGGTGTCTTCGCCGCGCTGCTCGCCCTCGCCGCCGCGCTCACGCTGCTGATCGAGGTCGAGACCAGACGGATGCCCCTCGGGTGACGCCCGTGCTTCGAGCTGACCGGGTGGCGCTCGCGTCGTGCGGGCGCCACCCTCGCGGTTCCGATCGGACGCCGCCTGGAGAATCGTGTTGCGCCACACCCTGACCGCCGAGGCCGCGGACCGCTTCGCCGCCGTCACGCTCGGGCATGTCACCCGGGAATATCCGAACAAGCCGGACCACGTGCTGGCGGGACCGGAGGAGGCCCGCACGCCGTCCGCGCTGCACCCGATCTTCCACGGCAGCTACGATTGGCACTCCTGCGTGCACGGCTACTGGCTCCTGGCGCGCGTGCTCCGGCGCTTTCCGGAGGGCGCCCAGGCGGTGGCGATCCGCGCCCTGTTCGATCGTCAGCTGACGCCCGCGAAGGTCGCCGGCGAATGCGCCTACCTCGCCGCGCCGGGCGCGCGGGGGTTCGAGCGCCCCTACGGCTGGGCGTGGCTTCTCAAGCTCGCCGACGCGCTCGCGCATCTGCCGGAGACGCGATGGTCCGGCGCGCTCGAGCCCCTCGCGGGCCTGTTCGCCCAGCGCTTCCGGGACTTCCTCCCCGTCGCGCGCTATCCGGTGCGGGTCGGCACCCACTTCAACACCGCCTTCGGCCTGCGGATGGCCTTCGACTATGCCGAGGGCACGGGCGACGCGGCTCTGGCCCGGCTCCTCATCGACGCGGCGGACGCTTGGTACGACGCGGATGTCGATTGCCCGGCCTGGGGCGAGCCGAGCGGCGACGACTTCCACTCGCCCGCCCTGATCGAGGCGGAGTGCATGCGCCGCCTCCTCCCGCCGGCGCGCTTCCGGCCCTGGTTCGATCGCTTCCTGCCGCGCCTCGCCGATCGCCAGCCCGCGACCCTGTTCGCGCCGGCCGTCGTGACGGACCGCAGCGACGGCAAGATCGCCCATCTCGACGGTCTGAACCTGAGCCGGGCGTGGTGCCTGCGGGCCCTGGCCGGGGGCCTGCCGCCGGACGATCCCCGCCGACCGACGATGCTGGACGCGGCCGAACGCCATCTGGATGCGAGCCTCCCGCACCTGGCGGTGCACTACATGGGGGCGCATTGGCTGGCCAGTTTCGCGGTGCTCGCCCTGGAGGCGTAGTCCCCGGACGTCCCGAGCGGCTGCCGCGCGCGCCCGGTCGGCGCCCGCGCCGATCGAGGGATGCGGAGACCGTCCCCGAGGGCCCTTCCCGTTCCCGGCGGGGCCTTTCCCGCTCCCGGCGGAGGGCGACACCGCCGACGCCTCTGCCGACGCCCCTTCGGCACGAGCCGGCGCGTCCACGACCCTGGCACCGGTTGCATGTCCGGCGGACTTGGAACAAAATATGAACGCGCGGCCGCGTGCAGCGGGCGCCTTCGCGGGCAGCGACATGTCACCTCCGTGCTCCGGCCGCACGCTGTTCTTCTTCGAGAAACCCTCGGCGATGCGGCAGCTGCAGCGCTTCTTCCGTTCGCCGAACACCGTCTGCGTCGCCGCCGAGGGTCACCTGCTGGCGGCGGCGGAGCCGGGCAGCATCCGGCCCGAGTGGAAGCCGTGGCGCTTCGACGCCCTGCCGATCGTGCTCGCCACGATTCCTGTCAGCTCCGGCACGAACCGGTCCGGCCAGTCGCACGAGCCGAAGATCGCCGCCATCCGGCAGGCCCTGCACGGCGTCGAGCGCGTGATCATCGCCACCGATCCCGGCCGCGAGGGTTCGATGATCGCCTGGGAGGTTCTGGAACACCTCGGCTGGCAGGGCCGGGTCGACCGGCTCAAGCTCGGCGCGCTCGACGATGTCTCGATCCGCCGCGCCTTCGCGGCCCTGGCCAAGGAGCCGGCGTCAGGCGAGCGCGACTACGCCGCCTACCTCGAAGCGCTCTGCAGGCAGTACGAGGATTACCACCTCGGCCTGAACGGCACGCGGGCCATCTCGCTGCGCCTGCGTCCGCCCGCCTTCCGGGAGCCGTGGCGCTTCGGCGGCGTGCAGACGCCCACCTTGGCCATCCTGGCCGATCTGGAAGACCGCATCCGCGCCTTCGTGCCCCAGGACTTCTTCAAGGCCGCCCTGCATCTCGGCACCCGGTCCGGTGCGGCGCTGACCCTGTGGCATGCGCCCAAGGAGCGGATCGTCGACGCGGCCGTGGCCGAGACGATCCGGGCCGCCGCAGCGGCGTGGTCGGGTCCCCTGGCGGTCGAGCACAAGGATGTGCGGCGGGCGCCGCCCCGTCTGTTCTCGAAGGACACCCTGGCCCGGCGCTGCGCCAAGCGGTTCGGCTGGGACCCGCAGCACACGGCCGGCCTCGCCCAGGACCTCTACGATCAGGGCTTCCTCAGCTACCCGCGCACCGAGTCCGAGGTCCTGCCGGAGGGGCAGGCTGCCGACGCCGCGACGGTGATCGACGCGGTGGCTTCCGTGCTGAGCGACATGCGCAGCGTGGTTTCGCGGGACGCCGTGCCTCTGATCCGCCGGGGTGTGCGGGGGCATTACGTCAAGGATCCGGGCGAGCACCACGCGATCGTGCCCCTGCGCAAGGTCCCCGAGCGCGGCCGCCTCTCGGCCGATCAGTTCCGGCTGTGGGAGCTCGTCGCGAAAGCCTACCTCGCCGCCCACCTCCCCGACGGGATCGATGCCCGCACGAGCGTCGCGGCCGAGGTCGGGACGCCGCTCGGCCCGAAACGGTTTGCCACGTCCGGCAGCGTCGTACGCGCGCCGGGCTGGCGCGCGGTCTATGGCAGCGAGGCCGAGCCGGAGGCGGACCTCGTGCCCGGCAAGGCCCGGCGCGAGGCGGAGGCCCCGTCCGCTCGCCTGCCGAACGTGAACGACGGCGAAGACGCCTCGGCCGCGCGCGCCGACATCGTCACCGCGATGACCGAGCCGCCACGGCGGATCACCCGAGGCGAGCTGCCGGTGGTGATGGGACGGCTGATCGACCAAGTGGATGATCCGGCGGTGAAGCGAGCCCTGGAGAACCCCGTCAACCCGAACGAACCCAAGGGTCTCGGCACGGCCGCGACCCGCGACACGATCCTGCCCAAGCTCCTGAAGAGCCGCTACATCGCGCTGGCGAACGGCAAGGATCCCGCCATCGAGGTCACCGAGGTCGGGCTGGCCTTCATCACGGCGGTGCGACGGGTGTTCCCGGCCTACGGCGATCCGGTCGGGCGCGCGATGTTCGAGGCGGAATTGGCCGAGATCGGCCGGGCGGCCACGCGTGCTGAGGCCGTCCAGCGCGCCGACGCCTTCCGGCAGCGCACGCGCGCCCGCCTCGACGAGCTGATTGCCGCGATCTCGCGCTCACCGGCGATCGACCTCGATCCGAGCCTGATCCCGCCCGGTCAGGCCGACGATCGGCCGCCGACGCCGGCCATGAGGGCGTTCGCGGTGAGCCTGGCGGCCCGAAAGGGCGTGACCCTGCCGCGAGGCTGCAAGAGCAGCATCAGCGTCTGCCGGGCCTTTCTCGACGCCCATGCCGGACCGCGCGCGCAGCCGGAGGACAGCGCCGGCCAACCCGGCCAACCGCGCGTCCCCAGCGCGGCGATGCTCGGCTATGCGCGCAGCCTCGCCGCGGCGCGCGGCATCAACTGTCCGCCGGAGACCGAGACCGACTTCGACGCGTGCCGGCGCTTCCTCGATGCCCATGCCGCCGCGCCGCAGCGCGGGTCGGGGGCGCCGCGGTCGAGCGGGGTCAAGGGTCAGGAGCCCACGGAGCGGGGGAAGCGGCGGGGCAGGGCGGCGCGGGCGCCGAAGGAGGCAGCCGCACGCCGTCGCGCCTGAGATCCGCGGCGGCCGCGCGGGATCGCCGCGGGTTCGGGTGCCGCGCGACCGGGCCACCGGCGCCCGGCCGGCATGCCGGACCGCTGGCCGGACAGCCGCGGCGGGTTGCCGCGGCCCGCTGCGCCCGTGAGCCCCCGGCCGGTCGCCGGCCCGCAGGTCGGCGATCACCGTTCCGGCGGGGCCGACGGGGCTCGAAGGGAGACCGGCGTCCGGACACGATCGCACCGTGGTTCAGGCGGATAGGATCGCCCAGCCGTGGGGGCCGAGGCTCACCCGCGCGGCGCCGTCGTCGCCGGGGACGAGGTCACCGTCGCCCACCTCGACGCGACGGGCCCCCGGCACCGGCAGCAGGGCGGGCCCGTCGTCGAGGTTCAGTGCGATGAGCAGGGGCTGATGCGCCTCGGTCTGATGCGTCCCGGTCAGCTGCCGCCCCGACAGCGCGAGCACGAGCTGCGCGTTGGCCAGATGGATCTGCCGCGCACGGGGCCGATGCAGCCAGGGATGGCGCCGGCGCAGGGCGATGAGGCTCTGGTGCAGGCGGTAGATCGGCCAGCCGTAGGGGGCGAGTTCGGTCGGCGTCGCCGCGAAGGACGGGCGGATCGCATCATCCCCGCCCACCCGTTCCTCCTTCACGCCCCGGAACGCCTGCTCGTCGCCGGCGTAGATCGAGGGCGTCCCGCCGCAGGTGAACAGGATCGCGAGTGCGTGGGGCAGGTGCCGCTCGTCGGAGAGCCGGCTGGCGATGCGCGTCACGTCGTGATTGCCCACGAAGGTCAGCGGCACGAAGGTGTCCAGGTAGCCGTCGTGGCGCTCCAGCGCGTGGGCCAGTTCGAACAGGTTGCGATCGTTGAGGGCGCTCCAGACCGCCTTCCAGAGTTCATACTGGGTGACGGCATCCATGCCGGTATCGCGCACGATGCCGGCATAGTCGCCGTGAATCACCTCGCCGACGATGTAGGCGTCCGGGTGGTCGGCGCGGATCCGGGACAGCACCTGCGCCCAGAAGCGCCGGGGGACGGCGTAGGCTGCGTCCAGCCGCCAGCCGTCGGCGCCGCGGGCGAGCCAGTGATCCAGGATCGCGGCGACGTAATCCGCCACCTCCGGCGCGTCGTGATCGAGGGTGACGAGCTGGCGATGCCCCTCGAAGCAGGCATAGTCCGGCTCCGTCCCGGGTGCGGTGCCGCGCGGCCAGGACAGCTTGAACCAATGCGCCCGGTCCGCCTGCGGGCCGCGATGCAGAACCTCCTGGAAGGCGGGATGCCCGCGACCGACGTGGTTGAAGACTCCGTCGAGGAGGACGCGCAGGCCCCGCGCGTGCGCGGCCTCGATCAGGGCGTCGAAATCGGCATCGTCGCCGAGACGCGGGTCGATCCGGAAGGGATCGATCGTGTCGTAGCCGTGGGTCGAGGCCGCGAAGATCGGCCCGAGCGCCAAGCCCGAGGCGCCGAGTTCGACCGCGTAGTCGAGCCAGGCATGCAGCTGGGGCAGGCGATGCACGACGGGCGCGCCGGCAACGGCCTCGGGCTCAGCGCCGACGAAGCCGAGCGGAAAGATCTGCCACCAGACAGCGTGTTGGATCCAGGCTGGCACCAGACCTCCGTGCACCTCAAGCTGCGGATGAACTTCACTCCGCCCTCAAAGTTGCAGCGCCGGTCGCGTTCGCTCCGCCCGTCCGCCCCGGGGCGCGGGGTACGACCCTGCGTCGGACCGCCCCGGCCCTGACGCGCGTCGGGCACGGAGCCGATCCGCCCGCGACGGTCCGCCCCCGGCCGGCCGCGCGGCCCTATCGCGCCAGATGCCTGTCGAAGAAGCCCGCGATCTCCTCGAACACCGCCCGGGTCTCGGGCGCGGTGTCGTCCCGGATGTAATGGGCATGGGACTGGCGTTCGCCGACCTGAAGAAAGGCCTCCACGCCGGCCTCGCGCAGCTTGCGATGCACGCGCACCGTGTTCGAGAGCAGCAGGTCGCGCGTGCCGGTGGTCAGGATGGTGGGCGGGAAACCCCTGAAGTCGCCGTAGACGGGCGAGAGCATCGGATCCTTGAGGTCGTGACCGTCCGCGTAGACCTTGGCCCCGTCGTCGCAGAAGCCGTCGGGCGAGACCAGCACGTTGTCGAGCATCGCGTTCGTCACGAAGCTGTCGCCGACCTTGGTGGTGTCCGACATCGGCGTGCCCGGCGCGATGGCGGCGGGCAGGGGCAGTCCCTCCTGCTTGGCCCGCAGCACCATGGCGAGGGTCAGCGCGCCGCCGGCCGAGGTGCCGAAGATCGCCGTCTTCCTCGGATCCGTCGCCCGCGTGACGGCCTTCCAGACCGTCATGGCGTCGTCGTGGGCGGCCGGATAGACGGCCTCCGGCGGCATGCGGTAATCGACCGAGATCACCTTGAAGTGGCCGAACCCGGCCATGAACAGCGCCTCCGGCAGGCCGGCCTCGCCGGGGTTGAGCACGTAGCAGCCGCCGTGGACGTGGACGAGCACCCGGTCGCGGTTCTCCGGCGGGACGAATTCGGGGGTCACGATGAAGGCCCGCACCCCGTCGATCGTCGTGCGCGCGACCGTCACGTGCAGGCGCTCGATCATGCCGGGCACGAGCTTCCTGAGCGCCTCCGCGCCGGTCTCGGCGACGGGCTTCCAGGCCGCGCCGTCCTTCGGGTGGATGTCCCAGTTGGTCCGCAGCGGCAGGCCGATGATCTTGCCCATCTGCGGGCTGACGTCGGCGGGCACCGGCACGGACTTGGCCGGCACCTGCAGCGGGGCGGCCTGCTGCTGCGCCGCGGCGGGGCCGGCGGCGAGCGCCGCAGCCAGAACCGCGCCGATCGCGATCGTGGTCTTCCCGATCATCACCTGCCCCCTCGCTGTCTCAGCGGCCGCGCGGCGCGCCCGCATCCAGGAAATCCCGGACGGTCCGGTTCATGTAGTCCACGTCCGCGGCCTTGGTCGCCGTGGCCGTCGTGTGGCCCTGCACGGACGGCACGGCGACGACGCTCGCCTGCGGGATGTAGGCGCCGGCCTCGCGCGCCTCCTCGACCGGATTGTACAGGTCGAGGCTGCCGCCGGTGAGGATCAGGGTCCGGGCCTTGATCGCGGCGAGCGCCTTCCGGACATCGCCGCCGAACCCGGGGGTCTGGCCGATGTCGTGGCGGTCGTAGGCCCAGGTCTGGGCGATCCAGTCATTGGCGTCGAAGCCGGATTTCAGCACCGCCTCCTCCTGCGCGCGCATCCAGGGCAGGATGTCGAGGGGCTGCGGGGCGATCCCGCGCAACGCCTCGGGCGTCCGGGCGGCCAGCACCTGCAGGATGTCGGCGCGCAGCCGCCACCCCTGCTCGGGCTGCCGGTCGTAGGCGCCGTCCTTGAAGGCGGGGTCGAGCATCAGCGCCCTGCGGGTCGCCTCGTTGACGGCGATCGACCACGGCGCGGTGCGCGCCATGGGGGTGAGCGCCACCAGGGCGTCCATGAAGCCCGGATGGCTGACGCCCCATTGCAGCGCCTGCATGCCGCCCATCGAGGCGCCCGCCACCGCCACCAGATGGGTGATCCCGAGGCGGTCGAGGAGCCGCTTCTGGCTCTCCACCATGTCGCGGATGGTGAAGTGCGGGAAGGCCGTCCCGTGCTGGCTCGCGCTGGTGCTCGGGCTCGTAGACAGCCCGTTGCCGATCGCGTCGGTGGCGACGACGAAGTACCGATCCGTGTCGAGGGCCTTGCCGGGACCGATGAGGAAGTCGATCCGGTGATGGTTGCCGCCGATCGCCGTGGTCATCAGGATCGCGTTGGACTTGTCGGCGTTCAGCGTCCCGTGGGTGACGTAGGAGATCGAGAAGTCCCGGATCGTCTCGCCGCTCTCCAGCGGCAGGTCGCCCAGCCGCTCCAGCCGGTGCGGCGGGTCGTTCGGACCGTGCGCCGCGGACGGCGACAGTCCGGCAGCCAAGAGGCAAACGGCCAGGGACCATCCCAACCGTCCGGCCGTCGCGCGATGTGCCCGCATCCCCGTCTCCCGTATCCGGTGTCGCCGCGCGCTCAGGCGATCGGGCGCGGCACCGCCGCGCGCGCGCCCGATGCCGGGCCGTCCTCGGCCGGCGCGAGGACCGGCTCGAGGCTCTCCAGGCTCTGGCGGCGCGGCTCGACGCCGAAGACGGCGACCGCCACGATCTGCAGGGCCAGGAGGGCGATCATCAGGCCGGTCACGCCCGCGATGCCGTAGGCCTCGAACAGGCTCACGACCAGGAAGGGCGTCACGATGGTGGCGCCGCGGCCGACCGTGTTGCACAGGCCCGACGCCCTGAGCCGCACCTCGGTGGGGAAGAGTTCGGGGATGTAGATCCCGAACAGGAGCGCCACCAGCACGTAGATCGGCACGGTGAGCCCGAACCCGACCAGCGGCAGCAGCACCGGATCCTGCGTCATCGGGTACAGGATCCCGAACAGGATGGCGGCCGCCGAGGCGCCGATGATCGTCGGCTTGCGGCCCCAGCGGTCGGCGGTGAGCGCGCCGATGGCGCTGCCCACCGGCGCGCCGAGCCCCATCAGCAGGGCGTAGCCGAAGGAGGTCGCCACCGAGAGGCCCTGCCGGATGAAGAAGGTCGGCAGCCACGTCACGAAGCCGTAGAGCAGCGTGTTGATCACCACGAGGCAGAGGCAGCCGAGCAGCAGGCGCGACAGCAGCGGCGGCCGGAACAGGGCGAAGAGCCCGAGCTGCGGCACGGGCGCCGACACGGCGGCCGGCGGCAGGGGTGCGCCGCGGGCGGCCTCGGCCTCGATCGACCGCATCAGCGCCTCGGCCTCGGCGTGGCGGCCGACGGCCTCCAGCCAGCGCGGCGATTCCGGCAGGTTCTTGCGGGCGTACCAGACGGCCAGCGCCCCGAGGCCGCCCAGCGCGAACATCGCCCGCCAGCCGAAGACCGGGATGACGAGATAGCCGATCAGCGAGGCGGCCGGCAGGCCGGTGACCACGAAGACCGCCATCAGGCCCAGGAAGCGCCCGCGGGAACGCGCCGGCACGAACTCGGTCATGGTCGAGTAGCCGACCACGTTCTCGGCCCCGAGCCCGACGCCCATGATGAAGCGCAGGATGATCAGCACCGTCATGTTCGGCGCGAAGGCGGCGCCGATGGCGGCGAGGCCGAAGACCAGGAGGTTCGCCTGGTAGGTGAAGCGCCGGCCGTAGCGGTCGCCGAAGAAGCCCGTGAGGAACGAGCCGGCCATCATGCCCACGAAGGTCGCCGAGACGAACCACGCGTTCTGCGGCAGGGTCGAGAAGCCGCTCTTCAGGGTCGAGCCCAGCACGGTGGCGGCGATGTAGATGTCGAACCCGTCGAAGAACATGCCGATCCCGATCAGCCACATGATGCGGCGGTGGAACGGGCCGATCGGCAGGCGGTCGAGGCGGCCTCCAGCGTTGACCGCCGGGCTCACGGGTTCGGGCATGGGGCGTTTCCTTCCGGGCTTCGGGTTCGGCGCGGAAGGGGCCCGTCTGGCGCGGACCTCGCATCCCCCCGCGCGGTCGTGCGTCAGTTCAGGCGGCGCTGGCCGGCCGTGTCGCGGTACCAGTCGAAGGGCCCGTCGCCGGTGGCGACCATGATGCTCTTCACGTCGAAATGGTCGTTGAAGCTCTCGATGCCGCACTCGCGGCCCAGCCCGCTGTCGCCGACACCGCCCCACGGGGAGGCGGGGTCGAGGCGGTGGTGGTCGTTGATCCAGACGATGCCGGCCTTGACCGCGTGCGCGACCCGGTGGGCCCGGGCGACGTCCCGGGTGCGCACCGCCGCGGCGAGGCCGAAGGGCGAGTCGTTGGCGAGCCGGAGCGCCTCGGCCTCGTCCTCGAAGCGGGTGACGCTGGTGAACGGCCCGAACACCTCCTCCTGGAAGATGCGCATGTCGGCGGTGACGTCGGCGAAGACGGTGGGCTCGACGAAGTAGCCGCCCTCGAAGCCCGGCACCGTCGCGGCCTGGCCGCCCGCGACCGCGCGGGCGCCCTCGTCGCGGCCGTAGCCGGCATAGGCGAGAACACGGTCGCGCTGGCGCTCGGAGATGACCGGCCCGAGCTGGGTCGCGGTGTCGAAGGGGTCGCCGAGGCGGATGGAGGCCGTCTTGGCGGCCAGCCGCTCCACGAACTCGTCGTAGATGGAGGCCTGGACGAGGTGGCGGCTGCCGCACACGCAGGTCTGGCCGGCGCCGATGAAGGCGCCGAAGGCCGCGTAGTTCACCGCCCGCTCGACGTCGAAATCGTCGAACACCATCACGGGGGTCTTGCCGCCGAGCTCCATGGTCTGGTGGGCGAAGACCTTCGCGGCCGCCGAACCGGCGATCCGGCCGGCCTCGGTACCGCCGGTGAGCACGAGCTTGTTGATGTCGCGGTGCTCGGCGAGCGCCTTGCCGGTGGAGGCGCCCAGGCCCAGCACGATGTTGAATACGCCCGGCGGCAGCCCGGCCTCGGTGAAGATCTGCGCGAGCTTCAGGGTCGTCAGCGGCGTGTACTCGGAGGGCTTGACCACCGTGGTGCAGCCGGTGGCGAGCACCACCGCCAGCGACTTGCACAGGATCATCAGCGGGTGGTTGAACGGCGTGCAATTGGCCACGACGCCGATCGGCGTGCGGCGGGTGTAGTTGAGGTAGTTGCCCTCCACCGGGATCACGTCGTCGCGCCGCGCCAGCGCCACCCCCGCGAAGTAGCGGAAGAAGTCCGGCAGCCGCGAGAGCTGGGCCCGGGTCTCGTTGACCGGCCGACCGTTGTTGGTGGTCTCCAGCCGGTAGAGCGCGTCGAGGTTCGCCTCGAAGGCGTCGGCGAGCCGGTTGACCAGGCGGGCCCGGGCCCGGATGTCCATGCCGCCCCAGTCCTTGCCCTCGAAGGCGGCCCGGGCGGAGCGCATCGCCCGGTCGACGTCGGCCGGCCCCGAATTCGGGATGCGGGCGATGACCGCGCCGGTGGCGGGGTTGCGCACGTCGATCAGGGTGCCGTCCCCGGCCTCGACCTCGCGCCCGTCGATGAAGTTGCCCCGGGTCTCGATCGCCGGTGTCGGCTCGCGCATGTTCATGGCGTCTCTCCCGTATCGCGTCGCGCGGCCGGCCCGCGGGCCCCGCCGGCGCTGGTTCAGAGGACGACCGCGCTGCGCTCCAGCGCGGTCAGGATGCGGCGCTCGGCCTGGGCGACGTGCGCGCGCACGAGGCGCCGCGCCCCGCGCCCGTCGCGGTGCTGCACGGCGTCGATGATGGCGGCGTGCTCGTCCACCAGCTGCGCCGGATCGCGCCCGCGGATGCCGTCGAGGCTGACCCGCACGAGCCGGTCGGCCTGCTCGACGAGGTCGCGCACGGTGGCGGCCATGCGCCGGTTGCCCGAGGCTTCGGCCAGGGCGATGTGGAAGGCGCGGTTCTCGGCGATGAAATCGGCTCCCTCGGCGACCGTGCGGAACGCGTCGAGGGCGTCGAGGGCGGCCTGGGGCGCATCGGCCGCCGCCTCCGCCGCGCAGGCCGGCTCCAGCGCGAGGCGCATGCGGAGCAGATCGCGCGCGTCGGAAACCGAAATTGCGTTGATCTGATATCCCTGGCGGGCGTGAACCGTCACGAGCCGCTCGCGCTCCAGGCGGAGCAGCGCCTCACGGACCGGCTGGCGGCTCACGGCGTAGCGCTGGGCCAGCTCCTGCTCGCGCACCTCCGCGCCGGGTCGCAGCGTGCAGGCCAGGATATCGGCGCGGATCGCCGCGTAGATGTTGTCTCGGAGCAGCACGGACGGCCTCTTTCGATGATCCATGCTGCCACTCGTGAAATATCACGTCAACCGGGTTGATGCCGACTGATCGGAATGCGACAGCGGATTGAAACCGCGGATCGGGCGGGCGGGGGAGGTCTGGATGCAATCGATGGTCGCGGATGGACAGGTGGCGCTCGCGGTCTCCGGTGAGGGGCCGCCCCTGGTGCTGCTGCACTCGCTGCTCGCCGACGCGACGAGCTTCGACCGGGTCGCGCCCGGGCTCGGACGGGACTTCCGGATCCTGATCCCCGACCTGCCCGGCTTCGGCGGGTCCGCGCCGGCGCCGGGCGGGCTCGAGGCCGTCGCCGACCGGGTGGCGCAGGCCGTGCGCGAGGCGGCGGACGGGCAGCCCGCGGCCGGTCTCGGCAACGGCTACGGCGGCTTCGTGCTGCTGCTCTGCGCCCTGCGCCATCCCGGCCTGTTCGACCGCCTCGTCCTCGCGGATTGCGGCGCCTGCTTCCCGGAGCCGGGGCGCGAGGCCTTCCGCGGCATGGCGCGGGCGGCGGGCGAGAAGGGGCTCGCGGCGATCGCCGACACCGCGATGCGCCGCCTGTTCGCGCCCGCCTTCCAGGACGCCCATCCGAACCTGATGGCGGAGCGGCGCGCCGCCTTCCTGCGCACCGATCCGGCGGTCTTTCAGGCCGCCTGCGCGGCGCTCGCCGGCCTCGACCTGCGCGGACGCCTGTCCGAGCTGCGCGTCCCCGTCCTCGTGCTGGTCGGCGAGCACGACGAGGCCACCCCGCCCACCATGGGGCGCGAGCTCGCCGCCGGCCTGCCGGAGGCCACGTTCGTCATGGTGCCGGACTGCGCCCACGTCCCGCAGCTTCAGAGCCCCGAGGCCTTCGAGACGGAAGTCAGGGCGTTCCTCCAGGGGCAGGCCGCGCGCCGCTGAGGCGCCCGGAAGGGCCCGCGCGTCACGGGCGCCGGTGGCCTCAGGGGCGTATCGCGGGCGTCTCGACCGGCAGCGGCGCGGCCCGCGTCGCGAGGTAGAGCTCAAGGGCCGTGTAGTCCGGCGCGCCGTCGGGGAACGGTTCCGCCCGCATCCCGGTCAGGCAGTTGCGCAGGCGCCGCTGGAGCGAGCCCAAGGCCTGCCATTCCAGGCGGTAGAGCGGGTAGCCGGTCGGGTGCCCCTGCGGGATGGTCGCCGAGCCGAGGCGGCGCCCCCAATGGTCGTCGTGGCAGATGGCGCAGGACAGGCCGAGTTGTCCCATCCGGCGCGCGAAGAGCGCCCGGCCCGCGGCCCGCGCGGGCTCGAGCCGGGTGTCGCCGGGCGGGGCGATCGGCAGGCCCCGCGACTGCAGGGCCACGAAGGCGGTCAGCGCGAGGATGTCGGGGCTCTCGTGCGGCAGGGGCTCCCCACCCTGCCGCTCGCGCCGGCACTGATCGATCCGGCCCTGGAGGTCGATCGGCCGATGCGTGCGCTCGTCCCAGGCGGGATAGCGCGCCGCCACGCCGCGCATGCCGGCCTCGGCCGTGCCGTGACACCCGGCGCAGGAGGGCTTGCCTGATGCGGGCGGGCGCCCCCACAGCTCGGCCCCGTCGGCGACCGCGAGCATGCCGGGATTGGCGGTGTCGTCCCGCTGCATCGCGCGAAGCTCGGGGCTCATCTGGTCGAAGCCCGAGCGCCGGTCGACCGGGGCCCCATCCCCGGCGCCGGCCGGCGGGCCGCACAGCAGGCACGCGACGAGGGCGAGCGGCTTCACCGTCGAGCGGCGCGGCATCCTCGCCTCAGCCGACCGCGATCGCCGCGGTCTCGGTCTGCTCGAAGCCGTTGTCGCCGCGCCACGTGAAGGTGAAGCCGCCGCTCCGCGTCGCGACCCAGGTGAAGGTCAGGTAGGGGTTGGCCGACGAGGCCGGGAACAGCTCGGCGCGGAAGATCTCATCGCCCTCGAAGCGGCAGACGAACTCGGTCACGATGTTGCGCGCGAGGATGCGTCCGTCGGGGCCCGGGCGGAACCCCGTCTCCATTGGGTGGGAGAGCAGCGTCTTGATCGCCACGACCTCGCCCGGCTTGGCGGTCTTGGGCAGGTTGATCAGGGTGCGGGCCATCCGGTCTCAGCCCTCCAGGCAGGCGGCGAGCGTCACGATCGCGTCGGCGCTGGCGGACCAGTAGGTCCCGTCGCTCATCTCGGCGATCGCGGTGATCCGCTGCGAGTCCGCGAGGCGGATGCGCGTCGCGACCTGCGCGCGCCCGGCCTCCGGCCCCAGGTGGACCGTGACGACGTTCGGCTGCGGGTTCCGCTCGTTGAACACGCCGATCCGGCGGACGTGGTCGGCCGGAATCATCGGGCTCTCGACGCTCACGCTGAGCGGCACCGTGTTGCCGTTCTCCACGAGCGGCGGCAGGTCGAGGGTGACCCGGCCCGGCCGGATCGCGCTGGTGCCCGCGAAGCGCCGGATCGCGGATTCGGTGGTCTCCGTGCGCGGCAGGGGCGCCGCCCCGGCGGGGCGCAGCGCGACGGCGAGGACGGTCCCGGCCGCCCCGGCCAGCACGCGGCGGCGATCCGGACGCTGCGCGGTCATGGCGATTCCTTCGGCTTCGCTTCGGTCGCGGGCTCGCGCAGGGTGGCGAGGAAGGCGACGACGTCCTCGATCTCCCCCGCGTCCAGGATCGGGCGCCCCTGCCACGCCCTGCCGACGCGGTCGAGATTCGTCAGGCTGTAGTAGGATGGCATGATCGTGTCCGGGTTCAACACCCGCCCGTCCACGAGGCGCAGGCGCAACGCCTCCGCGCTCCGGCGGGCGCCGACGCCCGTGAGGTCCGGGGCGAGATTGCCCTGGAACCGCTCCTCGGGGAAGGGGCCCGCGTGGCACAGGAGGCAGAGCCCGCGGGTCCGGTCGGCGACGATCCGGCGCCCGCGCGCCGGATCCCCCGGGTGGCCCGTGAGGGATTCGGGGATCGCGTCGCCGACGATCGCGTCGGGCCGCACGGGTGGACCCACGGCTTCCCCGGCCCGCGCCGCGCCCGGGATCGAGGTCACCAGCGGGATCGCGACGAGGCCGGCGACGAGGCTGGCGACGGGGCCGGAGACGGGGCCGGCGGGCACCCGGCAGCTCACCCGAACGCGTCCCGGGTGATCGTCCGGTACCAGTCCTCGCCCTGCGCCGCCTCCTGCGCGCGCTGGGCGGCCGGCGCGCCCAGCGGGCTCGTGCCGCCCGCCCCCGGGACGTCGGCCAGGAGCCCGTTCGCCGGGTGGAACACGCCGGCGATCGAGATGCCGTAGCCCGGCGCGACGAGGCTGTAGCAGGTGTTGATCAGCTTCGGGGTCTGCGGCGCGCGGCCGGCGAGCAGGTCGAGGACCGCCTGCGCGCAGACCTTGCCCTGGGCGTTGGCCGAGAAGGCCGATTTCGGCATCGCTCCGGCGACCGCCGCGTCGCCGATGACGTGGATGCCGGCGACGCGCTGCGATTCGAACGTCACGGGGTCGATCGGGCACCAGCCGCTGCGGTCGGCGCAGCCGGCCAGCACCGCGATGCGGCCGGCCCGCTGGGGCGGGATGATGCAGGCCACGTCCGCCTTGTACTCGGCGAAGTCGGTGCGCACGACCATCGCGGCCGGGTCGACCGCCGTGACCTGCCCGCCGGAACTCAGCGGCACGTGTTCCAGCACGTCCGGGTAGAGCGTCGCCCACGCCTCCTCGAACAGCTTCTGCTTGGAGAAGGTGTCCTTGGCGTCGAGCAGGATCAGCTTGGCCCGCGGCTTCCGGGTCTTGAGGAAATGCGCGATCAGGCTCGCGCGCTCGTAGGGGCCGGGCGGGCAGCGATAGGGATTGGCGGGCGCCGACAGGACGACGGTCCCGCCCTCCGGCAGGGCCGCGAGCTGGCGCGCCAGCAGCACCGTCTGCGCGCCCGCCTTCCAGGCATGCGGCATGGCGGTGACGGCCTGTGCGTCGTAGCCCGGCACGGCGTCGAAGCGCAGGTCGATGCCCGGCGACAGGATCAGGCGGTCGTAGGGCAGGCTCGCCCCGTCCGCGAGGCTCACCCGGCGCGCATCGGGATCGACCGCGCTCGCGGTGGCGCGCAGCAGCGTCAGGCCGGCCCGGCCGAGCCCGTCATACCCGAAGGTCTGCGCCTCGATCCCCCGCAGGCCCGCGACGACCTCGTTGCTGAACGGGCAGGCCACGTAGGTGGGGGACGCCTCGACGAGGCTCACGGCGGCGCCGCCGCGGGCGAGGTAGCGCGCCGCGGTGGCGCCCCCGAACCCGGCGCCGACGACCACGACGCGCGGGGCGGTGCCGGCGCGCGCCGGGCATGCCAGCACGGTTGCGGCGGCGCCGCCGATCAGGGCGCGCCGGGTCGGCGCGGGCGTCCCTGCCGGTCCGGAGAGCGTTACGCACATCAGGGCGTCCCCCGGCCCGCGAACCACGCGGCGATCGCCCGGCTCTCGGCCTCGTCGAACCCGCGGGCGATGCGGTTCATGATCGTGGCCGGGCGTTCGCCGGAGCGGAAGGCGGCGAGCGCCCCCGCGATCTCGGATTCCGGCCGGCCGTCGAGGGCGCCCATCGCCGCCCCGGCGGCGTGGCAGCCGGTGCAGGACGCGGCGCCGGCCGGCGGACGGATCTCCGCCGGAGGCGGCTCGGCCGCGGGCGCCGCGTTCGCCCCGAGCACGGCGAGCGCGGCGGCCAGCCGAGCGCGGCGGGCGCGGATCATGCCCGGCGCAGGTCCGTGTTCCGGAGCGGCAGCTGGCGCACGCGCTTGCCGGTGGCGGCGAAGACCGCGTTCAGCACGGCGGGCGCCGCCACCGCGATCGTCGGCTCGCCGACCCCGCCCCAGAACCCGCCGGACGGCATGAGGATCGCCTCGACGGCCGGCATCGCGTCCAGGCGCATCACCGGGTAGGTGTCGAAGTTGGTCTGCTCGATCCGCCCGTCCTTCACGGTGCATTCGCCGTAGAGGGCGGCCGACAGCCCGTAGACGAACGAGCCCGCCACCTGCGCGTCGATCTGCTGCGGGTTGACGGCGTGTCCCGGGTCGGTGGCGGCCACGATGCGGTGGATCGTCAGATCGCCCGCGTCGGAAACCGACACCTCCGCGGCGCCCGCCACGTAGCTGCCGAAGCCCATCGTCTGGCACAGGCCGCGGAACACCCCCGCGGGCGGCGCGGTCCGCCAGCCGATCCGCTCCGCCACCGCCTCCAGCACGGCGCGGTGCTTGGGGTGGTTGCCCATCAGCTTCAGCCGGAAATCCAGGGGATCCTGGCCGGCCGCGTGGGCCAGCTCGTCCATGAAGCATTCCAGGTAGATCGCGTTCGGGTTCAGGTTCACGCCGCGCCAGAAGCCCGGGATGATGTGCGGGTTGCGCATCGCGTGATCGACGAGGAGGTTCGGGATCGTGTAGCCGATCGCCGCCTCGGGCCCGCCGGGGTTGAGGCCCTGGAACGTGACGGGGTCGCGGCCGTCGACCATGCGCTGCGGGGCGATCGCCGCCAGGATCGACTGGCCGGAGATGCGCATGTGCAGGCCGGTGAGGGCGCCCTTCTCGTCGAGGGCGGCGCGCAGGCGGCACTGGGTGACCGGATGGTACCGGCCGTGCGTCATGTCCTCCTCGCGGGTCCAGATCAGCTTGATCGGCGTGCCCGGCATCTCCTTGGCGATCAGGACGACCTGATGCACCCAATCGTGGGTGGCACCGCGCCGCCCGAAGCCGCCGCCGAGGTGGATCTTGTAGACGTCGCACTGCGTCGCCGGCAGCCCGGCCGCCTCGGCCGTGGCGGCGAGCGCCGCCTCGCCGTTCTGCGTCGGCGTCCAGACCTCGCAGCGCTCCGGCGTCCACAGCGCGGTCGCGTTCATCGGCTCCAGGGTGGCGTGGTTCTGGAACGGCACCCCGTAGACGGCCTCGACCACCTTGGCGGCGCCCTTCAGCGCGCCCGCCACGTCGCCGGCCTTGTTGCCGATGAAGGCCTGCTCGGCGTCGAGCCCCTCGCGCAGGGTCGCCGCGATGGTCTGGCTCGACACCGCGGCGTTCGGGCCCTCGTCCCAGGTGATCGGCAGGGCGTCGAGGGCGGTCTTGGCGCGCCAGAACGTGTCGGCGACCACCGCCACCGCGCTGTCGCCGACCTGGAGCACGCGGCGGACGCCCGGCATCCCCGCGACGGCCTTCGCGTCGAAGCTCTTCACGGTGCCGCCGACCACCGGGCAGTCGCGGATCGCCGCGTTCAGCAGGTTGGGAAGCTGGATATCGAGGCCGTAGACCTGGCTGCCGTCGAGCTTGGCCAGGGTGTCGAGGCGCTTCAGCGGCTGGCCCGCGATGGTCCAGTCCTTCGGGTCCTTCAGGACCACGTCCTTCGGCGGCTCCATCTTGGCGGCCGCGCCGGCGACGGCGCCGTAGGTGGTGCTGCGCCCCGAGGCGGCATGCGTGATCACGCCCTTCTCGGCCCGGCACGCCTCGGCCGGGACGCCCCAGCCCTTCGCGGCGGCCGCGACCAGCATCATCCGCGCGGCGGCGCCGCCTTTCCGGACGTACTCGTTCGACTCGCGGATCCCGCGGCTGCCGCCGGTGGAGTAGTCGCCCCACACCCGCTTGCGGGCGAGGTTCTGGCCGGGGGTCGGGTACTCGGTCGTGACGCGGGCCCAGTCGCAGCCGAGTTCCTCGGCGACCAGCTGGGCGAGGCCGGTGAGCGTCCCCTGGCCCATCTCGGAGCGGGCGATGCGGATCACCACGGTCTCGTCCGGCCTGACCACCACCCAGGCGTTGACCTCCGGCGCCACGGGAGCCGCCCCGAGGGTCGCGGCGTCCGCGGGGGCGGGGAGGGGGATGTGGAAGCCGAGGGTGAAGATCCCGGCGGCCGCGCCGCCGAGCAGGGAGCGGCGCGAGGGCCGGGAGCTTCGTGCGGTCACGCCCATCGGATCCCTCCTCAACCCCGGCCCGGCCGGCCGCCCTCGGCGGCCAGCTTGATGCCCGCGAGCACGCGGTTGTAGGTGCCGCAGCGGCAGATGTTGGTGATCTCGGCGCGGATCTGCTGCTCGCTCGGGTTCGGGGTCTGTGCGAGCAGCGCCGCCGAGGCCATGATCATGCCCGGCTGGCAGAAGCCGCATTGCGGCACGTCGAGCTGCGCCCAGGCCCGCTGGACCGGATGGTCGGCGCCCGGCGCCAAGCCCTCGATCGTGACGATCTTCTGACCCGGCTCGATCGCCGACAGCGGCAGGGAGCAGGCGCGCACGGCCGCCCCGTCCACATGGACCGTGCAGGCGCCGCACTGCGCGATGCCGCAGCCGTACTTCGTGCCGGTGAGCCCGATCTGCTCGCGGATCACCCACAGGAGCGGCGTATCCGGCTCGGCGTCGACCTCGCGCACCACGCCGTTGACGGTCAGTCGCGCCATCGCATCCTCTCTCTGACGGGCAGCAGGTATACCGTATCCAACGGCCCGAACCGGGGCACAAGGGGCCGGCGATGCCGCGGGGCCTGCAGGCGTGACAGCGCGCCCGGACCGCCCCCTCCGCGGGGGCGGGCGACGGCAGGCGATCCCCGAGGAGGTCCGGCGGGAGCGTTCGAGGGCGGGGTGTTCACCCCGGCCACGGCGGACGGGATCGTGCCGCTCCGGCGCCACCCCGGACCAAGGGGCGCCCTGCCGTCCCGGCCCGCCGCGGCGCCCGGCGCCCGGCGCCCGGCGGACGACCCGCCGCGACCGCCTGTTGCCGATGTCCGGAGATCGCCGTATCGGCGACGATGATGCCCGGCCGCCCCCCTCGCAACGCTCCGTCCGACGGCCTCGTCGCCGAGGTCAGCGCTTCGCTCCCGCTGTTCGAGGACCTTCCCGGCGACACGATCCGGCATCTCTCCGAGGCCGGTTTCGGCCGCGGCTTCCTCACCGCCTCCCTGCGCGCGCGTCTGCGCAAGGCCGGGTTCCGGGACCTCGGCCATCTGGCCGAATCCTCTCCGGACGCGATCGCCGGGGTCAGGAAGTTCGGCCCGGTTCGGGTCGAGCGCGTCCGGGCGTTCATCGTCGACGAGATCGCGCGCTGTCTACCGGGCGGGCGGGCTCTGCACACGCCCGAAGCCACGGGCGCACGCAGGCTCTCCCGCCTGCAGGCGGTGCCGGTCGGACGTCTGCCCCTGGACGCCGCGGCGGTCGCAGCGCTCGGCTTGGAAGGCGGGACCTGCGCCGACATGGCGGGTCGCTCGCGGCGAGAACTCCTCGGGACAGGGGTCGTGACGTCGGGCGAGGTGGATCGCGTCGTCGCGACGCTGGCCCGCTTCCTGGAGGCCGGCAGGCCGTTCACGCCGCCGACGGCCGACGGCGTGGAGGCGCCCCCCGACGCCGCGGCCGTCGCGGCCCATCGGGCCGCCCTGCTGGCGGAGCGGGATCGCGAATGGGAGGACGCCGCTCCGCCCAGGGACCGGCGCTGTCGCGGCAAGCCCCACGCGACCTGAGACCGGCCGTGCCCCCTGAGGCGGCGCCGACCGGGACGGCGGGTCGATCGTCCCGCGGCGCCGGCAGGGACCCGACTGTCCGGCCCGGCGAACCGGACGAGACGCGTCCCGCTGCAATCCAGCGCCCATAGCGGACCGATTTTTCGGGCCGCCGTTCGCGTTTCCGGACGGCTGCAGGATGCCTCGCCTGCCCCCGGGACGGATCGCGCCTTGCGTGACGGACCCACCGCCCGGCCGGGGCGATTCGAGCCAGGACCCGTCGGCGTTCTATATTCCAGAACGATGCGGATATATTTTCCAAGCTTCAGACTCGAAACAATCCTTGCCATGAATGCAGATCTCGTCCGATTATACACGCGGCACCAGCATCGACTCGGACATCTGGTAGCCCACTGCCCTGGCGTTCCGGGATGAGGCCGAGGGAGCGCGCGGATGCAGTGCCGTCTCGACGGCTTCAGGCCCGGCGATCCGGCGATCGCGGAACCGGTGGACTCCGGCGGCGGGCCGGCGGGCACGCGGCCGGAACGGGTCGACAGCCCGATCCTCGGCTGCGGGCCGGCGGGCGTCCGGAACCCCGGCCGGCGGGCCGCCATCATTCCGTCCTCGACGCGCGGGCGATGGGACGCACCGGCCTCGTCGACCGCGACAGGATCTCCTGCCCGGATCCGAAGGCCGGGGACATCGTCGCGCTGCGCGGCATCCGGCGGCCGGCCCGGCACGTCGCGCGTGTGCGGCCCCGCCACGTCCGGGCCGACGTCCTCCTTCGATCGGTTCAGGGTGTAGCGGGCGGAGCAGCGATGAGCACGGAGATCGAGGCCGTCCGGGATGCCCTGCGCGCGCTGCCGCGGCCGGCGGATCTCGCCGCGCGGCGCGCCCGGCTCGACGGTCTCGGCCGTCCCGACGCGCTCCCGCCGGACACCCGCGTCACCCCCGTCGATGCCGACGGAGTGGACCCTCTGCCCGGATGCCGATCCCGGACGCGTCCTCGTCTTCCTCCACGGCGGCGGGTACATGGCGGGATCCCTCGACAGCCATCGCCACGTCGTTGCGCGCGCCGGGCGGCAGGCCCGGGCCCGCACCCTGGCGCTTGCCTATCGCCTCGCCCCCGAACATCCGTTCCCCGCCGCCCTCGAGGACGCGGTCGCAGGCTACAGGTTCGTGCTCAAGCAGGGGATCGCGCCCGAGCGGATCGCCCTCTCGGGGGAGAGCGCGGGCGGCGGCCTCGCCCTCGCCGCCGCCCTGCGCCTGCGCGCGGCGGGAGATCCGCTGCCCGGATGCCTCTGGCTCGCCTCACCCTGGGTCGATCTGGCCCTGCGTGGCGGCAGCCTCAGGACGAAGGCTGCCGCCGATCCCCTGATCCAGCGCCTCTACCTCGCCGAACTCGCGGCGGCCTACCTGGGGGGCGCGGATCCTGAGGACCCGCTGGCCTCGCCCCTGTACGCCGATCTGGTCGGCCTGCCGCCGATGCTGATCCAGGTCGGCTCCGACGAGACGCTCCTCGACGACGCGGTGCGCCTGGCGGGGGCGGCCGGGAGCGCGGGCGTGGACGTCACGCTTCGGATCTGGCCCGCGATGATCCACGCCTGGCACCTGTTCTTCCCGCAACTCGCGGAGGGCCGCGCGGCCCTCGCGGAGGCCGGCAACTTCGTGGATGCCCATCTCGCGCCGGAGGACAGGGCTTGAGCAGGCGCGGGTCGGCCCTGCCCGCGATCCGGCCGCGGCCGGAGGCCCCGGGGCGGATGCCCGGCCCGGGGCGCGGGACAGTGGTTTGGCCGCAGGGCGCGGAATCCGGAACCCACGACATCAGATGTCGCCTTCAATGGCCTGTCGTGACTGCCGACCTTCAGGATTGTCCGCGCTCGCTTGATCCCGAATATAGACCATGCAACGGTGACGATTGATAAACGGCGGGCGGCCGGCGCAGCGACCGTCAGGCCCGGGGCGGCAGGCGAGCGCTGCGGCGCGACCCCGCCGAGAGGTTGGTCCGACAGATGTCCCAGGCCCAGACCGGATCGCCGCAGGCGCAGCCTGTCGGCGCCCTCGAGCCCCCGGGCGGCGGATCCTTGAAGACGCCCGAGGTTGCCACGCAGACCCTGATCGAGGCGATCGAGAGCAGCTCGGAAGGCTTCGCGCTGTTCGATGCCGACGACCGCCTCGTCCTCTGCAACGATCACTTCCGGGACTTCCATCCGGGGCTGGAGGCGGTGATCGGTCCGGGCTCGACCTTCCAGTCCATCGCCCGCGCCGCCGCCGAGACCTGCATCGTTCGCCCGGACGGGGCGACCGTCGCGGCGTGGCTCGCGGAGCGGCTGGCCCGTTTCCACGCCCCGAGCGGTCCGCTCCTGCAGCAGCGGACCGACGGGCGCTGGGTTCAGGTCAACGAGCGCAAGACCAACGACGGCGGCGTCGTCGCCGTCTACACGGACGTGACCGAGATCAAGCGCGCCGAGCAGGTCGTGCGCACGACGCAGGGCCGGCTGAGCTACCTCCTGACCGCATCCCCGTCGATGATCTGCAGCTTCGAGGTGGGCGGGCGGAACGCGCCGACCTTCATCAGCGAGAACGTGCGCGACCTGCTGGGTTACGAGCCGGAGGACTACCTGGCCGGACCGGAATTCTGGCTGGACCGCCTCCATCCCGAGGACCGGGACCGGGTCCTGTCCGAGTTCCCGAACCTGCTCCGGCAGGGACACAACGTGATCGAGTACCGGTTCCTGCGCGCGGACGGCACCTATCGCTGGGTGCGGGACGAGCAGCGCCTCCTGCGCGATGCCGACGGGGAGCCGGTCGAAGTCGTCGAGTCGTGGAGCGACATCACCGTCCGCAAGGAGGCCGAACTCGCGCTGCAGAAGCAGACCGGCTTCGTCGAGCTGCTGCAGGCCGCCGCGACGGCCGCCAACGAGGCGTCCACGGTCGAGGACGCCGTGCGCTTCTGCCTGGATCGCGTGGCGCAACACACCGGCTGGCCCCTCGGCCACGCCTACATGGCGGCCGGCGACGGGAGCGGCACGCTGGTCCCGACCGGCCTCTGGCATTGCGACGCGCCGGAGCGGTTCGCCCGGTTCCGCGCCGCGACGGCCGGGACGCCCCTCGGGGCCGGGGTCGGGCCCGCCGGCCGCGCCCTGCTGTCCGGGGCGCCGGAATGGATCCTCGGCGACCGGGCCGCGCCCGACGATCCCCGGACCGCGGCCGCGGCGGCGGACGGAATCCGGGCGGGCTTCGGGTTTCCCGTGACGGTGGGGCGTGAGGTCGTGGCCGCGCTGGAGTTCTTCGCCTGCGACGCGACCCCGCCGGACCCGGCTCTCCTCAAGGTGATGACCAATATCGGGGCGCAACTGGGCCGGGTGATCGAGCGCCGGCGCGCCGAGGAGACCCTGCGGCAGGCCAAGGAGGCCGCCGAGGATGCGAGCCGCGCCAAGAGCAGCTTCCTGGCCAACATGAGCCACGAGCTGCGCACGCCGCTCAACGCCATCATCGGCTTCACCCGTCTGGTGATGCGGCGGGCCAAGGAGGCCCTGCCGGTGAAGCAGTTCGAGAACCTGGAGAAGATCCTCGCGAGTTCCGAGCACCTGCTCTCGCTGATCAACAGCATCCTCGATCTCGCCAAGGTCGAGGCCGGGCGCATGGAGGTGAAGCCGTCCGAATTCGCCCTCACGCCGGTACTCGACCTCTGCCTGAGGACGGTCGAACCCCTGGTCAAGACCGAGGGCGTGCGCCTCGTCCGGGACGTCGCGGATCCGCCGGCGATGCTCCGCACGGACGAGGAGAAGCTGCGCCAGATCCTCATCAACCTCCTGAGCAACGCGATCAAGTTCACGCAGGCCGGCTCGGTGACGCTCCGCGTCCGCCCCGCCGGCGAGGACATCGCCTTCGCCGTCATCGACACCGGCATCGGCATCCCCGCGGAGGCGCTCTCCGCGATCTTCGAGGAGTTCCACCAGGTCGACAACAGCGCGACCCGGTCCCACAGCGGGACCGGGCTCGGCCTCGCGATCAGCCACCGGCTGGCCCGTCTGCTCGGGGGCCGCATCGAGGTCGAGAGCCGGGAGGGGCGGGGATCGACCTTCACGCTCAGCATCCCGGCGCGGATCGCCGGCGCGCCCGAGAGGGGGCCGAGCCCGCCGAAGCCGGCGCCCGCCCCCGCGACCGCGCCCCGGTCGGGATCCAAGCTCGTGCTCGCGATCGACGACGATCCGAACGTCGTCTACCTGCTGCAGGAGAACCTCGCCGATGCCGGCTACACGGTGGTCGGCGCCTCGAGCGGCCCGGAGGGCCTGCGCATGGCGCGGACGCTGCAGCCGCGCGCGATCACGCTCGACATCATGATGCCCGGCACGGACGGGTGGCAGGTGCTGCACGCCCTCAAGACCGATCCGCAGACCCGCGACATCCCCGTCGTGCTGATCTCGATCGTCGACCAGAAGGAACTCGGCTTCCGGCTCGGCGCCACCGACTACATGGTCAAGCCCTTCGAGCGGGAGGCGCTGATCGGGGCCCTGGCGCGCATCGCCCCCGACAACGAGCGCATCCTGGTGATCGACGACGATCCCAATGTCCCCGACCTCGTCCGCCAGTTGCTGGACCCCGAGCACTGCACCGTCGATTGGGTGGCGGACGGCGCCGCCGGCCTGGAGCGCATCGCGCAGGCCCGACCGAGCGTGATCCTGCTCGACCTGCTCATGCCCCGGATGGATGGCCTGACCTTCCTCGACGCCCTCCAGGCCGACCCGGTGGCGCGGACCATTCCCGTCGTCGTGCTGACCGCCGCCGAACTCGACTCGACCGAGCGCGAGATGCTGCGGGAGCGCGTACTCGGCCTGATCGACAAGCAGGGCCTCGACCGCGCCGCCCTCATCCGGGAGGTTCAGCGCGTGCTTCCCCTTCCGGAACCCGAGGCGGTGGGCGACCGATGACCGGTCCGGAGCGTCGTGCCGGGCCGCCCGCCCGCGCCTGGGACGGCCCATGAAGCGGATTCTCATCGTCGAGGACGTCGCGCTCAATCGCGATCTGCTGACGCAGCTCCTGGAGGAGGATTACGAGCTCGTCATCGCGGTCGACGGCGCCGCGGGCGTGGAGATGGCGGCGGCGCACCGCCCCGATCTGATCCTCATGGACCTGTCGCTGCCCCTCCTCGACGGCTGGGAGGCGACGCGCTGCATCAAGGCGAACGCGACGACGGCGCGCATCCCCGTCGTGGCGATCACCGCCAATGCGATGAGCGGTGACGAGGAGCGGGCGCGGGCGGCCGGCTGCGACGACTTCATGACCAAGCCCATCGACGAGGACGTGCTGTTCGCCACGCTCCACCGGTGGCTCGGCTGAGCGTGGACGGGTCGGCTTCGATCCGGAGAGAGGAAGATCCGTGGAGCCCGCGTGCATCCTCATCGTCGACGACGAGCCCTTCAATCTCGACCTCCTCGAGCAGGAGCTGGAACTGCTCGGGCATACGAGCGTGCGCGCGGCCAACGGCCTCGCCGCCCTCGATCGGCTGAACGAGACCGCGTTCGACCTGGTCCTGCTCGACGTGATGATGCCGGCCCTCGACGGCTACGCCGTCCTCGAACGGATGAAGGCGCACGAGGTCTGGCGCCACACCCCGGTGGTGATGATCTCCGCTCTGATGGAGGTCGGCAGCATCGTCCGGTGCATCGAACTGGGCGCCGAGGACTACCTGCCCAAGCCCTTCGAACCGGTGCTCCTCGAGGCGAGGATCCGATCCTGTCTCGAGAGGAAACGCTTCCGCGACCGGGAGATGGCGCACCTGCGGACCATCGAGCGCGAGCGCAGCCGCGCCGATGAACTTCTCCACGCCATCCTGCCGGTGTCGGCGGTGGCGGAGCTGATGGAGACCGGCCAGGTCAAGCCGCGCCTGTTCGACGACGTCGCGGTGCTGTTCATCGATCTCGTCGGCTTCACGGCTTGGTGCCACCGCCAGACCCCGGAGACGGTCGTGGCCGAGATCCACCGACTGGCGGAGGCGTTCGAGACCGTGGCACAGGCGCACGGGCTGGAGAACATCAAGACGATCGGCGACGCCTTCATGGCCACCGCCAACCTGCTGCGCCCCCACGCGGATCCCGTCGAGGCGGCGATCCGGTGCGCCGGCGACATGGTGGATATCGCGGCGGCGGGCGCGCCGGGCTGGCGGATCCGCGCCGGGATCCACATCGGGTCGGTGGTCGGCGGCATCGTGGGCCGGACCAAGTACACCTTCGATCTCTGGGGAGACACGGTCAACGTCGCCGCGCGCCTCTCGGGCCTCGGGGACGGATGCAGGCTTCACCTGTCGCGCGAGGCCTTCTCACGCTTGGCCGACAAGGGGTCCGCCAGCCCCATCGGGCGGGTCGCGCTCAAGGGGAAAGGCGAGATCGACGTGTACTGCCATGCCTTCGCGCCGCTGACGGTTTAGGTGCGCGACGGCGGGCGACCTCGTCAGGGGCGATCCAGTCTCCCCGTGGCGCCCGGGACCGCTCGTCCGGCGGCGAGCACGCATCCGGCGCGTGACGTCGCGTCGGCGCAGCGCATCCGCCCGGAGGCGGACATCGCCCTCGGGATCGCGCGGCCGTCGGGCACGGCGCGCGCTCGGGGTGCGACGCGCCCTGCCGCGCCGAACCGGTCCAGGCGTCGGCGTAGCGCGCGTCAGTCCCGCTTGATAAACTTGCACTTGCCCCGCAGCGACCACGGTCCCCGCACACCGGCCTCGGAGCAGAACGCATCGACCGCCCGGGTCACACCCGGAAAGCGGCCTCCCAGGCGGTCGTAATCGTCGGCGATCAGGAGGCCCCCGGGTCGCAGGACCGGCCACCACGCGCGCAGGTCCGCCGTGACGGACGCCTCCTCGTGCCCGGCATCGAGATGGATGACATCGGCGGTCACGCCGCGCAGGCGCAGGAGTTCCGCGGCGTTCACCGAGTCGAGCGGCAGCGGCACGATCCGGTCCGTCATGCCGTCGCGCACCACGTTGGCCAGGAAGGTCCGGTAGAGGCTCGGATAGCCGTGCTCGGTGCCGAGTTCCGCGAAGAGCGCCTCGTCCGCCCAGTGATCGACAGCCCCGAGCCACGTATCGACCGCGATCACGGTGCCGGCGACATTCCGCTCGGCCATGGTCCGGGCGAGGTAGAGGGCGCTGGCCCCCTTCCAGGTGCCGATCTCGATGACCACGCGGGGCCGGATTTCGGTCACCGCCTCCTCGAGGTAGGGGTGAACGCTGCGCCAGCCCTGAAGGTCGGCGGGGCGCAGGTCCGCCGGGGGATCCGCGAAGGGGTCACGCCCGTGCCACAGGGCGGCGATGAGGTCCTGTCGGGTCATGTCCAAATGGTATCCCGCTCTTGCCGCGTCGCGCGCGGGCGGATGTAAGGGGCCGTGTCCGGCCTCAGCCGGTGCCCGCGGATCTGGCCGGACCGCGCAGGGATGCGACCTGCGCGTAGAGCGCCTCGCAGCGGTCGAGCCACAGGTCGCGGGTGAACAGGCGTAGGACCCGGGCCCGCGGGACGGAGCGGTCGATCGCTAGGGCCCGGCCGATGGCGTCGGCCAGGTTGATCCCGTCCCCGGGTCGGGCCAAGCGACCGGCCTCGCCGACGATCTCCGGAGCGGCGCCCCTGGCGAAGCCGGCGACCGGCAGGCCGCAGGCCATCGCCTCGACGGCCGCCAACCCGAACGGCTCGTCCCAGCAGGGGGTGAACAGGAACACCGAGGCGCGGCCGATCTCCGTCGCCAGAGCGGGGCCGGCGAGATGGCCGCCGTAGCGGATCGATCCGCCGAGCTGCGGTGCGATCTGCGCCGACCAGTAATCCGGTTCCTCGATCGGGCCGAACACCGTGAGGGGAAGCCCGGCCCGGCGCGCCGCCGCGATCGCGTGGTGCGCGCCCTTGACCGCGGCGATGCGCGCGCACCACACGGCGCTGCCGTCCCCGCGGGCGACGTAGGGCCACGCGGCGGGATCGATGCCGTTGTGGAGCACCGACGCCCCTGGCGGCGCGCCGTCCGGCCACCAGGCCCGCATCTGCGCCCGCGATGTCGCGGTGATCCGATGGCCCGGCACCGCGCTGGCCTGCACGAACCAGCGGAGCGCATCGTAGGGCGGGACGTGCAGCGAGGTGACGGTGGGCGTGGCCGACAGGCGCCGCGGCTCCAGAGGCAGCCGGCTCAGGCTGTTGTTGTGCAGGATGTCGAAGCCGCCCGCGGCGATCCGGTCGCAGGCGGCGGCGTACCCGTCGTCGAGATGCGCCTTCAGCGCCGCGTCGCCGCGATGCTCCAGGCCGGGGAAGCGGCGCTCCTGATGGAGCGGGATCACCGGGTCGAGGACGAAGCGCCGGTCGCTGTCCCCGGCAGCGAACAGCACGAGGTCGTGGCCGCGGGCCGTCAGCCCGTCCGCGAGGCCCCACGTGTAGGCTTCCAGGCCGCCCGCGAAGGGCGGCGCGATCGGGTGGCGGAGATGCGCGAGGAGGGCGATCCTCATGCCGACGGCGGCGCGGGGGCGCCGGCCCGGTCCCCGGCGCTGGCGGCCTCTCCGGCCTCTCGAGCCTGTTGGGTCTCTCGGGCCTCGATGGCGCGGATGACCGAGGCCGAGTTGGTGTAGGGCTGGTGGCCCTGCTGGCCTGTCAGGGCCAGCTCCGCGGCATCCGGACGGCGCAGGATCCGGATCGGCCGGTCGGGCGTGTCGTCGATCAGGCCCAGGACGCGGAACGCGTAGAGCCAGTGGCCCATGGTGCGGTAGCCCCACTTGGCCTCGAACAGCTCGGCGTTGCGCACCACGCTGTCGAGGTGGTGGACCGGGGGCATGTGGTGCGGGTGGTACTGGTGATAGGCGCGCGCGCCCTTCATCCAGGCGATCGGGATCTTGCGCGCGTCGAGAAGCTTGCCGAAATCCGTGTCCTCGCCGCCGTAGCCGGTGTAGCGCTCGTCGAAGCCGCCGGTCGCCGCGAAGGTGGCGCGCCGGATCGCGAAGTTGAGCGACCAGAAGCAGCGATAATCCTGGCAGATCTCGATGCCGGCGGCCGGCGGCCCGCGGCGGTCGGAGTGCTTCTCGGCGAGCGTGTCGAGGCCCGCGTAGTCCCAGTCGCCGGCCGTGGCGCGCTCGGGCAGGTGCAGCACCTCGCCCATCAGCAGGCCGTCGAGCGCCACGAGGGCCCGCGCGTAGTCGGCGACCAGATCGGGAGCCGGGATACAGTCGACATCCAGGAAGACGACGTCGCTGCCGCGCGCCGCCGCCACGCCGCGGTTGCGCGCGGCCGCCAGGGGGAGTTCGCGGCCCGGAACCAGGATCTGGCGGACGGGGAAGGGCGCCTCGGGCAGATCGTAGGGCGCATCCTGCATCACCGCGACGATGAACTCGGCGGGCGGCTGCGTCTGCCGCTCCAGACCGCGGAGCACGTTGCGCAGGTGCGCCGGCCGGCCCTTGGCGAGGGTCACGACGGAAACGGTGGACATGCGGCGCTCGGGCTCCGGTTGGGGCGGGGAGGGGGCGATCATTCGGCCGCGGCGATACGGCGCGCGGCGGGTTCGGGGCCGTCGCCGGCCGATTCGGAATCCCAGAGCGCGTCGACCAGCCCTTCGAGCCAGCCCGCGGCGCGCGCGGCGGCATCGGGGGCGTAGAGGCTGCGCAGGGCGGTCCCGTCGAGGGCGCGGGCGCGCGCGAGGAGGTCGCGCCAGCCCGTCAGATCTCCCGGCCAGGCGGGGGCCTGCACGGCGGCACCGAGGCGGACCAGCGCCTCGGCCTTGCGCGTCTGCTCGGCGAAGTAGCGCCATTCGGGCATCACGATCAGGCGGCCGCCGACGCGGGCAGCCTCGTGCACCGTGTTGTCGCCGGCCGATGCGATGATGATGTCGGCCGCGGCGAGGTAGTCGGTCACCGAGGGCACCCAGCCGAGCTCGCGCAGATTGGCGAAGTCGGTCTCGTGGCCCTCGCGATGGGTCGGCCCGAGGGTGAGCCAGAGCGCGTCCGGCGCGGCGCGGGCCGCGACGGTGAGCGGCGCGTAGGGCGTGCCGCTGCCGCCGCCGCCGGTCAGCGCGACGACGATCTCGCGGTCGGGATCGAGGCCGAGCCGCGCCCGCGCCTCGACGCGCTCCGGCACGCGATCGACACTGGTGCACAGGCCGCCGCTGTAGAAGGTCCTGGCGCGCAGGCGCGCCGGATAATCGTCCTGCTCGAGGCGCTCGTCGAAGGGGGCGAGCATCCCCACGCAGGCCTCGTAGGCGCCCACGTGGCCGATGTCGGAGCGGTCGCCGTGCATCCGGATCTGCACCGCGGGCACGCTGGCGATGCGGGACAGGAGCGCGATCTCCGCCGAGACATCGACGACGAACAGCCCGACCTCGCGCTCGTCGAGGTGGTCGAGGATGCGCCGCATGGTCCGGCGCATCTCGCTCAGCCCCAGGGGGACACAGTGCATCACCTGCGGCGTCGGCTCGGCGTAGAGCCGCGGGGTCGGGACGGCGGCGCCGATCATGTTCGGCAGCGGCACGATCTCGACGTCGCGGGCGAAGCCGTCGAACAGGCGCGGATCCGCCGTGAGGAGCGAGACGGGGCGGTCCCGGGCGAATTCCGTCGCCACCGCCATCGTGCGGTTGGCGTGGCCGCGGCCCTGGTGATGGACGAAGAACGCGATGGGTTTCTTCATGGGGTGCGGTTCGGCCTCGGGATCAGGAGAACAGGGCGTCGGACCGCAGCGCGGCGGCGATCTCGGCTTCGGTCGGGGGCCGGATGAGGCGGATCGCGGGGGCATCGGCATCCCAGGCGATGAGACCGGCTCCGCGGAACTGCTCCAGCCAGTACGTCATGCACCAGCGGCCGTGCCGGGCCCGGAAGCGCGCCGCGTTCGCCAGGATCGGGGCGAAGTGCTGCAGCGGCGGCACATGGACCGGGTGATGCTGATGGAAGGCGCGGGCGCCCCCGACCCAGAAGGTCGGCAGCCCGCTGGCCGCGAGCCGAGCGGCGAGGTCGGTCTCCTCCCCGCCGTAGCCGACATACGCCTCGTCCATGCCGCCCACCGCGCTCCACGCGGCGGCCGCGAGGGCGAAGGACAGGCCCCAGAGCTGGCCGGCATCGGGCTCCGGCCGCAGACCGGCGGCCGGGGCGGCGGGCCGGGCCGGATGGGCGCGGGCGACGCGGTCGAGCGCCGCCGGATCGAGGGCGTCGACGGGGATCGCCCCGGGCGGCAGGTAGAGAACCTCGCCGAGGAAGAGCCCCCGCGCGGTCGCGGCGGCCTGCCCGTAGGCCGCGACCAGGGTCGGCGACGGGATGCAGTCGACGTCGAGGAAGACGAGGAGATCGCCGGTGGCCGCGGCTGCGGCGCGGTTGCGCGCGGCCGCCAGCGGCATCGGGTCGCCCGGGACGGGGACGTGGCGGACGGGGCAGCCCGGATCGGGCAGGTCCGGCGCCGGCGCCGGCTGCATCCAGGCGATGACGAGTTCGCGCGGGCGCAGCGTCTGGCCCGCGAGCCCGCGCATCAGGTTGCGCAGGTGGTCCGCGCGGCCGCGGACCAGGGTCAGCACGCTCGGGGCAGGGCCCGCCGGCTCAGCCGACATCGGCCAAAATCCGGCGGAAATGCGAGACGCCCTCGATGATGCCCCGCGCATGCGTCCGGCGGGCGACGTAGGAGTGCTTCAGGGCCGCGTTGCTCGCCAGATCATCCGAGTAGTTCGCGACGATGATCGCCTGGACGTGGGCGCGGAGCATCTCGATGTCGTTGCCGGAATCGCCGGCCACGAACACCGCGTGCTCCGGCAGGTCGTACAGGGCCCGGACATGGTCGACCGCGGTGCCCTTCGAGGCCGCCGCCGGCAGGACGTCGAGATAGCGACCGTGGCTGTGGATCACGCAGGCGGGAATGCCGGCCTCGTCGAGGCGCCCGCGGACGCGCCGCGCCCCGGTCGCGTCGCCGAAATAGCTCAGCTTCAGCGCGCGCTGCTCCAGCGGCCCCTGGGGGACGAGCCCGTCGAGGCCGCGCAGCGCGTCGTGAACCGCCGCGCGGTCCCAGTCGGCGGCGATGCCCCGGCGCCACGCCGCATCGGCCGTGTAGGTCACGCCGTTCGCGTCGAGATGGTAGATCTCGGAGCCGACCGAGGTGATCATCACCTGGGGTCTCGGGCTGGCCTGCTGCTCGAGGACCGCCATGGCGCTGTGGAAGGAGCGGCCGGTGGCGACCCCGAAGGCGAGACCGGCCTGCCGGCTGCGCCAGCGTCGGAAGATCTCGAGGGCCGCCGTGCAGCCGATCAGCGTGTTGTCGATGTCGCAGACGAGGAGCTGCCGCGTCGGCGGCGCATCCTGCTGCGGCGCCAGCAGGGCGCGCAGGAGGACGTGGTATCGCGCGGCGTGCCGATCCCAGTCGTAGGCCGCCGCCGCCCGCGCGCCGCCCGCCACGCAGCGGACGTAGAGGGCCGGGTCGCCGAGGATCCGCAGACAGGCGGCGGCGATCGTGCCGGGCGCGCGCGGATCCACCAGCAGCCCGTTGCCGCAGGTCTCGACGATGTCGTTGGGGCCGCCGCTGTCGGTGGCCACCAGCGGCAGGCCGGCGGCCGAGGCTTCCAGGAGCGTCAGGCCGAAGGGCTCGTTGAGGGCCGGGTTGACGAACAGGCCGCCGCGGGCGCGGGCGTAGGCGTAGATCGCCGGAACGTCCTCCGGCCGGTGCGTCTTCGGGTAGGCGACGCACCCGTAGAGATCGTACCGGTCGATCAGGACCAGCAGGTCGCGCATCGTCGCGGCCATGTCGCCGTCGAGGCTGTCGATGTCGTCGCGGGTGCCGGCGACGATCACGAGATTGGCGCGCGCGCGCAGGGCGCGGCTCTCGCCGTAGGCCTGCACCAGGGCCGCGAGATTTTTTCGGGCGACCGGTCTGGCGAGCGCGAGGATCGCCGGCTTGGCGGCCTCGTGCAGGAACCGGTCGATCGCGGCGTCGACCTGCGGCCGGGGCCGCGCCGCGGCGAAGCGGGCCAGGTCGCTGCCCGGCGGCAGGACGCGGACGCGGCCGGGTTCGTAGGCGGCGTAGCCGGCGTATTGCACCTCCGCTTCGTCCCGCGACGAGGCGATGACGAGCCGGGCCCGCGCCAGGGCGGCCTCCTCGGCGGCGATCCGGCAGGCCAGGTCGGGGCGGACGGGGGAGGGGGCCAGCATCCCCGCCTTCACGCGCCCGAGGGAATGGGCCGTGAACACGAAGGGGATGCCGAGGCGGTCCTCCACCAGGGCCGCCACCGTGGCCGCGTCCGCGTAATGCGCGTGGACGAGATCCGGAGCCCGGTCCTGAGCGGCGATCCACGCGATCAGGTGCTCCGCGAAGGACGCGACCTCGGCGTGCATCGCCTCCTTGGCGCAGTAGTCCGGCGACGCGCTCGCGAGCCGCACGAGCGTGACCTTGTCGGCGATCCGCTCCTCGGGCACGGCGTAGGCGGCGCCGAGCTGGCCGTGGAACAGGCGCGTCGCCACGACGATCCGCTCGAGGTCGCGATCCTGCGCGGAGGCCGACACGAGATCGAGCAGGTAACGGATGTGGCCGCCGGTGTCGGCGGTGAGCCCGTAGATCACGCCGTCGCCGCGCAGGCAGCCCTGCAGGGCGATATGCAGGACGAACATCAGGCGTCGGACGCGCTTGCCGGCCGCTCCTGAAAACTTAACTTATGTAAAGAGGACACCGTGATCCGCGTTGCCCAGGTCGCACCGAACATATTTCCCGTTCCCCCAAGCCATCACGGCGGCACCGAGCGCATTGTGCATGATCTCAGCACGGCACTACGAAGCTTGGGCGTGGAAGTAACGTTGTTCGCCCCGTCAGACAGTGCGACAGACTTGCCGCGCGTGGGCGAATATCCGAGCCTGACGGCGCTGGAGCGGAGGCACGGGCGCGTGTCGCCGGGGGTCCCCGCCGCCCTGGATTCCTTGCAGCTGGAGGCACTTCGCGCGCGGCTCGACGCGTTCGACATCGTCCATTGCCACGGCGAATTCGCGCACGCGCCGCTCCTGGGCGAACGCCGCCGGCGCAGCCTGACCACGGTGCACTGGCGGGTGGACGAACTCGACCGGGCGCTGTTCTTCGCGGGCTTCCCCGACCTGCCGGTCGCGGCCATCTCGGCGGCCCAGGAGGCCCGGATCCCGGTCGCGAACCGCATGGGCGTCGTGCATCACGGCATCGACCGGGACCGCTACGCCCTGCGCACCGAACCCGACACCCATGTCGCCTTCGTGGGCCGCCTGACCGACCAGAAGCGGCCCGACACCGCGATCCGGGTCGCCCGCGCGGCCGGCGTCCCGATCCGCCTCGGCGGCACGATCGACGTCGGCAATCCGGATTATTTCGACCGCCGCGTGCGCCCGCTGCTCGGCCCCGACGCGACCTATCTCGGGCCCGTCGACGACGCCCGGAAGGGGGACCTCCTGGGCGGCGCCCGGGCGCTCCTGTTCCCGATCGACTGGCCCGAGCCTTTCGGCCTCGTGATGATCGAGGCGATGGCCTGCGGCACACCGGTCGTCGCCTGGGATCGGGGCTCGGTCCCCGAGATCGTCGAGGACGGGGTGACGGGCTTCATCGTGTCCAGCGAGGCCGAGGCCGTGGCGGCCCTGGGACGGGTCGGACGGCTCGATCGCGCCCGGATCCGCGGCCGGTTCGAGGAACGGTTCACCGCCGAGCGCATGGCGCGCGACTACGTCGCGCTCTACCGCCGCCTCCTCGCCGCCTGATGCGCACCGCCCTCCTGGCCTGGGACTACCCGCCGGCCCCGAGCGGGCTCTCGACCGCGGCCCGCGAGATCGCCGAGAGCCTCGCGGAGGCGGGCGCGGAGGTCACGGTCTTCACCCTCGACCGGACCGGCCGCCGGCAGGTCGGCGGCGTCGCGGTGGTGGGCCTTGCCCTGCCGGCCGGCGGCGCCCTGGCGCGGCTTCGCTCCTGGGGCTCGGCCGGGCACCTGGCCGCGCCGGTCGCCTTCCGGCGCGCCGTGCTCGACGCGCATGGCCGGGCGCCCTTCGCCGTGGTCGAGGCCACGAACTGGTACGCGCCGGCCGCGCTCCTTGCCGGACGCCCCGGCCTGCCGCTGGTGACGCGCAGTTCGACGCCGGCCGCCTTCACGCGCGACCCGGCCGGCACCCTGCGGAACCGCCTCGACGGGTGGACGGCCGATCGCCTCGAACGCCGGCAGGCCCGGGGCAGCGCCGGCCTCATCGCCAACACGGCCGCGCACGGGGCGGTGATCGTGCGGGCATACGGGCTGACGGGCCGGCAGCCCGCCGCCGTGATCGGGCTCAGCCTCCCGCCCGGGATCGCGACCGGCGCCCGCGGTGCCGCCTATCCGGCGGCGGATCACCCGGTGCGCCTGCTGTTCGTCGGGCGGGCGGAGGCGCGCAAGGGGTTCGACGCGCTCATGCGCGCGGTCGCCCTCCTCGGCCGCGAGCAGGACCGGGGCAGCCTGCCGCCCTTCCGCCTCGACCTCGTCGGTGTCGCACCGGACGATCTCCCGGCCGATCTGCCCGCGGAGACACGGAGCCGCATCCGCGCCCGCGGCCGGATCGACGGCGACGCCCTGGCAGAGGCTTACGCGCAGGCCCACGCGGTGATCGCACCGTCCCGCTACGAGAGCTTCGGCCTGGTCTACCAGGAGGCCCTTGCCTATGGCCGGCCGGTGGTCGCCTGCGCGGAGGATGCGAGCGCCCGCGCCTTCGTCGGGGCGCCGGGCGCCGGCCCCCTGGCCGAGGCCGCGACCGGGCCGGCCCTGGCAGAAGCCCTGCGTCCGCTCCTCGTCGATCCCGGCCTGCGTCTGACCTATCGCGCGCGCGCCCTCGCGGCGGCCGGCCGCTTCGGCCGGGCCGACCTCGGGCAGGCGACCCTGGCACTCTACCGGCGGGCGATCGCGGCGGCCGGCCGGGCCTGAACGGGGCACGGGCCCGGCAGAGACACGCGCCCGGCAGAGGCACGGGCCTAGCTGGTGCTCGCGGCCGGCCGGGGCGCGGGCCCGGACGGGGCCGCCGCCCCGTCAGTCGGCGTAGGGACGCAGCAGCGCCGATTCCTCATCGAGCCGGCCTCGCCCGGGATCGAGGGCTTCGTAGCGGCGCGACCGCGCCCGCACGTGGTCCGCGCTCAGGCGATGCGCGATCACCCCATGCAGAGTGATGAAGCCGCGCGGCCAGCCGCCGTCGAGAACCGGGCGCTCGTGCACCCGGCCGGAAAAGCGCGTGCGCGTCCGGTTGAGCCGGTACTGGACGTCCGGGAAGACGTCCGACACGACGCCGTCGACCCGGTTCGCCCGCGCGAGCCCGACCGAGACCGCGTCTCCCGCCTCGGCCAGCGCGGCGAGGGCCGGCAGGAGCCGGCCGGTGGCGGGTTCGATGGATTCATCGGCGTCGAGCTGCAGCATCCAGGCGTGGCGCGCGAGGTCCTGAAGCGCGTTCCGCTGGGCGGCGAAATCGCCCTCGAGGGGCCGGGCGGCGACACGGACCCCGCCGTCCGGAAACCCCGCGACCGGCACCGCCCGGGGTGCGGCAGCCGGCCCGTCGAGGAGGAGCGTGACGTCGTCCGTCCAGCCCGCCTGCCCGGGCAGCGACGCCAGGACCGCGTCCCGCTCCGCGGGACGGCAGAGGAGGCCGAGGGAGACGGGATGCCGGCTGGCCTCCGCGAGCGCGAAGAGTTCGGCCCGCGCCGCGTGCCCGGCGTGGGGGTTCAGCAGCGCCGCGCGGCCCGCGCCGTCGAGCGGGCGGGTGCCGCGGCCGAGGCGGGTCGCGGCCGTCCGCAGGGTGTAGATGTCCAGGCCGTAGGGCGCGTCCGGGTCGGACACGAAGGCTGGCGCGGCGAGGTGCCGGGCCAAGTGTTCCCGGCACGCGGCCGGGTCGGCGTCGCCCGCCACCAGGACGCCGCAGGAGCCGCAGGCCCGCGGGAAGGTGCGGCGGCGGCCATCGGGATAAACCACGCTCCGCCCGCTGGGTCCGAGCATGTCGGCCGCGCAGACGAAGCAGCGTCGCATGATCCTCATCCCGGTCCGGCCGGTCCGGCCGCGGTCTGGTCGTCCCGGGCCGGGGCCTTACTTCGACGGCTTCCTCCGATCCTTGCCAGCGATGCCATCCGCCGTCGATCCCCCCGCCGACACCGTGGGCCTGCCCACCGGCTCTCCCCTCGCCATCGTCGGCAATGCGCCCGGGACCGGTCATGTAGGGTCCGCGGTCGATGCGGCCGCGTGCGTGGTGCGCTTCAACAACGCGCCGGGCTTCGGCGGACCGACCGGCCGGCGCGTCACGCACCTCGCCTTGGTCAATCGCGGGGGCCAGACCCGGGAATGGCTGGCGGACCGCCACTTCCTGGAGCGCCCGGTCGTCCGGGAGGCGCAGGCCTTCATTCTGCCCTACCCGATGCTCCCGCTGGCGCAGAATGTCCCCGAGCCGATCTGCTGGACGCGCGAGATCGCGAGCCTGCTCCGGCCCCTGGGACGCCCGATCCACATCCTGCCGCAGGCCCTGCACGGGCGGGCGCACGCGCTGTTGGCCGCCCGGACGCAGGGATCCCCGAACCCCAGCACCGGCTTCCTCGTGACGCTCGCGCTGCTGCTCGACCGCCCCGCGCAGGCCCGGCCGGCGGATGCCTACGGCTTCGGCTTCGCCGGATGGCCGGGCCATCCCTGGGCAGCCGAGCGCGCTTGGTTCGCCGCCGCCGAGGCATCCGGGCGGATCCGCCTGCACCCGCCCGAAGGCTGAACCTCATGGCCACGCTGATCACGGTTCTCAGGAGCGGCGGCCGCTACGACGCGACCTGGGTCGAACGCCTCGCGCGCGGCGTCCGCCGCCATGCGCCGGCCTTCCGACGGATCCGCTGCCTCACGGACCTGCCGCTCGCCGTGGCGGGGGTGGAGCGGGTATCCCTGCGCCATGACTGGCCGGCGTGGTGGGCCAAGATGAGGCGTTCCGGCCCGACCTGAGCGACGGCCCGACCCTCCTGTGCGACCTCGACACGGTCCTGACCGGACCGGCGGATGCCCTGGCCGAGCCCGGCCTCGCCGCGATGGAGGACTACTTCCACAAGGGACGGCTCTCCAGCGCGCTGCTGCGCTGGTGCGGGGACGCGCTCAGCCCGCTCTACACGACCTTCGCGGCCAATCCCGAGCGCTGGATGTGCCCGGGGTCCTGCGGTCCCGTGCCGAACGCGGTGCACGGCGATCAGGTCGTCATCGACCACCTGCTGCGCCGGGGCGGCCGGCAGCCGGATTTCATCCAGCGCCTCCATCCCGGCCTGCTCGATTTCTACGATCCCCGGCGCGACGTCCATGGCCCGGTCGTGATCTTCATCGGGGCGGCGAAGCCGGACACGGCGACCGGGGCCGTTCGTGCGGCGTGGACGCGCAGCTGAGGGGCAGCTGAGGAGCAGTTCGGCAGCGGGATCCGGCGCGAACGGCAGGTCGCCGAGCCCGAGGGGTCAGAGGGTGTGAACCAGCGCCAGGACCGGGCGCGAGTTGGGGGGCGGGTGCCCCTCGGCCGCCGCGGCGGGCGCCGGTACGACCGCGCCGCCCGTCGGCCCATCCCCGCTCGCACCCTGCGGCAGGGCCGCGCCCTCGATCCGCTCGATGAGGGCCGCGATCTCGGAGGCCGGGCGCGCGGGACTGTAGAGGAAGCCCTGGGCGATGTCGCAACGCTTCTCCCGGAGGACCTCGAGTTGCTGGCGGGTCTCGACGCCTTCCACCGTCACGTTCATCGACAGGGCGCGGGCCATCCGGGCGATGGCCTCGACCACCGCAACCTTCTCGGGGCGGCCCTGAAGGTCGCGCACGAAGGAGCGGTCGACCTTCACCTTGTCGAACGGAAACTCGGTCAGGTAGCTCAGGCTGGAATAGCCCGTTCCGAAGTCGTCCAGCGCGATCCTGACGCCCGTCGCGCGCAGGCGCTTCAGGTTCTCCAGCACCTCCGGCCCGTGATCCAGCAACACCGACTCGGTGATCTCGATCTCCAAGCGCTCCGGCGCGAGGCCGGTTTCGCGCAGGACCGCCGCCACCTCCCCGTGGAAGCTCGGCATGCGCACATGGATGGAGGAGATGTTCTCCTCGACATTGTTCAATAATATCGTTTTTCATCAGATACTTAGACCTCTGATATTTCGCTCTACCCACACTTTTGCCCGCGCCGCATGAGCAGCTTGTCGGGTATGGCAGGGAACGGTGGAGAACTGATCTGCCCGCACCAGATGCGCGAGTGACGTTCGCATAAGCACTAAAGCGCGATTGAACGGTCAAGCTGAATGCAATATCATGCATTTATCGGCTTCGGTCGATCTTCCACGCCCGCAACCTGGTGGCCCCTCAGTCCCTTGGACCGCGGGCGTGGATGCTTTTTTGCTCAACTGTCGGCTGGTGCGTGTAGGATTTTAACCAACGGTTGAACCTACCGGCTAAGCGGTAGTACGTAGGTGTCGCCGGCTTTTGCCGACCCTCCACGCCCGCCTACCGCACGCCCCTCAGCGTCAAAGGCGGGCGTGGATGCTCAGGTTCGCCGTCGCACTCGCACATGGACCGGTCGCGGGTTGAAGCCGAGAAGGGCGAGGATCAGGCGCATAGCGTGATCACCTCCCGCAGCACGGTCAGGACGAGTTGCTGGCCAACGTCGAGCCTGCTTTCGTCCTTGTCATTCCTGAACGGTAGGGCGTGATCCGAGAAATCCTTGAGGCATAGCTGTGCTTTAGCCTGCAGGTCTGACAACGAGCGTGAGGGCTCAGCGATGGCCCGATCTATCACCGCGTCGGACAAGTCGCCTTCATCACTGATCCGGTCATCGTCCCATTCCTCGGCGACGGCAGCCGTATTGATGTAGTCGACATGCCGGATGGCCCAAAGACAGGCTTCGGCGAGGTCGGACCGAGCTGCAATTGCCTCGGAAGGAAGGGCCATGACGGCCCCACCTGTAAGTGGGGAGGCAAGGATGGCGCCGAGCGCGGCGCGGCGGGTTGAGGCCTTCATCGTCCGCCTTCCCGCCAATCGCATCCGACCGCCGCCAGTACGAGCGCTGCACGCGTTGAAGGCGGCCGAGCGTTGGTACCGCTCATCTCTCGATGCCACTCGTAAGCTGGACCATGAAGCGTGTACCAGTTGCGCTCCATTGAACCGTGCAGTTCGACCTGAGCTCGGTAGTGCTCGAACGCAGCCCAGTTGGCGTACTCGGCGAGCAACCGTTCCGTGACCGGCTCGGCTACGGCAGAAGGCGCCCCGATCAGGGTGACACCGCCGCCAATGAGCGGGAGCATGGTGAGGCCGCGTAAGAAGCCGCGGCGGTTGGTAGGGCCACTCATAAGCAGCCCCCGTACCCACGGAAGTCTTGCTCGCCGAGCGCGTCGCTGTCACCGAGCCCGTTGTCGTCGGTGTTGCCCTCGGCGTCGTGGCCGTCCTCCAAATCCGGATCCGGGTCGAGCGCGTCTAATAAGGCGAGGTCAGCCTCGATGCGGTCGGCGATCCGGCGGCGCAGCTCGCGGACGAGCTGACGGTTGGCGCCATCGTCCTCGACGAAGTAGCGGATCAGCCCTTCGCGGATGGCCTCGATCGCGGCATCGGCGGGCGGCAGCGGATCGGCCGCCCGCATCGCACGGATGGCTTGGGTGACGGGGCCCTGCTGCCTCTTGGCCACTGAAACCTGTGCGTCGCTCAGGTTATGGACCTGCGTGACGGGGCCCGGCTGCCGGCCGAGCCCCTGGCCTAATAAGGGCGAAACGCTGCGGGGCAGGGGTAATAAGGGCGTGCGTGTGCTATAGGCGTGGGTAGCCACTGACGTATCTCCAGTCCGTTGATGGTTAGGCCCGGCTGGAAATCTCACCTTCCTGTCGGGCCGTTTTTTTGGTACCACAGTTCTCATGGCGACGCAAGAAACTTTGCAACCAAAGAAACGGCGTGGGCCGAAGCCGACCGGTCAAGGGACGCCTATACAGGTGCGATTGCATCCTGAGAGCCTTAAGCCCCTCGATGCTTTGATCGACGCGCAACCCGATCCGAAGCCGTCACGCCCCGATATTATTCGGGTAGCCCTCACCGAGCACCTGAAGGCGAAGGGCTATCTGAAGTGAGCAGATCCCAGCTAGCTATGGGGCTTGCAAGTTCTGTCGTGGCGTTCGTGTCGGTCGTTGTGTTGAAGGCAAACGGTCATCAGAACGCGCTAAGCGCCGTCCTCGTCGCCGCTTTCGTTGCCGGAATTGCGGTGGTCACCGTCGTTGTCGCTGAAGAATGGTAGCCCCTCCGCCTCGTGGAAGAAGCGCAGGGCGCACTGGCGCCTGACACTGCTGATCAACGCCTTCCCTCACATGCCGAGCCGAGAGGACTAATAATGGCCGAGCTGTTACCCAATCGTCGCGTCAACCTAACAACGCCGACGGCCAGAAGGGCAGCGCGCCAGTCGAACGCGGATCAGGTTCACCAAGACGTCGACGCTGAGAAGCAGGCGTTGGAAGAGCGCACGGCGCAGCTGCGTGCCAAGCGGTTGGCGCAGGCCGCTGAAAGAATTCCTGACGGTCGACGGATTTGACAGTAGGTCAACGCTTCGAGGAAGGCGTGCATATGCCGAAGCGACGACGTCGTGGCGATCTGGCGAAGCGCCGGCTGCCTGACAGCCTCACCCGGCATCTATCCAGCCCGAAGGCCAAGATCGCGAAGACTCAAGAAGGCCGACGCCGCCCCTACCGGATGTCGGGGGCGGCCAAGGGCCTTGTCGTGTCGGTCCGGCTGGCGCGCCGGCTGGGTGATCTATCCCCGCGGCCTCGCACCCACGTTCGCGAAGCTCGGGCAGTACAGCACCACCTTGATCTCGACCTTCGTCCAGCACGCCTGCATCGCGGCCCTCGCGGAGGGCGACGGCTTCATCCGCACCATGGTGGACCGCTGCGCCGAGGCCCGCACGATCCTGGTGGACGGGCTGTCGGGCCTGCCGGGCGTCACCGCCG
>NZ_JAKSYP010000042.1:0-960 GCF_022829625.1 Methylobacterium sp. E-046 | reverse complement strand
CTGAGCGGCCGTTTCGGGAAGCAAGGTCAGGTAGGGGGCGACCAGCGCCCACTCTTCATCGCTGACATCAGACGGATAGGCGTGACGGGACTGCATCCCTCCGAAACTGGCGCAGCCGCAGGTCCGTAACAGCCTCTAGAGCGTCGCGGTACACAGGGCGCCCACGACAGGGCACGATATGTAGGCCATGGGCCGGCGCCCCGCGGTCTCCAGTCCCGCCGCACCGCGCCGACCCTCACGAGACCGCCCGGCCGAGGCGTCACGGGCGAGCCCCGAGGAACTGGCCCGGTTACGCCTGTCGTCGCGTGCTTGCCCGCTACAGGCCATGCGACGTCGCGAACGCCTCGGGCCCGTTTGCGGGAAGGACGGGTGCTGTAGCAGCCGCAAAGAGCGATGTCGCCGCGCCGGCTTGGAACCACCCTCCGCTTTGGCGCGACCGCGCCGGCGAGGCCGCACCGAGGCTACGGGGGGAGTTAAGCCTCGGTGCTGCTCTTCCGGCGCGCGGCATATGACCGGTCGCTGAGAACATAGTTGCGCAAAACGGTTAAGGGATCCTGTAGTCGATCCTGCGGCTTTACCGGTTCCATCGACCGAGGCGCCGCTTCCATCGCTCGCCAGGTGGCAGGGCAGCCGGCGCCCTAGTGATGCGTATCACCTGAGGGAGCGGCGCCGGCGGTGCTGGCGCGCGCGCTGGCTCCTCAGGCGCGACTTCGACGGCGGTCTCCGAGATCAGTTCCTCGACCATCTCGGAAGCGTTCGGTTTGGCCTTGGGCGGTCGTCCGCGCCGCGGCCTCTGCGATTGCTCTTCCGCAATCTGCATCAAAGTCGGCTCGACCTGCTGAGCCTCAGGCACGATCAGGTTGGGAAGGATCCGGCGAGACTCGGCACCGTGCCGAGGCGCCTTCGGCCCTACGACCAACAGTCTCTTGGCCTCCGCCAGCCACTCTACAGGCACCTGCT
>NZ_JAKSYP010000040.1:0-35151 GCF_022829625.1 Methylobacterium sp. E-046 | reverse complement strand
GTCCATGCGCCCGACCACCACCATCGCGGGGGCGTGGGTGGTCAGCGTGATGTACGCGAAGGTGGACAGGCCGAACGCGAAGGCGATCGGCACGCCGGAGAAGACCAGCGCGCCGACGCCGAGGACGAAGAACAGCAGCAGGTTGAGGTTGCCCAGGTCCCGCAGCCAGGGCTGAAGCGCCACGAGGCCGGCGGCGAGGCCGGCGCCCAGCGCGAGGGCGCCCGCCGTCAGCTTCCAGTCGGCGGTCTCCAGGAGCCGGATGACGGCGACGATCAGCATGAGGCCGAGGCCGACCGGCAGGGCGGCGGCGCGCCACGCGTTGTTCAATTCCAGCGCGGGCGTCTGGACGAAGGTCTCCTCGCTGGCGAACTCGAAGGCCGGCTCCAGCAGCAGGGCGACGAAGATCAGGCCCGCCACCAGGGCGACCGTCTCCAGGAAGGCGCGCAGGCGCGGCCCGCTCATGGCCACGAAGGCGGTCATGCGCATGTGCTCGGCGCGGCGGAAGGCGACCACCGCGCCCAGCATGGCGAGCCACAGGAACAGGATCGAGGCGAGTTCGTCCGACCAGACCAGCGGCGCGCGGAACACGTAGCGGCTGACCACGCCGCCGAGCAGCACCCCGATTTCGGCCAGCACCAGCAGAGCCGCCGGGATCTCCACGAGGTGGCCGAGGCCGGCGTCCAGCCGGTGCAGCCAGCCGCGGGCGCGCAGGGGCGAACCCGTGAGTTCAACCCCGGCCGTAGTCTCCACGGCCGCAATATCGATCTGCATGGCGATCGTTCCTCAAGCAAGCTTACCGAGATCGTTCAGCAACTGCCCGTCCGGCCCATGGAGGAGCGCAGAACTGGGATGTGCTGCCGAGCGCTGGCAGGCTGTGGCGACCGAAGGCCAACAAGCGGGGCCAGTGCTTGAGCCAGGCACCTGCACGCGGCCTCGTCGAGCGCAAGATGGGCAGTTCACCTGTTCGCGGGCGCCTGTCCTGACGAACCTTGCTTCAGGTCAGCTTTCCGCAAGCCTCCTCCAGCAGCGACCAAGCGTTGTCACCATACTTCTGCTTCCATGTCTGGTAGTATGACGTGCTTGCGAGTGCTCGCTGGAAGTCGGGTTTCACAACTTCGATAAATGCGAGGCCCTTTTTGGCCAGCTCGGTTCGCAATGAACGATCGCGCTCGGCGACATCGTTGCGCTGATCGACGACGGACCGGTCGAGTTCGGCTGTAAGGACGGATCTGATGTCCTCCGGCATGCGCGCCCAAGCCTTGCGGTTGGCCAAGGGCCAGTAGCCGTCCCAGCTGTGGCTGGTCAGCGAGCAGTATTTCTGAACCTCGTAGAGCCGGGTTGTCGCGATGAGCGAGAGTGCATTTTCCTGGCCGTCGATGACGCCGGTCTGCAAAGACGTGTAGACCTCGGCGAAGTTCATGGGCGTCGGCGACGCCCCCATCGCAGCGAAGAACGATGTGAGCATCGGTGCCGGTGGGACCCGGATCTTGAAGCCAGCCAGATCCTTCGGACCGCGGACCTCTCGTCCGGATGATGTGATCTGGCGAAAGCCGTTGTCCCAGATCCGCCCCGGCGCGATAACGCCGACCTTCTCAATCAATGCTCGGGTGTGCTGACCCAGCCCCCCGTCCATCGCCCGCCAAACGGCATCATAATCCGGAAAGGTATAGGCTGTGTTGGCGATACCCGCGACGGGCACGAAAGTCGCCAAGATCGAAGCTGAAAGTAGCAAGAACTCGATGCTTCCGTTTCGCACCTGCGACAAGACATCGGTTTCTGTCCCGAGTTGGTTGGCTGGAAACAAGCGAATGCTGAGGCGTCCATTCGTTCGTTCGCGGACGCGGTCGAGTGCCGCGCGCAGATGGACGTTGTTCGGATGACTGGGGTCCTGACCCGTCGCGAACTTGAAATCGAATTCCGGCCCTGCCCTCACAATCGACGGCATCGCCATCACGAGGCCACCGGCCAACAGGGCACGACGGCTTACGGCTTTCTGTGGTAGCGCTAACATTGATGACCTCCCTGGATTCTCGCGTATTGTTCGAACCTGGCCGGTTTCTTGGGTTTCTTTATCAAAGCTTTGCCGCTGGTCGGCGGCTCTATGGATCGCATGCTGCGAGTGCGGCCCCGAGTGCGAACCGCGCCATGGCAAGCGCCTCGGCTGGCGGGACTCCACGGGTCGCGTAGTAGAGGTCGCGGCCGAGAGCCAGCACGTCGGGATGTCCCGCGGTCGCACGTTCCACGGTCTCGACCGCCCGGGGCAACAACTCCGTCGCAGGCAATACGGCATTCACCAGGCTGCGCGCGCGTGCGTCTTCCGCACTCATCAATCTCGCTTCGTAAGCGATCTCGAACAGAACCGCTTTGGGCAAGGCGTCGCGCACGACGGCAAGCGCCAGGAAGGGAAAAAGGCCGTGCGCCACTTCCGGCAGGCCGAGCGTCGCGTCGTGCGTAGCGAAAACCATGTCGCAGGCCAGGGCGAGTGCAAACCCGCCCGCATGCGCATGGCCATTGAGCGCAGCGATCAGCGGCTTGCCGAGACCAGCCATCGCGCCGAAGAGATCGATATGGGCTCGCCCGAACCCCATCCGTCCGACAGAGGTTGGCCCGGCGCCCCGGTAATCGCCTCCCAGGCAGAAGACAGAGCCGCTCCCCGTCAGGACGCATCCGCTGATCGCTTTGTCGCTGCGAGCGGCATTCAGGGCGGCGGTCAACTCGTCCGCCATATCTTGTGTGATCTTATTCCCAGCGTCGGGTCGGCTCAGCTTCAGGATCGCCACCCGGCCATACGTCTCGACTTCGATCTGCCGCATCGCTGCTGCGCCCTCCGTTGGATGGAAGATCTCGCCAGTCCGAGTCACACCCCCTGCCGAAAACCCCTCGCGTCATGAGGCGTAGCGCCGCTCCTGCGCGATGAGATCGGACATGCCGACGAACTCGTTGAACTCGTCGAAAGGTGTCATCAGGTCCGCCACCGCGTTCGTCGAGCACCCCTCCTCCATGAACCGCTCCATCATCGTTTTGACCGCCTTATGCATGGCGAACATCGGCTCGATCGGGCAAAGGGCGTAATCGAATCCGCAGGCTTCGACTTCTTTCAGCGACAAGTATGGACTTTTTCCAGATCTGGCCATGTTGAACAGGAGCGGCTTGCCGAGCGGTCGCAGGCGGCGACTTATCTCGCGCATCTGTTCCACGCTCTCCATTGCGTCGCAATACAGTCCGTCGGCACCAACCTCAGCGTAGCTGATGAGGCGGGCGATCGCGTCGTCGAAGCCGGTCACGGCGAGCGAATCCGTGCGCGCGACGATGAAGAAATCCGGATCGCTCCGGGCCTCGAGCATGGCGCGCAGCTTCTGCTGCATTTCCTCGGCGCTGACGAGCTGCTTGCCAGAGAAGTGCCCGCACTTCTTGGGAACCGCTTGATCCTCCAGATGCAGCACCGAAGCGCCTGCCTCTTCCCACAGTCTGATCGTGCGCTGTGCGTCGAGCACACCGCCATACCCCGTATCCGCATCCGCGAAGACGGGTAGGCTGGTAACCCTGCAGATGCGGCGGATATGCTCGAACATCTCGGTCTGCGTCAGCAAACCCATATCGGGAGCGCCTGCGACGATGGCGGAGGCCGCGAAACCGCTCACGTAGATCGCAGGCGCGCCGACCTGATCGGCCAGCTTGGCCGTAACGGCGTCGTGCGCGCCCATGCAGACGAATGGCGGCGACTTGAGTAGTTCGCGGAAGCGGGATGAGCGGGACAAAGCGGGGCCTCTCGGTTGCACAGGGCGGAAGGTTCGAAGCGACCGTGAGCGGGGTCAAATTTCGGACCCGAACCGTTGATGTTAGCGCAAACATAGACCCAGTGTCGGCGTTCCGCAATCCGTGCGGACGGGCTATGGGGCAGAGTGCGGGATCAATTAGGTGACAGGCACGGCCAAGCGACTGAGATGGCAGACACAACAGCGAAGCCACGACGGAAGCAGAATCCCAAGCTGGGGAAGCCTGAGCCTCGCATGGAGGATGTGGCCGCGCTCGCTGCAGTTTCAGCGATGACGGTCTCGCGGGCACTCCGCGATCCGACTTCCGTGAATACCGAGACTAGACTCCGTATCGAGGCGGCCATCGATGCCACCGGATACGTTCCCAACCGGATCGCCGGCAGCCTCGCTTCGCGTAGGACGAACGTCGTCGGCCTGATCGTGCCGAGCCTTCGCAACTCGCTCTTCGCAGAGACTATCCAAGGCGTATCGGACGGTCTCGGCGCACATCACCCTTTGATGATCGCGGATAGTGGCTACGCGTTGGCCGGTGAAGAGGCTGCCATTCGGGCCTTCTTAGCCCAACGCATCTGCGGGATCGTGCTGCACAACACGCAGCATACGGCGCGCAGTCGCTCGATGCTCGAGGATGCGGGTATCCCCTGTGTCGAGACGGGGAACCTGACCGAGAAACCTCTCGACATGGCAGTCGGTTTCTCGAACTACGATGCAGCCTATGCGATGACGGAGTACCTGATTGGCCGCGGGTACAAGAAAATCGGCTTCGTCAGCCTACCCATTCACGACAATGATCGCGCTGCCGAAAGGCGAGCGGGATTTCTAGCCGCCCATCAAGGGCGTGGGTTGATCTCCGCTCCCGAGTTGCTGCTCGAAAGCCCGCCCGGGCTGCGGAGCGGCGGGCTCGCACTGGCTACTTTGATCGAGCGCGTGCCGGCCGTCGATGCGGTCTTTTTGTCAGGCGATGTGCTGGCGACCGGAGCTTTACTTGAAGCGAACCGTCGCGGCTTGGATGTCCCGAGTAGGATCGCGATCGTCGGCTCGGATGACAACGAACTCCAGGAAGCCGTCTCCCCACCGCTGACGACGCTGCGCTTTCCTCGCTATCAGATCGGGCATCAAGCAGCCGAGATGCTGATGAAGCGACTTCGAAATCCCTCCCGCGACGTCAGTAGGCTTGACCTCGGTTATGAACTTATAGAGCGGGCAAGTGCCTAATGGCGAAACGAACGCGCCAACCACAATGACATTTGTTGGCCGAAAGCCGCTGGTCCGCTTCGGAGAAGGCCGCTCGAAGACGCGGACATTCAGCGTGGCTTGGCCGATGCCCCAGAGCGCCTTTTTTGCGGAAGTTCAGCGCCCTTACCGGGCACCTCGATACGTCCGACTACGTTTGGACAAATGGCCCCACGGCCGAGCCCGGATGATGGTTAAGCCGAAATGCCGAAGCGGATCGCCTTTCGTCACCTGGATGCGTTTCTGATCTTGGCCCGCGAGGGCAACGTCAGCCGGGCGGCAGAGTTGATGGGCATCGCACAACCGGCTTTGAGCCAGCAGATCCAACTGATCGAGGCTCGGATCGGCACGCCACTCTTCGAGCGAAACGCGCGGCCATTGCGGCTCACCGACGCCGGCCGGTACCTGCACGCGGAGGCCGCCAGCTTGGTCGATCGGTTCGAGTCTGTCGTCGCAGAGGTGCGCCAGATCGGACAGGGCAAGCGGGGTTGGCTCGGCATCGGGTTCACGCGCTCCGCCATGTACGATTTCCTCCCTCCTGTCGTGCGCGAGTTCAGCTTGAACCATCCGGATGTGGAACTTCGCTTGCACGAGATGCTGACCGAGGACCAACCGGACGCGCTGCGGGCGGGGACGATCCATCTGGGATTGTCGCGCGATCCAGTCGAGACGCCGGGCCTGATGCAGGAGGTTCTGCTGCGGGAGGATCTCGTCGTGGCTCTGCCGCGGCAGCACCCCTTCGCCCAACGACGAAGTCTAGGCTTGCCGGAACTCGCCGAGGAGCCGTTCATCTTGTTCCCAAAGAACCCCGCCGCGCGCTTTCCATCGCGCATTCTGGGCCTCTGTCGCGAGGCCGGCTTCACCCCATCGGTGGCCCAGGAAGCATTCGAGATCCAGACTGCGCTCGGCCTCGTCGCGGCGGGCCTCGGCGTAACGCTCGTCACCGCTGGCGTGGCGCGCCACATCCGCTCCGACCTGACCTTCAAGAGCCTGGAAGGCGGGCGCTCAGCCTTCGAGACCCTGCTCGTCGCTCTCTATCGCCCGGGCCCGCGCGACCTGCCGCTCGAAGCCATGCTCAACCTGATGAGGCCGTCTACATGTCGCGACGCGCGCGCCGGTTGAGGGTGATCTCGATGGCATGAGCGCCCACGCTTGTATAAGTCCGACCTTATATCAGCAATTAAAATCGGTCTTGGACGACCCTGACAGCTTCTGAGATGACTACCATCAGAAGCAGACACCACGCAGGCACCACGACTAGCGGTTCCGCCCAGCGAGCGACGCGCGGATCGCTGATTGCGCCATCGAACGCCGCCTCCGATCGGGGCTGAGATAGCGGCGCGGTCAGCTGCAGCCAACCTGAGTTGAATCGCCGGGCCCCGCACGCCACGGGTTCGAACAAAAAAATATCGTTCTGGGAGGGACGCATGAGTGACGACATCGAAACGCGCACGATGCGCCGCGTCTACTGGCGCCTGATCCCGTTCTTGTTCTTGCTCTTGGTCGTCAATTACCTCGACAGGGTCAATATCGGTTTCGCAGCTCTGCGCATGAACGCCGATCTCGGTCTGAGCGCCACCGCATTTGGGTTCGGTGCCAGCATCTTCTTTGTCGGGTATGCCCTGTTCGAAGTGCCCTCGAATCTCATCTTGCACAGAGTTGGCGCGCGCGTCTGGATTGCCCGCATCCTCGTCAGCTGGGGACTGGTCTCGGGCTGCATGGCCTTCGTCCAAGGCGAGACGAGCTTCTACGTTCTCCGCTTCCTCCTCGGTGTCGCTGAGGGCGGATTCCTGCCCGGCGTCGTGTACTACCTCACGCAATGGTTCCCGATCGAGCATCGGTCGAAGGCCAATTCGGGCGTGGTCGCGGCGACAGCGCTCGCCTCGGTGGTCGGGTCACCATTATCGGGTGCGATCCTGACATACATGCCCGAGGTCCTCGGCCTGCGCAGCTGGCAATGGATGTTCCTCCTGGAGGCTGCGCCGGCCGTGCTGCTGGGGGGAGCCGTCCTGATCTGGCTTACGGAGCAACCGGAGGCGGCGGCTTGGCTGCCGGCTGACGAGAAGGCGTGGCTGACACGGCGCCTGCGCGACGAGCAGACCGGCACGGCAACCCACGGCGACCTTGCATTCTGGCAGGTCGTGCGGCTGGGACGCGTCTGGGCACTGGCTGCCCTATTCACTTGCTTCCTGACGGCACTCTACGGCGTTTTGCTGTGGCTTCCGCAGATCATCAAAGGGTTCGGGGGCTTGTCCGATGTCCAGGTCGGCCTGATAGCGGCGCTGCCGTTCTTGTGCGGAGGTGCCGCGATGCTGCTCTGGGCTCGCCACTCCGACCGCGCACGGGAACGCAAGTGGCATCTCGCCGCCTCGTTGGCCTTGGGTGGCATCGGCCTTCTCGGCAGTGCCTACGCACCGAACAACACCATCAGCTTCGTGAGCCTTTGCTTCGCCGCCGCGGGCATCTGGGGTGGGCTAGGCATCTTCTGGAGTTTGACCGGCGACTTTCTCTCAGGCGGAGCGCGCGCCGCAGGCATCGCCCTCATCAACACGCTGGCCCAGCTTGGCGGCTTGGTCGGACCTTGGATGACCGGCGTGATCCGCGACTGGGCCGGAAGCTTCTCGGCGGCACTTGCCGCCATGGCCGGCGCAGCCTTCATCGCCGCACTGATCGCCGCGCTCCTCAGCGACCGCATGGCTCATCCCGCGCCAGCTGCGACGGCCGTGGCAGTCTGACATGGACGCCGCAATAGGTGCGCAGATAAGGCTTCGCTTGGAGGGCCGAGCGCTCCAATCCATCGATGCTGCCGGCGCCTACACGCCGAAACTGACCATCGGCGCCGTCGGGAACAAGCCTGCCCTATCACATGCGCCGAACGACGCGGTCATGCTGCGCTGGAGATCGGCGATGGGTTCGTGTGGATTCCCCGCCATGCCTTCGCATCTGAGGCGATCCGGCGCTGAAGCCATGTAAGTTGATTTAGGGTGCATGATCTTCTGACGAAGCTGAAAAGAAACTCAGACATGTCAAATATCGATCATAATCCGCTACCGCCTGCCGTGGATCCGTCGATCATCGAGGCGTTACGGACGGCCGCCACACCGACGATCAGCGACAACCTCGATCGCTTGCCCGGCATCGTCGGATTGCGTCCTTTTCATCGCAGTGGCAAGCTTGTCGGCACCGCGCTTACGGTACGGGTTCGTGCCGGCGACAACTTGGCGATCCATCAAGCTCTGAACTTGGTCCGCCCCGGCGACGTGGTCGTGGTCGACGGCGGTGGCGATATCAGCCGCGCCCTCGTCGGCGACATCATGAAGGCCATCGCCGAGAGCCTTGGAGCGGCAGGCTTCGTCATCGATGGTGCTGTTCGCGACGCGAACGCCTTCAAGACGTCGGACTTCCCCTGTTTCGCGCGAGCCGCAATCCATCGCGGCCCTTACAAGATTGGTCCCGGTGCGATCAACGTCCCTGTCTCGATCGGAGGCTGGACGGTCAATCCAGGCGATGTGGTCGTCGGCGATGAGGATGGCGTGGTGACGTTCCCGCCAACCATCGCGCCGAGCCTCATCGAGGCGGTGCGCGCCCAGGAGCGGCGCGAAGCTGAGGTCCTGCAGATGATCCGCGAGGGCCGGTACGACGGTCGATACGGCAAGGTGACCGCGCCTTGAGACCCGCGCCAGTCCACACTTCTGAGCTCAGAACGACTGACGGAGAGCTGCTAGCACACACCTTCAGGCAAATTGCGCGGTCCGAGACCGTTGACTGACGACACGCCTCTCGGTGAGAACTGCTCTGATGGAGTTGTATCAGACAAAACTGAACGCGTCACCTGCGTTTGGCTAAGCATCAATCTTTGAACATCTGTCCGCCCCATCTTCGCGCGGCTCTTACTGCAAGGAGGCAATCATGCGCCAAGCCGATGAATTTCATAGTCTCGACAACCCAACGGACGGCCTACTGCGTGAGCTTGCGCCTGGACTGACCACGCGCATCTTCGCGGGTGAACAGGCGATGCTGTCGATCGTGTCACTTGAACCGAACTGTGCTGGGACGATGCACCACCACCCTGAGGAGCAGTGGGGTGTGCTACTCGAAGGCACGGCGGTCCGAGTCCAGGGCGATGAGGAGATTGCCGTGAAGAAGGGTGACTTCTGGCGGACGCCGGGCGGCGTTCCACACACGATGAAAGCGGGGCCGGAGGGGGCGCGGGTCCTCGATATCTTCGCACCACCGCGGCCCGAGTATAGGAAGGCTGGCCAAGGTTTCGGGACCTAAAAGGCCGATGCTTCGAACGCAGAGGCCGACCAGAAAGCGACGATCAGCCTAATGTAACCGAATGTCTGCTGCGGAGCGCCGTCTCCGCTGGCGCTCACGGCATAATCCGGGTCCGAAACACAGATACAGCAGCGTCCGCTTCCGGGTGTGGTCATCGATCATTGCGGCCATAGGCGCTCAGCGGCCGGCTGGATCTGGCCGCAAGCCGCCGGTCTGCTTCGGAGCATGAAGCGCTGCAAAGCGGACCTCGCTTGCCGACCCTGACTTCTCCGGTTCTGGCTGATCCTCTCAATCACAGCAGTCCAAAGGCTGCTGGTCGATTCAGTGCTGCTGCTGACCTCGAAGGGTTCTGCCGGGTCATTCCGCCGATGCGGTGTGCGGGGTGTCATCCTGCCCGGCAACACGGACGAGGTCACCGGAGGCTAGGAACTCCTGCGGGTTGTCGATGAGCCGTTCGGCAGTTGTGATACCTGCGCGCACTTCGACTTCGTTGCCAAGGTTGCGGCCGAGCGTGACAGGCTTGAGCGCAACCCGGTGGTCATCCTGGACCTGCGCCATGAGGGTGCCATTGCGGTTGAACACCAAAGCCGTCGCGGGCACGCGCAAGGTCCCTGGGTTGGATGGCACGTGGAATTGCACCTCGACGAAGGCGCCCGGCCAGAGCCGTCCGTCCGGATTGTCGGCTTGCAGCTCGACGAGCCCCTTGCGCGAATCCTCCGCAATGGCATTCGCGGTCGAGGTTACCTCGGCGGTGAACGTTCCCTCCAGTCCTGGCACGCGCATGGATGCCTTGAGGCCCGGTTTCATCGCTGCGAGGAACGCCTGCGGCACATTCACGTAGATGCGCACGCGATGGATGTCGGAGACCCGGTAAAGCGGTCGTCCGGAGGTTCCCCCGGCCGTCAGAAGATCTCCGATATCAACGTTGCGCGCGGTCACGACGCCGTCGAACGGGGCCTTAATCTCCTTGAACCGCGTCAGTTCCTCCAGGCGGCTGACATTCGCCTGCTGCGCGACCAAGTTTGCCTTGGCGACTGACAAGGCTGCCGTGCGCGAGGCTGCGGTGAAGCGGTCTGTGTCGCCACGCTCCTCGCTCGACCACCCCTGTGATACGAGGCGGGCGGTGCGCTTGTTGGTGGCTGCGCTGAGGTCGGCATTCGCCTGCGCCTGGTCGACCGCCGCCTGAAGCTGCGTGAGCGTGGCCCGCGCCTCCGCGAGTTGCTGATCGAGATCGGGCGCTGAGACCTCGACCAGGACCTCGTCCTTCCGCACGCGTGCGCCTAGATCCTTGTGCCAGGCTGTGACGTAGCCGCTGGCGCGAGCGTAGAGTGTGCCCGTGTAGAAGGCGCTCAGCGAGCCGGGCAGGCTCAAGTCCTCGTTCATCGGCCCGCGCTGCGCGTGCACCACCCGGACTGTGGGAACGGCCTGACGCTCGGTCCAAGCATCGACCTCCTGCATGCCTTTCGCCCGGTCGGTGATGCCGGCCCAGGCAAGTGCGGCGGCGCCGATTAGGGCGCCTGACAGGAGCGCGGCTACGCTGCGCTTTGAGGGCATCTTGGGTTGAGGGGCGTCCTCTGAGGGGTGCATGCGGCTTCCAGGTTCAGGCGGACGGGGAAGAGAGGGCCTGGGGGGCAGAGCGCCTCAACGGATCGGGCGCAGCCGCACCAGCGCGGCGGGGCCGACCATGTACGATGCTGAAGACTACCGGCACGAAGAACAGCGTCGCCAGCGTAGCGAAGAGCAGGCCACCGATGACGGCACGGCCGAGCGGCGCGTTCTGGCCAGGCTCGATCGCCATCGGCGCCATGCCGATGATCATCGCGAGCGCGGTCATCATCACAGGCCGTAGGCGCGTCGCGCCAGCCGCCAGAGCGGCTTCGAGCGCCGTGCGGCCGGCACTGAGCTGCTCGCGGGCGAAGCTGATGACCAGGATCGAGTTCGCGGTGGCCACGCCCATGCACATGATCGCCCCGGTCAGCGCCGGGACGGAGACGTGCGTATGGGTGGCAAACAGCATCCACACGATCCCGGCCAGCGCGGCAGGCAGCGCCATCACGATGACGAACGGGTCGACCCAGGATTGGAAGTTGATGACGATGAGCAGGTAGATGAGCACGATCGAGAACGCCAGGCCGACCAGCAGTTGCTGGTAGGCGTTCGCCATCGTGACAGCCTGACCGCGCACCATGACGGTCGACCCCTTTGGCAGGTCTGCCCGCGTGTCGTCGATCGCCCGCTGAATGTCGGTCGCCACGCTCCCAAGGTCGCGATCCTGCGTTGTGGCCAGGATGTTGACGGTGCGCGCGATGTTGTAGTCCGTCACCACGGCACTGAGCGGCTCTGGGGCGATCGTCGCGAGGCCGCCCAGGAGTTGCTCCGAGCGCGCTGCGGTGATCGGCAGGTTGTTGAGATCGCCCAGCGTATCGATGGCGTATTGCGGCGTCTGGACCGAGACCGGGTACGAGACGCCATTGCGGGGGTCGAGCCAGTAAGTCGGAGCGGTCTGCGTGCTACCCGAGAGGCTGGCCTGGATGCTCTGGGCGGCATCGCCTTCGGTGAGGCCGACGACACCGGCCAGCGCACGGTTGAAGTCTACCCTCAGCGCGGGGTTCTTCGACTGCTCCTGGATGCGGGCGTCGGCGACCCCAGCCACCCGGCGGACCCGCGCCAGCAGCTTGTTGGCGTAGCCGCGTCCGCCCTCGACGTCAGTGCCCGCCACCTGCACGTCCAGGGCGGCCGGCGAGCCAAAGTTGAGGATCTGGCTCACGATGTCGGCCGGCAGGAACGAGAAGGTCATGCCGGGGAAGTCCTGCGGCAGCCGCTCGCGTAAGCTTCGGGTGAGCGCTGTCGTCGATGCGCCCTCGCCATCGTTCAGCGTCACCAGCATGTCGGCGTCGAAGGTGCCGATAGTGCCGCTGTTGCCGTAGGAGATGTTGATGCCGCTAATCGGTAGGCCGATATTGTTGACGACGCTGGCTATGCGCTCCTTCGGGATCAGAGCGCGAACGCGTCCCTCGACCCGCCCAGTCAGCGCCGTCATCTCCTCGATACGCGTTCCCGTCGGCGCCCGCAGGTGAATGCGCAGTGCGCCCGCATCAACTTCGGGGAAGAAGTCGCGTCCGAGATAGGGAACGAGGCCGAAGGACACGGCGACCACCGTGAGGAATCCTCCTGCAAACAGCTTCCGGCGCGACAGCGCCAGGGCGAGCACGCCGAGATAGCTCTGACGCAGGGCTTCGAAGCGGCGCTCGAAGCCGCGCTGGAAACGGGTGAAAGCCCCGGGCTTCGCGCCCGCGGCATCACCGTGTGCATGTTCGGTCAGAAGGTAGCGGGCCAGCGTCGGCACCAACGTGTAGGTAAGGACGTAGGACGCGATCATCGCGAACACCACTGCCATCGCCAGCGGCCGGAACAGAAAGCCGGCGACGCCGCCGAGCGCCAGCAGCGGCACGAAAGCGATGCAGATGCAGAAGAGGGCGATGGTGGCGGGCGGCATGATCTCCTGCGCACCGCGGGTAATTGCCGTGACGATATCCTCGCCAAACTCCTCCATGTGCCGGTTGATATTCTCGATCGTCACGGTGGCGTCGTCGACGAGGATGCCCACGGCCAGAGCAAGGCCGCCGAGCGTCATCACGTTGATGGTCTGCCCGAGCACCGAGAGGGCGATCAGTGAACACAGAACCGCGAGCGGAATCGACACAGTGATGATCAGCGTCGAGCGCCAACTCCCGAGGAATACGAGGATCATCAGACCGGTGAGCGCCGCCGCGATGACGCCCTCGCGCACCACCGCCACCACGGACTCGCGCACGAAGCCCGACTGGTCGGCCACGTATTTAAGATCGACACCGACCGGCAGCGTCGCCTGGATGGTCGGTATACGTGCCTTTACGCCGGCGATGATGTCGAGGGTCGAGGCGTTGCCGATCTTCAGGATCGACATCAGCACGCCCTTCTTGCCGTCGAGCTGAACGACGTTGGTCTGCGGCGGCGAGCCGTTGCGGACGTGGGCGACGTCGCGCATGAACACCACGGCGCCGTCCACGACCTTGACCGGCAGGTCGTTGAACGCCTCGATCGTCTTCGGGGAGTCGTTGAGATCAACGATCCACTCGTAGGTGCCGATCTTCTGGGTTCCGACCGGAGTGATCAGGTTCTGCCGGGCCAGCGCCGCGCCGACATCCGCCGCCGAGAGGCCGTGGGCGTGGAGCGCCGATTGATCGAGGTCGATCTGCACCTGTCGTGCCGCGCCGCCGTAGGCGTAGGGAAGCTGGGCCCCCGGGATCGTGGTGAGCTGCGGCCTAATGAAATTCTGAGCTAAGTCGTTCAGTGCGGACTGCGAAAGGCTATCGCTCGAAAGAGCGAGCTGGATGATCGGCACGCTGGACGCATTGTAAGCGAGCATCAGGGGCGGCGTGATCCCCGGCGGCAGCTGTTTGAGCTGTGTCTGCGAGATCGCGGTGACCTGCGCCTGGGCGGCCGTGATGTCGACGTTGGGCTGGAAGTAGATCTTCACGATCCCGTAGCCGGGGACCGATTGTGATTCGATGTGCTCGATGTCGTTAACCGTGGTCGTCAGCGAACGCTCGAACACCGAGACAATGCGGCCGGACATATCCTCCGGCGGTAGGCCGGTATATTGCCAGACGACGCTGATCACGGGGATCCCGATACTTGGAAAGATATCGGTGGGCGTCCGGAAGATCGACATGACCCCGAAAATCAGGATCAGGATCGACATCACGACGAAGGTGTAGGGTCGAAGCAGAGCCAGTCGGACGATCGCCGCCATTGCCTTACATCTGCCGTGATGGATGCGCGCGCTGGAACCGCGAGCCGTGAACGCCAGCATATCGCATAATGCATTCATCGGGCCAGTGCGGCAATTTGATGATCTTGCTGCGGAAGGCGCCCTAGAAATATTGAGAAACAATCCTGAGATGCGCTTTCGATTGGATTTATACTTCCTGATGAGGGAATTTTTAGGCGATCTGAAGGAAATCGTAGCATCTGCCAGGTGTTGGGGCAGCGCCAACGATAACTCTCAGCGACAGCGGCGATGCCCTACGATGCCGGGATTGTGGCATGTAAAGCATCGTGCTTCCGCGATGATCCTGGCTGAGACTACGACGCATTCTGGCTAGATGCTGTCGTATGCAGATGCGGAACTATGGCCTGAGGGCAATGCCGCTACCGGGTTCCGTCAGGCAATGTTCCGCAGGATTCGGCGGCTGCAACCAGTTCGACGAGATGCCGTTCGTCGCCGTGGCGTGAGGCGGTGACTGACCGAAGGTTCGCAGGTGGGCGCAGCTCGACTTGCGATCTGGCCTGAGCCAAGGCCCGCTTCGGAGTTGCCGCCAACGGTCGCCGAATGGTCGAGATGGGCACGACGAAGCCGGATCTCCGAATCCTGCAAGTTCAGGTAACCTGGCGTGACGTGGTATGGCGGAAAGCCTTCGGTCTGTTTCGGAGCATGAGGCGTGGCAAAGCGGTCGTCGCTTGCCGACTCTGTTAGCTCCGATTCTGGCTTATCCACTCAATCAGCCCAGTACAAAGATCGCCGATCGGTTCATGATCGGCATTTCGTCGAATAGTCTCTCACAGGTCATGGTATGGTGCGGGCTCAAGACCCATGAAGAAGGACCAGAAGGCCGCGTAAACTAAATCTGGTCGATGCTCTGCAAGATAGTGGCCGCTTGGTATAGCCCAGCCGCGTAGGTCAGGCGCCCACGCCGACCAAGCTTCCAACGAATGGAGATGGCGGCCAACGTGGCCGTTCGCACCCCACAAGATCAGCACGGGACAGGAAATCTTCCGGCCGGCGTTGAAATCCGTCGTATCCATCATGTAGTCGAGCGACACGGCCGCGCGATAATCCTCGCACACCGCATGAATTTGTTCACGCGTGGTGCAGCGCGCGTATTCCGCGAAGGCTTCAGGTGTAAATATGTCCAGTCCGACGCCGATCTTATCGAGCTTGTAGTGGATGTAGTTCTTCAGGTCGGCGCCAATCAACGTCTCGGGGAACGGCGCCTTCTGCGCCATGAAGAACCAGTGATACGATTCCATGGCCCAGCCGAGGGTGATGTTCTGGAGGAGGTTATAGGTCGGGATGATGTCGAGGGAGGCCAGCCGGGTGATGCGCGCTGGCTCGTCGAGGGCCATGCGGAAGGCCACGCGCGCGCCCCGGTCGTGCCCTGCGACAGCGAATCTGTCGAAGCCCAGGGCAGTCATGACCTCGAAATTGTCCCGCCCCATCGCCTGAAACGTGTAGCCTGCGTGATCCGGGCCGCCATCCGGCTTCGAGCTGTCGCCGTATCCACGTAGGTCGACCGCCACCACCGTGAACGTCCTTGCCAGCGTCGGCGCAATCTTGTGCCAGCTCACCAGGGTGAGCGGGTTGCCGTGGATCAGTAGCAGCGGCGGCCCGTTCCCCGCGATGGCCAAATTGATCTCGGCACCGGAAGTCCGGATCCGCTGCCGGCGGAACCCGCGCATCAGCTCGGAACCGAACGGTTCGAGGGCCGGCATCGCCGCCTCGGGGAGCGGCGCGGGCGTGGCCGGCACCGCTAGGGCCCGAGCCGCTGGGAGGAGCGCGCTCATAGCCGCGGTCGTCGCGCCGAGCTTGAGAAGGCGCCGCTTGGCCTCGTCCATGGTGATTTTCCCTTCGTGATGCCCACGCCGGGGCATAAGCGGCCCTTCGAAATCCCCGTCCTAGGGCCTCAGACGAACATCCCGGGGAAGACCGAGCGCATGTCGGCGACGGTCTCCAGGTTCTGGACAGCGGTGACGATCCGATCGGCCTTGCTCCGGGGCAGGCCGGCGAACTCGGCGCAGCCCTGGAACTTGCCCACTTCGTCGTCGAAGCTCATCGGCTTCTGCGGGCTTCCCCGGGCGAAGTCCCCCTGCCCGGAGAAGGTCCGGCCATCGGCGGCCCGGACCTCGACGTAGCTGCGCATCTTGTCGGCGCCGGCCGCGTCGGCTTCGGGATTGTTGTAGAAATCGACGCGCCCGACCATATCCTGAAGATCAGGACGGCCGACAATATCATCCTGGAACTGACCGAGGCCGGCCTTGCCCAGCACCAGCAGCACGGCCATACAGTATTCCATGCTGAACTTGGCTTGCAGGCCGGTCTTCGGCCGATGGTGGATCAGCGTGTTCAGCATCTGCCGGTTGGTACCGACCCGGACTTGGGCTACGTCCTGCGCCCGGATGCCGTGTTGGGCGATCAAGGCCGCCATTACGTCCATCGCCGGGTGGGTGAGCGAGCCGGACGGATAGGGCTTGATCGAGACGCCGGGCGAGAGGAGCGACCACGGCTTGCCAAACTTGTCGGCGATGGCTCCGGGATCCCAGCCGCCGCCGAAGGCCGCGAAGAAGCCGCGCTTGGCCTCGAAGATGTCCTCGGCCGCCGTCCAGCCCAGGGCCGCGAGGTCGACGGCGACGATGCCCGCCTCGGCGCCGTGGCCGGCCTGGAACGGCTTGGTCATGGTGCCGAAATTCTCGCGCAGCCCGGACGCCTCCGCGCCGGCTGCGCCGAAGGCGTTGCGCAGCTGTTTGGCGTCGAGGCCGCGCAGCTTGCCCGCGCAGACGGCGGACCCAAACACGCCGCACATGCTGGTCGAGTGGAAGCCGCCCTCGTAGGAGCGCGGCGCGATCGCCTCGGCGAGCTTGGTGGTGACCTCCAGACCCAGATGATAGGCCAGCATGAAGTCGCGGCCGGACCGGCCCAGGGATTCCGAGACTGCGAGCGCCGCCGGGAGCGTCGGCACTGTCGGGTGGGTCAGCAGGCCGTAGACCCGATCCTTGGCGACGGCGAGCTGGGTGTCGTCGAAATCGTCAGCGTGGATGGCCACGCCGTTGGCGAAGGCGGCAAAGCGCGGACCAGCCTGAAGGCCGGTGCCGAGGATCGTCGCGGGCCCGGTGAGGACGCCGAGATCCCCGAGATAGCGCCGCACGATCGGGCCGGACTCCGCCTTCTCGCCGGCGATGGCGAGGCCGACGGCGTCGAGGATGTGCTTCTTGCCCAGTTCGATCAGCTCGGGCGGCAGATCCTCGTAGCGCGTCGCGACCACGAAGTTGGCGGCCTCCTCCGTCACACCCTGGGCCGCCTGCCGGTCCGCCGCCGCGACCTCGCCTCGGCCCGGCCCGGTAAGTGCCGCCCCGGCACCCAGCGCCGACAGGCCGGCCAGGAACTGCTTGCGGCTGAGGATGCGCGTCATCGGCCCTGTCTCCTCCAATGTCTTCTGGATCGCGGCCGTGGGCCGTTTGCGTCAGGCGGCGACGGCTGCCTTGCGCCGAGCCCCGGCGGTCGCGAGTTGGGCGGCCAGTGAGATGGCGCTCTCCAGCGCGCCGGTCTTAGCGACGCCCTGGCCGACGATGTCGAAGGCGGTGCCGTGGGAGGGCGTGGTGAACACTGTCTCGAGGCCGGCGGTCACGGTCACACCCCGGTTGAAGCCCCTGAGCTTCGTCGCGATCTGCCCTTGGTCGTGGTACATCGCGACCACGCTGTCGAACTCGCCCGCGAAAGCCCGGATGTAGACCGTGTCGGCCGGGAACGGCCCCTTGCAGTCGATGCCGGTGCGCGCCGCCTTCTCGACGGTCGGGCGGATCAGCTCGATCTCGTCGCGACCGAACAGGCCGTTTTCGCCTGCATGCGGGTTGAGCGCCGCCACCGCGATCCGCGGCTTGTCGATGCCGGCTTTGCGCATCATCGTGTCGGCGAGTTCGATCGCGTCGGTGATGCTGCGCTCGTCGATAAGGTTGATCGCCTCACGCAGGGCCGTGTGGCCGGTCACACGCGACATCCACTGGTTGTCGAGCACGTTCATCTCGGAAAAGTAGGTGCGGTGCTCGAGAAGATGGGCGAACATCTTGTGCTCGTCCGGGAAGCGCCAGCCGCCGTCGAACATGGCGCGCTTGTTCAAGGGCGCGAAGGTGATGGCGTCGACTGTGCCGGCCTTGGCGAAGTCGATGGCCCGCGCCAGGGTCTCGCCGGTAAGCCGGCCGGATTCCGCGCTGACAACGCCCGGCGGGAACAGACTCGGGTCGGTATTGGCGAGATCGACGATCGGCACAACCGAGCCGGACCAATCGGCCTCCGTCGGTGAGGCGATCACGTTGAGCTCGAAGGTGACGCCGGCCTGCCGCATGCCCATCGCGATCACCCGGGCATCGCCTACCACGACGAGGCGCGCGGTCTCCGACATGCGGCGGTCGGCAAGCATCCGAGCGGTCTGCTCCGGTCCGATGCCGGTGCAATCGCCCGGCACGAGGGCGATGACGGGACGTGTCTCATTCATGGCTGGCTCCTTCAGAATGTCGGCGCAATCGCGGCCGTCTCGCGTGCGGACCAGGCTTTCGCGTCGAAGGCCCCGTCCCAGCGCGCGACGACGATTGCGGCGACGGCGTTACCTATGGTGTTGGTGAGCGCCCGGCCGAGCGACATGAAGCGGTCAATGCCGAGCAATAGCGCCAGCCCCTCCGGCGGCAGGCCGCTCGCCACCACGGTGGCCGCGAGTGCCGCGAAGGCACCACCCGTGACGCCAGCCGCGCCCTTGCTCGTGAACAGCATCACCACGAACAGCGCGAGTTGCTGCTCGAAGCCCATCGGGACGCCGTAGACCTGGGCGATGAACAACACTGACAGCGGGAGGGTGAGCGCCACGCCGTCGAGATTGAACGAGTAGCCCGACGGGATCACGAGCCCGGTCACTGCGCGCCCGACGCCGGCAGCCGGCAGCTTCTCCATCATCCCGGGGATCGCGGTCTCCGACGACGAGGTGCCGAACACCACGACGAGTTCGGTGCGCAGTAGGCGCAGCAGGTCGAACAGCCTGATCCCGACGAGGCGCAGCACGAGGCCGAGCACGCCGAAGACGAAGAACGCCATCATCGCCCAGGCGGTGAGCACGAGAAGCCCGAGCGCCCAGAGCGTCGCGGTGCCGAACTTGCCGACCGTGAACGCCATCGCGCCGAAGGCACCGATCGGTGCCAACATCACCACCACGTGGACGACGCTGAACACCAAGGCGGTCAGGCGCTCAATGCCGGCACGGATCGGCTCGCCGCGGGCACCGAGCGTTACCAGCCCGATGCCGGTGATGACCGCGAGGATCAGCACCTGGATAACCTCGCCGCCGGCGAAGGCGCCGACGAAGCTCTCCGGCACCATGTGCGTGAGGTAGGCGGAGAGCGACTGCATGTGCGCGTCCGCGAACTTGGCGCTCGCCTGGGCCTGCGAGGCGGTCGCCGGCGCGACACCGGCACCGGGCCGCACGAGTTGGACTACGGCGAGACTGATCAGCAGGCAGAAGGTGGTGGCGCCCTCGAAATAGACGAAGGCCTTGAGCCCGATCCGTCCGACCGTGCGCATGTCGCCGACCTGAGCGATGCCGGCGACCACTACAAGGAAGATCAGCGGCGCGATCGTCATCTTGATCAGCGCGATGAAGATGTCGCCGAGGGGCTTGAGCGCAACGGCGGCCTCGGGCGCCGCCGCACCGACCAAAGCGCCCAGCGCGGCGCCAGCGACAACCAGAACATAGGGCTTGCGCCAGAATGGCGTTCCGGCTTCCCTTCGCTGCGCGGCTTCACCGTGGCCGGCCACGAGCCGATCGTGCGTGGCATCCAAATGCATCTCCCAGTTGCCCTCCCGGATCTTGTCGTCCGATGGCGGCATGGGGCCTGCTCGGCGGGCGATCTTTAATGGACCCGGATCAGCGGCTGCGGTTATACATTTTCGGCATAAATTGATGTTGAGACGGCATGGACGTCGAACTTCCCTGGCTGGAGGATTTCCTCGCGGTGATCGAGGCCGGCGGTTTCTCGCGCGCGGCCGTACGCCGCCACGTCACGCAGCCGGCGCTCAGCCGCCGGATCCGTTCGCTGGAGGCCTGGATCGGCACGCCGCTGTTCGAGCGCAACACGCACACGGTCATCCTCACCCGCGGCGGGGCGGCGTTCCGGCCGATTGCGGAAGACATCCTGCGCCGGGTGGCTTCGGGACGCGAGGAGGTCCTGGAGACAGCGCACGCCGCGACGGGAACTTTGCGGTTTGCTGCCACGCACAACCTGTCTCAGAACTTTTTCCCGAACTGGTATCGCGACCTCGCGAGCGGCGCGGAGAGCGGCGTCATGCTGCAACTCTTCTCGGCCAACATGGAGGCCTGCGAGCGCTTGCTCATCGCGGGCGACGTCCATTTTCTACTGGCCCACTACCATGCCGCGACCCCGACACGTCTTCCACCAGCGCGTTTTCAGTCGATGCGGCTCGGCATCGACCGGATCGTGCCGGTCAGCGCCCCCGCTAGCTCCGACTCGTCCGCGCCACGCTTCCCTCTCCCCGGTATCGCTGACGCCCCACTCCCTCACTTGACCTACCATCCCGGATCGGGGGTTGGCCGTATTGTCGCGGGGACTTTTTCTGCCTGGGAGCAAACGCCGTACCTTCAAGCAACCTTCACCGGTCCGGCGATGCTGCTCGTGGAGATGGCACGGGATGGCCAGGGCGTGACGTGGTCACCGCATGATCTGGTCGAGGCGGATTTGCGGACCGGGCGGCTGCGACTTGCCGGCGGTCCAGAGTGGGAAATCCCGATCGAGACGCGTCTCTTCCGTCCCCGATTGCGCCTCTCGAAGACGGCTGAACTCTTCTGGACAAGAGCAAAACAGGCCACCGCGAATCACGATTGTAAAGCCGAGCTCTGATGCGGTTTTTGCTGTCCGCTGGTGCATCCGCTTACAAGACATCCCAGTCCGCCTAAAGAACTGCAGAGGGGCTCTGACCGGCCGGCTGGAGCTGGCCGGAAGCTGCTGGTCCCCTATTGGGAGTTGCCGCCAGAAAAGCGGACGGCTTCTACCGATCCAACCTAGACATACAGGCGACTGCGAGCGGCACCTGTATGCGGACGTAGTCCCAGACCCTGCTGGATGGCAGGAAAAGGACCCGTCGCGCACTGCGAGCACCTGTCACGCGAAGGTTTGCCCACAAGCCGGAAATGGATGCGGCGCGAGGCGACACAGCATCCCAGAAGAGCTACCTGCTGCCTGCGCCTTCCCCTCGACCGCATCATGTCATCCGAGCGAGCACGTCCTCCTTCCAGAGCTTGCGGTGCAGGAAGGCCATGATGACGTGGCCGATCAGCACCGCCAGGAGCGTGAAGGCCAGCCAGTGATGGAGCAAGTCGCCGGGGACGACCATCCAGGCGACCTTGTCGCCGCGCCCGGGCATCAGCGGGATGCCGTAGGGCGTGAACGGCTTGCCAGACCCGTACTGACGCAGCAGTGCGAGGCCCGGAACGACGACCATCAGGGCGTAGATGAGAAGGTGGCCGACCACCGCGGCGCGGCCCAGGAGCCCCGTATGTGGCGGGCGCCGGGCCAGGTTCGCCAAGCCCCAGGCGCCGCGCAGCAGCACGAGCACGAACAGGGTGAAGCCCAAGGTGAAGTGGCTGCCGCCGACGAGGCGTGTCACCGCGTTGTCGCCGGTGACGACGTACAGCAGCGCGCCTGCGAACTGCCACGCGAACAGCGCCGCCATGAGCCAGTGGAACGCACGGCTGACGCGGCCGTAGCGCCGTGGCGTGTCGAGCCATCTATCTCCGACAGAGGCTGTGTCGGTGCCCCCGGCCGTGCTCATGGCACGGCCCCGTCCCACAGGTCCCCGGCCATGCCTCCGGCACCGAGGATTTCCTCGGCGGCGGCGGTGAGGGCCCGGTCCGGCCCGGGCTGGCGCAGGTAGGTGGCGAGGTCGCGTGACAGCCGCTCCAAGGGATGGGCGCATAGGAAGCCCTGTAGGCCGACCGAGCGCTGGGCGAGCTGCAGCACGTCGAGCCCGGCCCGCTCCACGGCGAGCCGTGCCAAGTTGACAAGGGCAACGACGCGCGTTGACAGCAGGACGCCACCGGAAACCGCTTCCGCAGCGCGTTCGACCCAGAGCCTGGCCCCTTCGACCGCAATGGCCCCCTCGCCGAGGCGCGCGAGTTGGTGCGGGTCGCCGCCGCGGCTGGTCGCGGCGAGATGCCCGCGCCAGGCGTCAAAGACGGACTCGATGCCGCCGAGTTGCACTGCTGCGAACCGCCACGCGCCACCCGAGAAGTCCGGCTGGCGGAAGTAGTCATCCGGGTCGCCCAGGATGTCCTGCGCCGATACGGCGATGCCGGCGAAATCGAGGGTGCCGGTGGCCGAGGCGCGCATGCCGTGGGACCGCCACGCGGACAGGTCGGCCCGGCTTCCAGGCGTCAGCGGCACGACCAGCATCAGGGTTCCGCTTCCAGCCGGACCGCGGCTCGTGACGAGCGCGCGGGTGACGAAGCCAGCCCCGGAGGCGAAGGTCTTCACACCGCACAGTGACAGAGCGTCCTCGCTATGTTGCAGGACGAGGCCGCCCTCGGGCGGCTCGGTGTTCCAGACGCCGAACAGATGGCCGGTGTGGGCATCTGCGAACAGGCGCGCTTGCTGGCCTGCGTCACCGTACCGGGCGATGAGCTGCAACGCGTTGACGTGGCCCTCGTAGAGCCGCCCGAGGGCGAGGCTGCCGTACCCCACCAACCGCAGCACCGTGGCGAGCCTGGAGGCTCCCGGCTCCTCGCCGAGGCCGGGGCCGCCAGCCCAAGACGGGACGGGTGCCACGAGCAGGCCGAGGCGTGCGAGATCGGCGACATCCTCGGTCGGGAAGCCGTCGTCGCGATCCTGCTTGCCCGCGTGCTGCGCCGCCGACAGTGACACCGCGCGCGCTGCAGCGACGGCGTCGAATGTCAGGTCGAGCGGCGTGCCCTGATCCATGGTGTCCTCTCGACAAGCCGCGACAAGCGCCATGCTCGCGCGGTCCGTCGCAGGCGAGCGGTTGTTATCGTAACGTATTCCAGTCTCCCGGTTTACAGGCCGTCACGTCGTGCGACTCATTCGACGGTCTAGCAGTGGCCGGTCATGTGGTTTCTCACATGCGCAGCACAGGCTCCCGCTTACCCGGCTTCTCGTGAGCGAACGCGTGAGCGCGACGGATCCCGGCAGGTGACAGAGATGATCGACCAACCGATGGCCACCCGAAGCTTGCCGGCTGTCACCACGTTGACGGCGACGGCCATCGTGACGGCCGATATGATCGGCGTCGGGGTCTTCACCAGTCTGGGGTTTCAGGCGCGGGATGTCTCGTCTACCTTCGCGCTGGTGCTGCTGTGGGGGGTTGGCGGCGCTGTCGCGCTCTGTGGGGCACTTTGCTACGCCGAGCTTGCCACGATGTTTCCCCGCTCCGGCGGCGAGTACACGTTCCTCTCGCGCATATACGGTCCGGCGGTCGGCTTTATGGCAGGCTGGCTCTCGGCCACGGTCGGGTTTGCCGCGCCGGTAGCACTCGCCGCCATGGCGTTTGGGCAGTACGCCCAAGCTGTTCTGCCCGGCGCGCCCGCACTTCCGCTCGGCCTTGCGGTGATTTGGATCGTTTCGGCCGTTCACCTGCGCGGGCTGCGCCAAAGCAGTGCGTTTCAGGTCGCCTTCACGCTGGCGAAGCTCGCACTGATCGTCATGTTCATCGGGGTCGGCTTCGCTCGAGGAAGTGGCCAGCCGATCAGCTTCGTCCCTGGCGCGTTCGACCTCGCGCAGATCGCCAGCGCCGGCTTCGCGGTCAGCCTTGTGTTCGTGATGTACTCTTACTCGGGCTGGAACGCCGCGACCTACATCGTCGGTGAGCTTGACGATCCGCAGCGCAGCCTGCCGCGAGCGCTCCTCGCCGGGACAGGCTTCGTAGCGGTGCTATATGTCGCGCTGAATGCTGTGTTTCTGTATACCACGCCGCTGACAGAACTCGCCGGCCAAGTTGAGGTCGCTCTGATCGCCGGGCGTCACGTCTTCGGTGAGGCAGGGGGCCGTTTCGTCGGTGCCCTAATCTGCGCCGGTTTGATCCCGACGATCAGCGCCATGACGTGGATCGGTCCGCGCGTGACGTTGGCGATGGGCGAGGACGTGATACCGCTGCGCGTGTTCGCGCGCCGCTCACGCAGCGGCGTGCCGACCGCCGCCATCCTGCTCCAATGCGGCGTCGCCAGCCTGCTGCTCCTAACGCAGAGCTTCGAGGCGGTGCTCGAGTTCGTCCAGTTCGGCCTGCTCGCTTGCTCGTTCCTGACCGTGCTTGGCCTGATCAAGCTACGGATCACTCAGCCCGACCTGCCGCGACCGTGCCGGACCTGGGGTTACCCGTTCACCCCACTGATCTTCCTCGCGGTCACCCTGTTCATGATGATCTACCTTGTCGTGGCGAGGCCACTCCAATCACTCGCGGGTTTGCTCATAATGCTGGCCGGCCTCGCGTTGTACGCGGTCGCAAGGACCCTAAGACAGACCAACGCCTAACTAGCACGGTCCCGCAATGTGCTCACCGAGCCCTACCGGACGTCGGACTTGTTGCCGCGCAGCACGTCGAGGCGATACTCAGCTGTCCTGGATTGCTTCACGACTGTCGCAAAATTTCGGGCCCCGGCGATGAAGCCTTCGGCCGCCTCGTCACCCGAGAGCGGGTAGTGGGTAACGCCGAGCCAATGGACCAGCACGATGTCTGCCTCCGGTAGTAATGCTCCTTCGACACGCGCGACAAGGCGCGCGAGGTCGGCGCGGTCGAGGTAGTACGCCACCTCCGAGATCACGATCAAATCGAACCGTCCGTTCGGCCAAGCGCCAGGGACGGCGGCCACCATGAAGCGCGCGTTCGGGCAATCGGCGCATCGCTCACGAGCCGCGTCCAAAACGGACGGCACCACATCGAGCCCGATAAGTGCGTCACAGCGGCGGCAGAGCTGGTGCGTAAATACTCCGATCGAGCAGCCGACATCCAGAGCGGATGCGTAGTGGGCGCGTGGCAGGGCCGCCAAAGTCGCCGCATACTTGTCGCGCTCATACGAGCTCGTCGCGAAGCGCCAGGGATCCGCTTCAGTCGCGTACATGCCCTTGAAGTAGTCTTGGTCAAGCGTCTTCGTTCGACGGCCGGTCGGAACGTCGGTGGGCCTATCGGAAGTCGTCTCCAAGCCTGCGGCTCCTCTGATCCCGATCAAGGTACTTGTGGCGGCAACAGCTCCGGATTGGAGCAGGTGTCGGCGTGAGACGGTCTCGCGAAAAAGCACGATACACCTCGGGGAGCCACTCACTGGGAGATTGAGGAACAGCACGTGGTCGGGACAGTTCCGGGAACAGCCGCCGCCGGCGCTGCGAAGATATGCTCTGGTGCACGCGGCATCGTTGCGCGTGTCGATGACGCTGCGACGGAGAGCGGCCACACTGCTACCCACACGACAGAGACGTCCATGCAAGCCATCGCTCAATAAGATCTGACCAGTAGCGTCCGCTTACGGGACTTCGTCACAACCAACTGGTTGGCTAGGATGGGCGCGATGCGGTCGATCGGAGTTGCCCGTAAGCAGTATGGCAGCTTTGGAGAGAGATGATGTGACAGCGGACACACCAAAATATACCAATCCGGTCAGCGACAGGATGGAACGCCACCCATTGTTCCAGCATATTGCCCGGAATTCACAAAATTAAATAGCATCAAAAGCTTGATATTGCCAATAAATATTACTGTAAATTCAATATTCTATTGTCGTAAATTGACTGCGTATTTTTTATCATTGCGTAAGAAAAGTTGGGCGTGCGGCGCGAGCTGCTGAGACTATGAACGCGGCGGTGGTCTTGATCCGGTCTAGATGCGCCATGTCTGCATGTGTCAGCAACCAATACGTGCGGGTGATGCGGACGCTTTCCGGCATAAGGCGGACGAGCTCCGATTGCCGGTCGGCCATGAAGCAGGGCAGGATGCAGAGACCGGCTCCGCTTTGAGCGGCTGTCATCTGCGTAATAACGTTCGAGATGCGGATGGACGGCTGCAGGCCGGGCAAGACCTCGGTAAAGTAATCGAGTTCCGGCGAGAAGACGAGCTCGTCGATGTAGCCGATGAACCGGTGCCGGTGCAGGTCGGACTTCCCCTCAGGCCGGCCGCAGCGGGCTATGTAGGCAGGTGCGCCGTAAAGGCCGAGTTCGTAATCGGCGAGCTTGCGGGCGTGGAGGCGTCCTGTGGCTGGCCGCGTGAGGCCTATGGCGAGATCCGCCTCACGCTTGGAGAGACTAAAGGCGCGCGGGGTCGCCACGAGCTCGATCGATAGACTCGGATGCAGCGCCGAGAAGGCCCCGATCCGCTCCGAGAGGCAGAAGGTCCCGAACGCTTCTGGTGCGCCGATTCGCACGGATCCCGTCAGGCCGATGGCGGGGTCGACCCGGTCGAGCCAGATGCCCAGGGCCGCCCGCTCGATCGCCTCGGCCCGCGGCAGCAGGCGCTCGCCCTCCGCCGAGAGACCGTAACCGGTCGGCCGCCGGTCGAACAGCTTGGCCCCGAGAGCCGTCTCCAGTCGCGTGATCCGTCGGCTGAGCGTGGTGTGCTCGACGCCCATACTCCGGGCTGCTTCTGTCAGACGCCCGGCGCGTGCCACGGCCAGGAAGGCCTGCAGATCGTCCCACCGGTGCGTCGATCGCATCTGTCAATCCTTGAGCCTGCGTTGTGCAGAAATTGGCATAGACGGTTCGGAGCGTGTGCGCTTTTTTCGCATCGTCCCGAACCGTTCCACGAGGGCCGGCGCAGGGGGGAGAGCGGCCTTAGACCGCGACCATGGAGGATGGTGCGATGGCGCGCGCCCTTTGCCGTGCGGCCGCTGCGTTTCTACTCGGCTTCGGCTATGCCTCGGCGGCGGAGAAGAGCGTCAGGATTGGCGTCCTCAACGATCAATCCTCGATCTACGCCGACATGGGCGGGCCGGGATCCGTCGTGGCGGCGAACCTCGCCGTCGAGGATTCCGGGCTGCGCGGAAAGGGCTGGAAGGTCGAGATCTTGGTTGCCGACCACGGCAACAAGGCGGACGTGGCTTCCACGATCGCCCGGCAGTGGTTCGACACGCAAGGCGTCGACGCCGTGGCCGACGTCACCAACTCGGCGGCGGCGCTGGCGGTGAGCCAGATCGTCCGGGACAAGAACAAGGTCATGCTCGCCTCAGGACCCGCCGTATCGGACCTCACCGGCAAGGCCTGTACGCCGAACACGGTGCACTGGACCCACGACACCTGGGCCTTCGCTAACGGCATCGGCAAGGCGGTGGTGGAGGCGGGCGGCAAGACGTGGTACTTCCTGACCGCGGACTTCGCCTTCGGCCACGCCCTGGAGCGTGACACGGAGCGCATGGTGCAGGCGAGCGGCGGCACGGTGGTCGGCCGCGTCCGGGCGCCCAACAACACCGCGGATTTTTCGTCCTATCTTCTTCAGGCGCAGGCCTCGGGGGCGCAGGTAATCGGGCTCGCCAATTCCGGCGGTGACACCGTCAATAGCATCAAGCAGGCGGCCGAGTTCGGCATTGTCGGCTCGAAGCAGCGGCTCGCCGGCCTCCTGATCTACGTCACCGACGTCCACGCGATCGGGTTGCAAGTGGCGCAGGGGCTGTCGCTGGTCTCGCCGTTCTACTGGGACACGGACGACGGCACCCGGGCCTTCTCAGCACGGTTTGCGGCGCAGCTCGCGGGAGCGAAGCCCTCGATGGTGCAGGCCGGCGTCTACGCCTCGATCCTCCACTATCTCAAGGCTGTGGAAGCTCTCGGCGAGGCTGGCGACGGCGCGAAGGTCGTCGCGACGATGAAGGCGACGCCGACCGATGATCCCCTCTTCGGCAAGGGCACCATCCGCGCGGACGGGCGCAAGATGCACCCGATGCACCTCTACACGGTCAAAGCGCCGTCCGCGTCGCGCTATCCGTGGGACTACTACGCCTACAAGGCGACGATCCCCGCCGAGGTCGCGTTCCGGCCCATGAGCGAGGGCGGTTGCCCGCTCGTCGCCAAGTCCCAGTAGTCGATTCTTAGTGACGGCACGGGAGGAGAGAATGGCCCGGATCGGCTTCATAGGCCTGGGACGTATGGGCTTGCCCATGCTCCGCAACCTCGTAGCGGCGGGACACAAGGTCCGCGCCTACGACATTGCCGAGGGCGCGCGGGTGGAAGCGCAGGAAGCCGGAGCGGAGATAGCCCTGAGTGCCGCCGAGACCGCTTCGGAGGCGGAGGTCCTGATCTCGATGGTCCCGACTGGGCGCCACGTTCTGGAGATCCATACCGGGCCGGGCGGGACCCTCGCTCGGCTGCCGGAAGGCGCCCTGCTCATCGATTGCTCCACCATCGCCGCGGCAGAGGCCCGGGCGCTGCACGCTGCGGGGGCGGAACGCGGGACACCGGTTCTCGATGCCCCCGTCTCGGGCGGGGTCATGGGCGCGCAGGCCGGCACGCTCACCTTCATGGTCGGCGGGGAGGCGAGCGATCTCGACCGGGCACGGCCGATCTTCCAAGCGATGGGCCGCAACGTCTTCCACGCCGGGCCCGCCGGCAATGGTCAGGCCGCCAAGGTCTGCAACAACCTCCTGGCCGGCATCTCGATGATCGCCGTCTCAGAGGCCTACACGCTGGGCCAGCGCCTAGGGCTCGACCCCGCGACGATGCGGGAGATCGTCTCGACCTCGACAGGGAGCTGCCACGCGCTGGTGAACTACCCGCCGGTCCCGGGCCTTCTCCCGAACGTCCCGTCGAGCCGCGAATATCGGAATGGCTTCGCCGCCGAGCTGATGCTCAAGGACCTGCGGCTCGCCGAGCAGGCGGCGATGGATACGAGGTCGAGCCTGCCGCTCGGCAGCCTGGCAACCGCCCTCTACGCCCTGTTTTGCGGCAGCGGCTCGGGGGATCTCGATTACTCCGCCGTCATCCGCATGATCGAGGGCGCGCCGGCAGTCGCCGTGCGCTCCTGAACCTTGCCGTCCGAAGAAGACACCATGACAGATCCGCACCCCTTCCTGGCGACCCTCTCGAAGCAGATGCTGATCGGTGGGCAATGGCGGCCCGCCGTCTCCGGCCGGACCATCGTGGTCGAGAATCCGGGACGGCGCGAGCCGATTGGCGACATCCCGAGGGGCGAGAAGGCGGATGTCGACCTAGCCGTCGATGCCGCCGTGGCGGCCTTTCCCGGCTGGTCCAGGGTCGCGGCCCGCGACCGCGGGCGGCTGCTGCTCGCCATCGGCGAGGCGCTTGAAGCCCGCCAGGAGGAGCTGGCGCGCCTCATCGCCAGCGAGACCGGCAATGCCCTGCGCACCCAGGCGCGGGGCGAGGCACGCACGGTCGCCGATGCCTTCCGCTACTTCGGCGGCCTCGCGGGCGAGTTGAAGGGGCTCACCATCCCCCTCGGCGAGGGCATGCTCAGCTATTCGCGGCGCGAGCCGCTCGGGGTCGTCGGCGCTATCGTGCCGTGGAACGCCCCGGCCCAACTCGCGGCGCTCAAGATCGCTCCGGCAGTCTGCGCGGGCAACACCATCGTGCTGAAGGCCGCGGAGGACGCACCGCTGGCGGTGCTGATGATCGCCGAGATCTGCCAGGACCACCTGCCGCCGGGCGTGGTCAACGTGGTCACCGGCTACGGCCAGGAATGCGGCGAGCCCCTGGCCTCCCACCCCCTTGTGCGGAAGGTGAGCTTCACCGGCTCGACCGCGGTCGGCAAGGCGATCATGCGGGCCGCCGCCGATCGGGTCGCCCCGGTGTCCCTCGAACTCGGCGGCAAGAGCCCGTCCATCGTCTATCCCGATGCCGATGAGGACTGGGTGCTCGACGGGATCGTCGCCTCCATGCGCTTCACTCGGCAGAGCCAGTCCTGCACGGCGGGCTCGCGCCTTTTCCTGCATGCGGACATTTACGATTCGTTCCTCGACCGGCTGGTTGCCCGGACCTCCGCGCTGAAGATCGGAGACCCCCTCGACGAGGTGACCGATGTCGGCGCGATCATCAACGAGCGCCAGTTCACCAAGGTCTGCGGCTACGTCGCGGACGGACTGAACCGGCCGGAGGCACGGCTCGTAACCGGCGGCCTGCCGCCGAAGGAAGGCCCGCTGACCCGGGGCTACTTCGCGGTGCCGACGATCTTCGCTGACACTTCGAACGACTGGCGCCTCGCACGGGAGGAGATCTTCGGGCCGGTCCTCGTCGCGATCCCCTGGCGGGACGAGGACGAGGCGATCCGCATGGCCAATGACAGTCACTACGGGCTCGCGGCGTACATCTGGTCCCGGGACATCGGCCGGGCGCTGCGGGCGGCCCACGCCGTCGAGGCCGGCTGGGTGCAGGTCAACCAGGGCGGCGGACAGGCGCTCGGCCAATCCTATGGCGGCATCAAGGAGAGCGGCATCGGACGCGAGATGTCGCTCGAAGGCATGCTCGACAGTTTTACCGAGACGAAGAGCGTGAACGTCAACTTGGCAATTCCTCCGCTCCAGGCCGGCCGGTGACGACGGGGAAAGACTTGCGATGAACCTCTACCGATTGCTGCGGGAGCGCCAGGAGGCAGGCCGGCCGGTGACGGTCGCCCTGATCGGCGCCGGAAAATACGGGACGATGTTCCTGGCCCAGGCCCGCACGACGCCGGGGATGCAGATCGTCGCTGTCGTCGACCTCGACGTGACGCGGGCGGCGCGTCAGCTCGCCTCCTGCCACTGGCTGGCGGAGCAGGTCGCCGCCCGCTCCTGCGAGGACGCACTCCGAACCGGCCGGACCTACCTCACGGATGACGCCGACGCGGTGATCCGGGCCGGAGGCATTGAGGTTATCATCGAGGCCACGGGCGATCCGCGCACGGGCATACGCCTCGCCCTCGCGGCCATCGCGGCGGGCAAGCACGTCGTCATGGTCAACGTTGAGGCCGACGTGGTCGCGGGGCCGCTGCTCGCCCGGAAGGCCGCGCAGGCGGGCGTCGTCTACTCGCTGGCCTACGGCGACCAGCCGGCCATCGTCTGCGAGCATGTCGACTGGGCTCGCGCCTGCGGCTTCCAAGTCGTGGCGGCGGGTAAGGGCACCCGCTACCTGCCGCGCTTCCACCAGTCGACGCCCGACACGGTGTTCGACAACCTGCCGGGGCTGATCGAGATCGAGGACCGATCCTCGATCAATCCGAAGATGTTCAACAGCTTCGTCGACGGGACCAAGTCGGCGATCGAGATGACCGCCATCGCCAACGCGACCGGCCTCAAGGCGCAAACTGAAGGGCTTGTCTTCCCGCCCGCGAGCCGCTTCGAACTCGCCGACGTTCTGCGCCCGAGGGACGCGGGCGGCAGCCTGGAATTTTCCGGGGTGACGGAATGCGTCTCTTCCCTCACCCGAGACGGGTCGAGTGTTCCGCACAACCTCGCCCACGGCACCTTCGTGGTGGTCGAGGCGGCGGAGGACAGCGCCTACACCCGTGAATGTTTTCGCGAGTACCATATGCTGCCCGACGCGAGCGGGCGCTATGCGGCGCTCTATCGGCCCATCCACTTCAGCGGCCTGGAACTTGGCATTTCGGCGGCCTGGGCGGCCCTGCTCAAGCAGCCGACCGGCGCCCCAACTTGCTTCAGCGCCGACGTGGCGGCCACCGCCAAGCGCGACCTGAAGATTGGTGAGGCACTCGACGGTGAGGGCGGCTACTGCGTCTGGGGCCGGCAGATTCCGGCGGAGATCTCCCTCGACGAGGGCTACTTGCCCCTCGGGCTGGCGCATCAGGTGAGGCTGGTCCGCGACGTCCCGATGGGCGCAGGCGTCCGCTGGGACGACGTCGCCTTCGCACCGGATGATCCCGTCGTGACGCTCCGCCGCGAGATGGAAGTCGTCTTCGACCCGCGCCGGACCTGAGGCGGCGTCTGCCCGCTCACCCCGAGAAAGGACCCCACCATGCCGACGCGCCGCGCCCTGCTCTCCGCCGCCGTCGCGGCGCCGGTCCTCATCCGGCTCGCGGGCCAGGCGGCGGCCGGGCGCGACCTGAAGATCTCGCACCAGTTCCCAGGAGGCTCGGACGAAGAGGGCGATTTCCGCGACAGGCTCTGCCGGAAGTTCGCCGCGGCATTACGGCAACGCTCCGGAGGTGCGCTCACGGGAACCGTCTATCCGAACTCGTCCCTGATGAAGACGAATTCCCAGTTTGCCGCGCTCCGCAAGGGCGCCCTCGACCTGAGCCTCTTCCCTCTCGCCTATGCCGGCGGCCAGATCCCACAACTCAACATCGGGCTGATGCCCTGCGTCGTTAGCTCCTACGCCCAGGGCACAGCCTGGAAGACGGCGCCGGTCGGGCACAAGCTCACCGGGTTCCTGGCCGAGAAGGGCATCGTGATCGTGTCCTGGGTCTGGCAGGCGAACGGTGTCGTCTCCCGTGCCAACCCGATCATCGTGCCCGAAGACGTGAAGGGCTTGAAGATGCGGGGCGGCTCACGGGAGATGGACATCCTGCTCCTCGCGGCTGGGGCCGCGACGCTGCCGCTGCCCTCGAACGAGATCTACGCGGCGATGCAGACGCGGGCGGTCGACGCCGTCGTCACCTCGTCCACCAGCATGATCTCCTTCCGCCTGGAGGAGACGGGCAAGCACCTCACCACGGCGCGCGATCGCACCTTCCTCTTCACCTTCGAACCCCTGCTGATGTCGAAGGCGATCTTCGATTCCCTCGCGTCAGGCGAGCGCGACCTGATCATGGCTGCTGGTGCCGAACTGGAGCCGTTCGGGACGGCGGGCTCAAAGGCCGACGACGACAGGGTCGTTGAGGTATTTCGCAAGGCGGGGGGGCAGGAGAGGGAGATCGATGCGGGTTCGTTTGAAAAATGGCAGGCGCTCGCCCGCAATTCGACCTGGAAGGACTATGCCGGGAAGAGTTCCGAGGCGGCCGAGCTGCTGAAGCTCTCCCAAGAGGTTCTGGTCTGAGCCGGACAGAGTGACGGGTGAGATCGAAATGACCGGACGGATCATCGTGGAGGTTTCTGGCTCCTGCGCGACGCTCACGATCAGCCAGCCGGAGCGGCGCAATGCGCTGACCGTCACGATGTGGCAGGATCTCGCGGAGCATGTCCGGGCGCTCTCCCGGAACGACGCCATGCGTTGCATCGTCGTCCGCGGCGCCACAGCGGAGGCGTTCTCCGCGGGCGCCGACATCTCCGAATTCCACGCCGAACGCGCGACCCAAGAGCAGGTGGTTCGCTTCCACGAGGAGTATGTCGGCGGGTGCCTCGGTGCAATCGCAGACTGTTCCGCACCCGTCGTCGCCGCGATCCAAGGCGCGTGCTTCGGGGGCGGCTTGGAGATCGCCGTCGCCTGCGATCTCCGCATCGCCGCGCAGGGAGCCCGCTTCGGAGCGCCGGTCGGACGTATGGGCTTCCCGCTGGCGCTGGGCGAGACTGAAGGTCTGTTCCGCCTCGTCGGGCCGTCCGTTTCCGCGGAGCTGTTGATCGAAGGCCGCCTCTTCGATGCCCCTATGGCCTATGAAAAGGGCTTGGTGTCCAGGGTCGTCGAAGCAGAGGATTTTGAAGGCGCCGTAGCCGAGACGGTCGAGAACATCTGCGCGAGCGGCATCCTGGCGGCTCGGTCGCACAAGCGTCAGATCCGGCGGTTGATGCGAGATGCCGCCCCCGTAACGCGCGCCGAGAGGATGGAGGTGTACGGCTTCGCAGAGAACGAGGAGTACAGGCGTGGCGTCGAGGCGTTCCTGGCCAAGGCGGCCCGCCGGGTCCGCTGAGCCGCCGAAATGTCATCAATATGCACGCCAGTTTCAGCGGGCGTTCCGGTCGATCATGCGCGCCCCATCTCCCTCGCCGTGTCTCGAACGAGAAACAGCAGCAGTATGCGCTGAGCGGTGACGATTTCACCCAACAGGCGGTGCGCGGATGGGCGGTGGGAAGCGCAGTTTTTTGTATCCGCTTCCGCGAGGGTTGAGGCTGTGGACGCCCTGATGGCGCTTCCAAACGAGGACGCACCTCCCAGCGGCACGTTACGCTTGGGTATCACTCCTGCCATCGGCGATACGCTCTCGTCTGGCATGGTCTGCCGGATCAAGGAGGAGTTCCCGGTCCTGGACATCCGTTTGCGGACGGACTGGGGTTCGAGCCTCACTCAGCAGGTCCTGGATGGAGAGCTGGATGCGGCCTTCGTCATACGGCCGCAAGGCGATGAGGTGATCGCCCCCCTGGACTATCGGCAGATCGCTACGCTGGAGCTGGTCGTCGTCGAAAGCAGGATGGCGCCCCGGCGCGATGGCCCCGTCAGCCTGTCCTCACTCGTCAGAAAGGATTGGATCCTCAATCCGGTTGGCTGTGGCTACCGGTCTGGCTTGGAGGCCGCCATGGGCGTGGGCAAAGGACGGTTACGGGTCGCCGTGGATGTCTACGGCACAGAGATCCAGCTACGCATGATCGCCTCAGGTATGGGCTTCGGGCTCGTGCCGAGAAGTATCCTTAATGCAAGCCTAAGCCAATCCGATGTAAAAGTTGTCGAAATTGAAAATTTCTCCATGAAACTGGATGTCCATATGAACAGCCGTGGCCATCTGGGAAACATGAAGAGGCCCAGCAATCTGTTTGCCGACGAGCTTGCTGCCAGCTTAAGCGCACCGTTCGCTGTTACCGATGGTCAGGCCCAGGTTTCGGGGCCGGGTCTGTCATCGAGAACACCAGTAGTTGCGGACGGTCGCTCCCTACCGTGAACGGTGCAGCCGCGGAGTCGGCTTTTCTAAACTACTGCTGGAAAGCGGACCGGCAGAAATCCACCCACCACAGACGTTCGCTGAGGCATTGCTAGATGGCTGGCGATGGCCAAATGAAGAATGGCAGATTTCGAGCGATCAGGTGGCGGGAGCCGCCTTCGTGGTGCGTCAGTGTTAGAGTCCGTCCGAGAAGTCAGGCTGAGCGGGCGAGCCGCCTGACGAGGATCATGACGGCTGCGGCGTAGAGGAAGGCTCTGGCCGAGGCGATAGTCGCCTCTGGGTCCTTCCAGAGGCGGCGATTGCGGCTGATCCAGG
>NZ_JAKSYP010000030.1:0-860 GCF_022829625.1 Methylobacterium sp. E-046 | reverse complement strand
GCGGCATCCTCTTTGGCCCGCGTCAGGATGATGCGCGCCGATGTCCGGGCTCTCTCCGCTCGCATCTGCGCCTTGGGCTTGCCGTCCCGTAGGGCCCGCGTTGCCATGTGCCGAAACCAATGGGCGTCGGCGATCGCGACTCCGCAGCGTTCTGCCAACGTCCTGTATTCGGCGGGATCGTGCCTCTTGGGTACCATCGCGGTGCTCTCCCGGATGAGACGATTGCCAAGAGGAGCAACAGCCATACCATGGGTTATCGGCGTAACGATCGCCCGGTAAAGCGATGATGGAGGCGGAAGGGGTGATCACGGGCCCGCAGCTTCTCGCAGCACGGTTCTCCATCCGCTTGGCACCTGCGGATCTAGCTAGGCGAGCCAAGGTGCCTCTGAGTGTCGTGGCGCGAGCCGAGGGCAGCCCTGGCGAACCGGCGATCACCATCGCGCAGCTCAATGCCCTGACGCAGGCGCTGCGGGCTGCCGGCGCCAGCTTCCCGCCCACCGATCCAGATACGGGCCTCCCATAAAAGGGCCCGATTTTCATAAGGAAATAGGTGCATCCCCGGGAGTAGCGCCTCTATTTCCGCGTCCCCGAAAGGCCCCTTTTTTGGGGCGGTGCGGCGCGGTCTGGACACGAGGGTGGGACTTACACTCGGCTCAAATACGGGTGCTTGCCCTACGGTATGGCTTGCGCTGCGCAGAGAGCTTGATAAAAATCACGCCTTAGAGTCCGTCCGAGAAGTCAGGCTGAGCGGGCGAGCCGCCTGACGAGGATCATGACGGCTGCGGCGTAGAGGAAGGCTCTGGCCGAGGCGATAGTCGCCTCTGGGTCCTTCCAGAGGCGGCGATTGCGGCTGATCCAGG
>NZ_JAKSYP010000114.1:0-19242 GCF_022829625.1 Methylobacterium sp. E-046 | reverse complement strand
ACCTCTGCCGCATCTGCAGCGGTGCGGAGTATGCCGTGTACAATCCCTTTTTCTCGTCGCTGATGCTCGCAATCGAGGCTCAGCGGGTCATCGAGCTACGGCTAGTGCGCCTCGCCTGGGGCGGCCGCGAGGGCCGGGCCGAGATGCAGTCGATGGTGACCGAGAAGGTGCATGCTGCTGGCGAGGCCATGACGACGCTGATGTTCGGCGGCTCACCTGAAACCGTCATCGCTCGCTACCGCGAGCACGTCGCCTTCAACACCAAGCGCCTCTCGGCGGTCTGACCGGTCAGTCGTGCCTTCGTTGCAGAGCGTGTCGGGTGTAGGCTTCGTCGATGATAGAGCCAAATCAGACCGCCTTCATCGTCAAGGTCGCATGTCAGGATGAGGATGCACCGGAGCAACTGCTCACTCTGTTCTATGCGGTCCTCGCCGAGGATCCTGAACGCGGGATGCAAATCGTCAAGGACGCAATCCGGGCAGGCGCCGAAGTAACCCTGACCGAGGTACGCCTATCCCAAGCCACAGCGCAGGCGATTGACCTCCGTCCGGGCTACGCGAGGGCTCTATGAAGACGAGAGTGACCTGACCGGTATTTTGGACCGGGCCAGTTGCGAGGCTACTGCATGGTCGCGCCCATGGGTAGCCGGAAGGCCAGATCCGGGAAGCTGACAGGCACAGGTGGTCGGTAGCCCAGCGACGAATGCGGCCAGACGCGGTTGTACGTGTTCTGCCAGAGGCCGATCACGATCTGTGCCTCCTTGAGTGAGTAGAAGATCTCCTGCCTCAGGCACTCGTCGCGCAGCTTGCCGTTGAAGCTCTCACAGTACCCGTTCTCCCACGGCGAGCCGGGTGCGATGTACTGGATCTGCGAGCCGGTTTTGGCGACCCACTTGCGCAGCGCCTTCGAGATCATCTCGGGACCGTTGTCGCAGCGGATGTTCTCCGGGATGCCGTGCAGGCACATCACCTCTGCTAGGGCCTCGATCACACCCAGGCTGTTGATGCGCCGCGCCACCTTCAAGGCGAGGCACGCCCGGCTGTGCTCATCGATCAGCGTCAGGATGCGCAGGCTCCGGCCGTCGTGGGTCTGGGCCTGCACGAAGTCGAAGCTCCAGACGTGGTTGCGGTGGAGTGGCCGCAGCCGCACGCACGAGCCGTCGTTCGGCCATAGGCGGCTGCGGGGTTTATGTCGGCTGGGGACCTTCAGCCCCTCGCGACGCCAGATCCGCTGAACCCGGTCCTTGCCCACCCGCCAGCCGTCTGTCTGCAACAGCGCGGTGACGCGTCGGTAGCCATAGCGCCCATACTCGGAGGCCAAGGCAACGATGGCTCGGGTCAGCCCATCCTCGTCGGCCGGCACGGTGGGCACGTAGCGCTGCGTGCCGCGGTGCTGGCCGACGATCCGGCAGGCGTGACGTTCCGAGAGGCCGTACTTCTCCCGAATGCCGTCGACCGCCTGCCGGCGTCGCTCGGGGGCTAGATGGGGTATTCGGGGTGCCTCGCGCGGCGGAAGCGGCGGCATGATGGCGCTTCGATCCAATCCCGGAGCCCCACCATGAGCGAGCAGCACCACGTCGGCCTCGATGTCTCCGTGAAGGAGACCGCGATCTGCATCGTCGATCCCCATGGTAAGGTCGTGCACCGCGCGACCGTTGAGAGCCACCCCGAGGCGATCGGCCGGCACTTGATCGACCTGGGCCACAACTACGCGCGTGTCGGCCTGGAGGCGGGGCCGCTCTCGCCGTGGCTCTACGCCGGCTTGGTCGAAGCCGGGCTCCCGGCGATCTGCGTCGAGACCCGCCACATGCATGCGGCCCTCTCGGCACGCATCAACAAGACCGACCGCAATGACGCGATGGGCATAGCCCAGATGATGCGGGTCGGCCTGTTCAAGCCGGTCCACGTCAAAACGCCGGCCAGTCAGCAACGCCGCCTGCTCCTGACCTCGCGCAAGCTGCTTCAGCGCAAGGCTTACGACATCGAGAGCGACCTGCCCGGCCAACTGCGCAACTTCGGCCAAGGTGGGTGTCGTGGGGGCTGCCGGGTTCGAGCGGCGCGTGCGCGACCTCGTGCTCGATCTGCCTTTCGTCGCGGCCGTGGTCCTGCCGCTGTTGGAGGCGCGCTCCGCGCTGCGGACCCAACTCGCCAAGCTGCACAAGATGCTGCTGGACCAGGTCCGCACCGACCCGGTCTGCCGGCGATTGATGACCGCGCCCGGTGTCGGGCCGGTCGTGGCGTTGACCTACCGTACCTGCGTCGACAACTCAGCCCGCTTCGGACGATCGCAATGCGTTGGGGCGCATTACGGTCTGACGCCGCGGCTCTACCAGTCCGGCGAGACGAAGCGGGTCGGTCGGGTCTCGAAGTGCGGCGACACGATGATGCGCGCCGCGCTCTACGAGGCTGCGCTCGTGCTGCTGACTGGCCCTCGGGTTCGATGGTCCTCGCTGAAGGTCTGGGGACTGGCTGTGGCCAAGCGCCGAGGCATGCAGAAGGCCCTCGTTGCCGTCGCTCGCAAGCTGGCGATCGTGCTGCATCGCATGTGGCGCGACGAGAAGGACTTCCGCTGGTCGGCCGAAGCCGCGATGGCGGCCTGAAGCTTACGGATCAGCGTGACGTAACACCGAGCTCCTCCGGCGTGGGGGAGGTCCCTGTGGGGACGACGGGAGCGGGTGAGACCGAGGAAACTCGAGCGTCGGTTCTGCCGAGCGCGCGGCTTAGATGGCTCCGCCCACTCCCTCTAATCCCATCATGAGGCGGCGCTCGCTGACCTCGGAGAGAAGCAAGAGCTCCACAGGACCGATCACGCGTCGAACCAGGATGCGCACGAAAGGGCGTTGACCGATGAACCCCGAATAGAGAATAAGTTTCCCGAGGCGACGTCCGCCAGGACCTGCTTCTCTAACGATAGATCAGCCACAAGCCGACGAAGCCGAGCGTTCTCGCGCTCCAGATCTTTCATCTTCTTAGCCTGATCAACCTTCAGGCCGCCGTACTCCTTACGCCAGCGGTAGTAGCTCTGCTCGGAGACGTCCGCTTCTTTGCAGGCAGCTGCGATGCTTTTGCCTTATGCCGTCTGCACCTCGATCTGGCGCAGCATCAGCACGACCTGTTCCGCGCTCGGCCTCTGTCCTCGCTTCATCCCCAACTCCTCTGGTCCAGGCTGATCCTCTCAATCAGCCCGGTCCAAGACCAGCCGGTCAGGTCACTTGCACGCCAGCGCCAAACTCTTGCCCTGGGCGGTCTGCACCTCGATTTGGCGTAGCTTCAGCACCATCTGCTCCGCGCTCGACTTCTGTCCTCGCTTCATCTCCAACTCCTCTGGTCCAGGCTGATCCTCTCAATCAGCCCGGTCCAAAGCCAGCCGGTCAGGCCAGTTGGCACAGCGAGCACACGCGCTGCGATCGCGCACAATATCAGAGCAAGCGATCCCAGGAACAGCACCGTGGTCACGGCTCATCCCCGCCCTGCTGAGGCGTGTCCGATCCGTTGACGGCGCCAGCTGCAGCAGGACCGAGGGGCACGGTGATGACTGCAGCAAGCGCTGCCTCGATCATCGCAGCCGTCTCCCATCCTCGGGTACCGCAGCTAAATCGACGTTGTAGCCCTTCGCCGCCAGGGCCTCCAAAACTAGGTACTTTACCGTGACACGGCGGTTCAACGCTTCCTGGCGCAACGCTGTCCACACCGTATCTGGAACCTCAAATTTGAGGGCTGTGCCCTTCGCAGGGCCAGCAGGAGCGGCTTGGGCAAGTGGGACTTTGGGTTCTTGGGCCGTTGGGCCAGGAGTCGGTGCGGCTTCGACTGGCGGTACTGAGGGCTCCTCGGCGCGTGCCTCTGGCGCGGACGATGGACGCGTGAAGCCCAGATCGCTTGTGGCCACGGCGAGTTGCTGAGCGTCTTCGGGTGTGATGCGGGGCCGCGGGCGGGGCGCGGGCTGGAAGGCAGGCTTTATCATGCGCAAGCCGCCTGCTGTTGGACTGCCAACACCTCGAGGAGTTCGCCCAGCGCGCCGGCGACCTCCTGAAGGGCCTTGGGGTCGCCATCCGGGTGGGCAGGCGTGGCGCCGGTGAAGTGGATCGACTGATAGGCGGCTCGCTGGATGATCTCGGTTCGTAAGACCGGGATGCTGGCGGCCTGAACCTCCGTGCGAGCGTGCTGCGCGACGCGGCTGCCCAGCGGCGACATCTGAGTGAACACCGCCCGGGCCGGGATTGGCCGGCGGAGCATCTTCTCCGCGCGCTGGACCACCTCGTACGTCCGGAACACCTCCTGCAGGTCCATGCCGGACACCTTGGAAGGGATCAGCACTAGGTCGCTCTCCGCGATCGCGTACGTGACCGCCTGGGAGGCGGCACCCTCAAGGTCCACAAAGACGAGGCTATAAAGCGAGGCGGCGTCGGAGATCCGGTCGAGCACCGTCTTCTCGGTTACGTCCGCGATCACATCCACGTTGCAGTCCGCGCCGGCCCGCTCACGCCAGGATAAGACATGCCCGTTGGGATCGGCGTCGATAATGGCTACGCTGCCGCCTTGGCGCGCATAGGCATCAGCCAAGCAGATCACCAGCGTCGTCTTCCCGACCCCGCCCTTAGTCGAACACACCGATATGACGGCCATTGCCCCAGTTCCCTACTGTACGCCTTCCCCAGTGCCCGAGCGAGCTGAAGCGCAAATGGTCAACAAAACTTTAACCCGAGCACCCTCAAGGGCAAGTTCCCATATGGGTTTTAGCGCAATTGGCTAAAATTCCCAGCTCATATGACGGCCATTGCACCAGTCCACTGGTGTGCGCCTCCCCCAGTGCCCGTACGTGCTGAAACCCAAATGGTCAAGGACTCCTTAGCCCTAGAACCCCGATGGGCAAAATCCTATTTGGGTTTTAGCGCAATGGGTTAAAAGCCCCTCAGCTCTGGCGTGGAGATGGGCACACGGGTTGAAGAGCCATTGGCCACTTGAGCGTAAGCCAAGTTGGACCTGCGATTAGAATGATGATCCGGACGGTGGGTTGATGACGATACGCAGGGGTAGCAGGCTCTCGACCGAGCGCAGGGGGCCCGCATGGCAGCCGGCCCACGCGGAGGCACCGCTTGCTGTAGCTCTCGTTCGGGACTGGTACGCGCCGGCCACACGCGAACAGGGAGGATACGGCGACCGGCGCGCTCGCAAGCGGGAGTGTTAGGGCACTCGACCGTCGCGATATGAGACAGAAGGAGGATCCGAGAGGGAGGGATCCTCACCCGGCGCTACGCTTCGGCGGCTTCCCTGGCCTTCCGCGGCCTGCCAGCCCGCTTAGGCTTCTCGGGGACGGTCGCAGCGGGCTCTGCAGCCTCCGGAGCGGCCTTTCTGCGCTGCTGGCCCAAGCCGTTGCTGCGGGCGAACTCGGCGCGCATCGCCGAATAGCTGGCGGCCGTTGAGGGATAGTCCCGCGGCAGGCCGTAGCGCTCCCGGTACTCCTCAATGGTCATGCCATTACCGGTGAGATGCCGCTTCAACGTCTTGTACGGCTTGCCGTCGATGAAGGAGATCAGCGCGTCCGGTGTGATCGACTTGCGGATCTGAGCGGGGGTGAGCTTCTCAACCGCCGGAGCGGCGGTGGCAGCGCTCTGGGCGAGCCCAGCGAGTGCAGCGTGCGTGCTGGCGATCAGCGCAGGCAGCTAAGCTACCGGGACGTTGTTGTTCGTCACGTAGGCCGAGACAAGGCCCGCCGTCAGCTCGACGTAGTCGGTTGCAGCGCGCTCGATTATTTCTACAGTTTCGTCCACGTTCTACTCTCCAGTGTTAGTCAACGTGTTCCTGCACGGTTTGTCGCACACTAGCGAGATATTATGACGTCAGTAGACCGGGAAATCAGGCTCTGATTTAGAGATGCTGTAGGCTTCACATTCCAAGATGCTGTATCATTCCCTAGATCAGATGGTGCTTCGACAAGGCAGCGGCGAACATGGCGCATAGACGTCCATCCAGTGAAGCTCTTCTCGGAGTCGCTCGCATCCGCGCCGACGAGCAAGGGCGCTCATCACCCATGGCCGACCGGATCGAAGAGGTTGTCCGTAAGCCGTTGACCACGCCTGCGGTTCGGACTGTCGGCGGCGAGCTGATCCCGGACGATGATTTCGTTCGCGACACCCTACCGGCGCTCGTCGACACGCTGACAAACCCGGACGGGATCGGATCCGAGGCCAGCCGCGCACGCCTCGAACTGGCGAGCCAAGCCGGGTCCGTCGGGCTCGCCCTCGATGCCGCCGATACGATCCAGGCGAACGACAGCTTGGAGCGGATGCTGGCCCATCAGATGGCGACGGCGCACACTATGGCGATGCGGGTCGCCAAGGTGCTCGGGCAGGAGCTTGATTGCGCCGAGAAGTACCTGGACCCCACGAAGCGATCCGCGGCCTGCGTCGAGGTGAACCGGCTGGCCGGCGCCTACACCCGCCTGACCGGGAGCTATCAGGCTGGCATGATGACCCTGCAACAGATGCGCTCGGGCGGCCGGCAGACGGTCGTCGTGCAGCACAACTACGTAGGCGAGGGCGGGCAAGCCGTCATCGGTGGCCAGCAGCAGGTAGGGGGAGGGGGTGCGCCGCGTCGGAAGAGGGACCGGGGGTGATGCCCGAAACAAACAAAGCACCCCATGCACACGGGTGGCGGGATGCGATGGCTATAGGGCCTGGGCGTCCCCGCGATGCGGTACCTGCACCCGGAATGGTGGTTCCTGCCGGTCTCCTGCCATGCCGAACGGTCGATGCAGGATGCACGGCAGCGCCAGCACCGGGGCGAAGACGGCGGGACGGGCAGGCACGGGCGCGGGCCGCGCCTCTGACCCATGGCCGGCGTTCAGCGGCCTACGTGGCGCACCGGCAGCAGATGCGGGCGAGCTTCGTCTGTCTGCGCGACATGGTGGGGGCCGCGAACGCGGAGATGCGTGAGGAAGTGCGCCTCAACCGGGAGATGCTGCAGCGGCTCGGGCGGTAGGTTTCGGTCGCCTCTAGAGGATCCCTGTCGGGATTTCGCCGATGGTATGAAAGCGCCGTGCCGGTTCCGCGAGGGTAAACGGCTCTGCCTCAGCGATGGTTGGTTAGCACCGGACCGCCGCCACCCGTACGGTCCTTGGTCTTCCCACCCTTCACCCCGCGTGGGATGCCGCGCCATTACTGTGCCGCGGCCGCTGGCAGGCGCGAGTGCTGTAGCCAACAGGGGGGTCTGTGACCGCGGCTCGCGGCGGGGCTGTGCGGCCTTCCTAGAGCGTGGCGGCTGGGGGGCTGGGCCTTTACATCCGGCTGCCGAGACGACGAAAGATGCAGGCCTTTACCAGCTGGTCAGGTATCCAGCCCTTAAAATCAGCAGATCCGGCCATAGAAATGAAGTCTTAATCGGCGCATGGCATAGCGATGACTTCATTATGGCAGTGTACGTCAATGTTAGAGCGCCGCGCAAAGCTCAGGGCCAAGATTGCCCTACCTGGACATGCCGCCTTCCCAGGCGCGGCTGCCGGGGTTCGCTGCCTTGTGGCTAACCTTTCAACCATCGGTGCGTGTCTCAGCTTCGGTACCGGCACGCGGGTGCCAAAGCACTTCAGCCTGCGCATCGGTGTCGATCGTGAGAGCTATCCGGTCCGTGTAGCATGGCGCCGTGAGAGCGACGTGGGCGTGGCCTTCGTGGCGCCCCGGGCTGGTGTGCCGGACGTCATACACGGGTAGGCGGACTTTTCAGGTCAAGCTTGAACCGTACTTCACCGGTGGCGTTCGTCGTAATTGTCGGAGCGCCAATGCCTGAACCTGATGAGGACAGTCTGCGCCGAGAGTTGCAAGCTCTACTGGCAGCCTCTCCGTCGCTTGCCGAACTGGACACAACCTACGCCGGCCGCATCCTGGCTTGGCTCGCCTCCCCAGATCCAGACACCGGCCCTGACAATATGACCAAGCGGAGCCGGAAGCGCGCCAAGTCGCGGCGCTGACTCTGAGATGGGAACACGGGTGAACCCGGATCACATCGTCTCAAACCTCGATGGTAACGGCGGCGGTGAGCGCCATCTGCTGAGCGGTCTCGATACCAGCGTTGTAGGCGGCGCGCTCCCGGGGCGTCATGTGGCCACTTCCTGCATCACGATCGAACCATCGGCATTGGGTGCGTCGCTGCCGCCTAGGAACCCCGGCTCATCAAGAAGTTGGTTCAGGGTCAGGAAGGCCCCATGGCCTACGACCAAAGCGGCGGTGCAAACCCGTCCAAGAAAGAACGTGAGGCCGGTGAGCGCGCCGGTCGAAAGGGGCTCGGTGAAGATGGGCGCCCACAGACGCCGCCCACGTCCGAGGAACAGGATGCAGCCGACCGCACCCAAACCACCGCGAGGGACCGCCTGAAGCGCGGCTCGCAGGAGACTGAGCGGGCGATGAGCGACGAGTAGGTCGCAGGCTGGCAGGTTCTGGATCACGACACGCGCCTTCCGATCCCGGCCCACACGCTCTCCAGGACGATGGTGCGCCAGTTCGCCTGCCTGCTATCCAACGTGGCGACCGAGATTATCGCCGTGCCCAATGCGTCAGAACCGCCGGCTGCGTGGATGACGTTGCCGATCCGGCGAAGCTCCGCCCGGCATGCGGTGCCGATCGGATCCACTGTGAGCCCGGGCAGGTCCAGTTCGCCATAATGGGGGATCGTCGTCGCGTCGTGCCACGACGTGGAGACGCCTTGTGCCACCTTAGGGTCCGGCGCCTGACGGCGCTCCAGATCGCCTTTCACGATGACCTGCAGGAGCGCATCGGCGGCGGCCTCTATGGGGGTTGTAGGCTGGCTCATGTCTGCGCCTCTGGCGCCGCGTCGTCATGCTGCGGCCGATCGAACGGGGGCTCGCTGAGGCCCTGTTCGCTTCCGCAACGCTCGCAGCCGCGTTGAACAAGGAGGGTGCAGTCTTGTCCGAAGCACGCTCTGATGCTTTGCACACTCTCGATGCTCTGATCGTGCTGCTGTGTGAAGCGCGGCCGAATGCGCAGGCACGGGGTCTGGGGCTCGGCTGGTAGACGCCTAGTCGGAACGCTAGTCCCCCCAGTCCGTTACCGGCCCAGCTTTGAAGGAGACCCACGTGAAGTGCATCATCGCTGTAGGGCTGATAGCAGCCGGTCTGTTCGCCATCCCAAGCCTACCAGCTTTGGCGCAGGGCATCGAGATTGGACCGGGCGGCGTGCGGGTCGATCCGCGCTCACCTCGGGAGCGTGACAGGGACGAGATCCGCCGGGAAGAGCGTCGCGAAGAATTCCGTGAGGAACGGCGTGATGCGATCCGAGGCGAGGAACGCCGACGCGAGTTCGACGACGACCGTCCGCGCCCGCGAGACCGGTACTGAAGAACGGTAGACAAGTTGTGAGCGGCGGGGAGTGAGCCCCGCCGTTTCTGTGTCTGGGATCACGATCAGACCGTTCTACCACTGCCGGGCAAGAAGCCGACCCAAGCCACAGCAAGGATCGCGGCGCGGACAGTGGCTCACTTTGGGTCCGCGGCCGAGATTTCCCGCCGTATGGCGTCTTGAGTCGCGGACCCTCCGGCCGCGTGCGCCCCATGGCCCTTCCGGGTGAGAGCACTCTGGAAGGCAGCCAGAACACCTCAACGATGCAACGGATGAACCTTGGCGGTTGTCAGAGGGTCGATGGCAGGGGGGGGTTCAATCGGCCGCCCTTAGCCGTGCTGGGTCAATTCTGACGATTTCGGCAGGCAACCACTTAGTCGCGAACCCGAACGGGGATGGGCTGGGCGGTGGTCTCTTTGGACTCGGTGACGACGTCGGCCACCGCAAGAGCCGCGGCAACCTGAACGACTACCGCAACGATAATGGCAGAGAGGGCGATGCTCATGGCGAGGTCTCGGAGGATTGTCTTCCCCAAGGTGGTGATGACCAGAGCCCTGTGGCATGCCAGGAACCGAGGCTGAGGTATGCGTTCTTGGAGGGTTTGAACCGGTATCGATTTTGAGCCCTGCGCTGTTTCATTGGTTTGGGGGAGGTCGCGGCGGGACACGGATCTGGACCAACTTGCCGGTCCGCGGGTCCAGAACCACCACCACGTCGTCAGCCATAGCGCCCATCCGGCAGCCAAGCGCACAACGTAGTTCAGCTTCTGATTGCAACATAGATAAATCTTACAATTGAAACGCGGATCAAAGCGGGCCTTCGTCGAACTCTGCTTGTCGTAGGGCAGCGGGCGGGAACGCAGCCGGCGCTGCGATCGTCCATGCCTTGGCGTGTCCTAGTGCCGCCACGCTGAAACCCATCCCTTACAACCCATGTTAGAAGGCCATGAACCCCGTTCCGTCAGTCGTCCCGCGTGTGGTGCTGGTTGTTGAAGATGATGACTTCATCCGCATGCTGGCCGGCGATATCCTGCAAGACGAAGGGTTTACGGTGCTGGAGGTAGCCACCGCCGATGAGGCCTGGCCGATCCTGGAGAGCCGCAGCGACATCGGGGTGCTGTTCACCGACGTGAACATGCCAGGGCACATGGATGGACTTGCCCTTGCCACGCGCGTCGCCGAGCGCTGGCCGCGCATCCGTCTGGTCCTGACCTCCGGGCGTCAGGGCCTTACCGATGACGAGGTCCCCGATCATGGGCGGTTCGTGCAGAAGCCCTACCGTCAGCGCGATTTGGTGAGCGCCATCAGCCACGCGGGATGAGGTCCTCCTGAGCGATCTCGTTCGGGAGCGATGACACTGCCAAGGACCTAAAGTGTGTGCGTTTGGGCGCGTCTTGCGACCGTGCCAGGCCTCACCACCTGAAGGGTATTCCCCAGAGACCAAGCCACCGATGCGCGAGGAAGTCAGGCATGTGATGGACCTCACAATCGAGGGCATCATCAAGGATGAAGTCTATGCCCGCGAGTTGGCCGAAGCTGCGCACTGGGTCGAGCACGACGGTGACCCTACGATCGCCGAGGACATGTGCCAGATCAGCCGTCAGTACCGGATCCGAGGCATGAAGAAGCGGGCCAGTCTTGCCCTGCTGCAGCGGGCTTATCCTGACGCCTGACCAATTCTGCACGAGGATGTCGAGTACAAAGCTTAGCGCTCAGGATGGCACTCTGCGGTGAGATTGAGCGTCACGGTGCATCGTACCGTGCCCGCCTCATCGCGCACGTAGGCTGTGAACGCACGCCGGCCGTCCGCGGGCGGTGGCTCGCGCCCGATGTCCGGCAGCGCCGCAATCGCCGCATCCCGCGCGGCGTGCAGATCTGCGTAGCAGGCCCCCTCCTCATCGTGCAGACCAAACTGGCCATCCTCGTAGTCGATGAAATAGCGGGGCATCACAACGCGCAGGCTCAAGGCGGCAAGCGGACACGACCCTAAAAAGCCTTCAGCGGCAGAAAGTTGCGCAGGTTAATCTGCGCAGCTGTCTCGAATGGCCAAGCCGATGAAACCCGCCACTCTTTCGGGCATGTGAGCACTAGTGACCAGACAGCGGCCAAGCGTTGCAGTAACGATTGAGGGCAAGCCAATCAGGACCGAACCGCCGCTAACCCCATGCTCCCCGACATCGACGCACAGTTCAGCGGTAACCTCCTTCTCAGCGCCTTGCGCCTGCCCGATCAGGTCCTGCTCAAACCGCATCTGGAGCTGAAGGAGTATGCGCGCGGCGAGGCGCTGTTCGAGGCCGGTGAGGACGTCAGCTACATCGCCTTCCCGCTTGGCCAATGCGTGGCCGCCCTTGTGATCGGGCTGCAGGACGGACGTGCCGTCGAGACTGCCACGGTAGGCCGTGAGGGCGCGATCGGTGGTGTCGTCAGTCAGGGTTCGCTGCCGGCGTTCAGCCGCGCGGTCGTCCAGGTCCCCGGCGCCGTGCTGCGCATCGAGGCCGCGGTGCTGCAGCAGATCAAGCAGACTTCACCGGGCCTGCGCAACCTGATCACCCGCTACTCGGATTGCCTGCTCGCCCAGGTGCTGCAGTCGGTGGCCTGCAATGCCAGCCACACGATCGAGGCGCGCTGCGCCCGCTGGCTCCTCAGTCTGCAGGACCGGCTCGGCACCAACGTCCTGCCGATCACCCACGAGGTGTTGGCCGAGCTGTTGGGCGTGCAGCGCTCATACCTGTCCCGCGCGCTCCGGACCCTGCAGCAGCAGGGCCTGATCCAGGTCCGCCGCGGGCGCATCATCATCGTGAGCCGTCCGGCGATGGAAAAGGCAACGTGCGAGTGCCACGGCGCGGTCAAGCGGCACTTCGAGGCCGTGTTGGGCGCGGTCTACAACGCCGGCGGCACCTTGGTGTCGCTGCGGCCTCAGACCGCCGAGAAAACCGCCATGTGTCAGGCCGTCTGAGGCGGCAGGACGCCATGAACCAGAACTCACCCGCCGGACGTGACCCCGTCATGAAGCAGGTTGACCACCTGAACGACGAAGGTGCGCGGTTACGGGCGCTCAGCACCTACGAGATCTTTGACACGCCCCCGGAGCAGGGCTTCGATGACGTCGCGGCATTGGCCGCTGAGATCTGTGGCACGCCGATCGCGGTCGTAAACTTCATCGGCGACGGGCGGCAGTTCTTCAAGGCCGAGGTGGGCCTCGGCGTGCGGGAAACCCCGCTCGAAACGTCGTTCTGCCGCCAAGCCATCCTGCAGAGCGACTTCCTCTACGTCCCGGACGCCACCAAGGACCCGCGGTTCGAGGGCAACCCCCTGGTGACCGGCACGCCTGGTCTGCGCTTCTATGCCGGTGCCTTGCTCAAGACCGAAGACGGCCAGCCCATCGGTACGGTCTGCGTGCTCGACACTCAGCCGCGCGAGCTGAGCGAACAGCAGCAGGCCAGCCTGCGGCGGCTCGCGCGTCAGACCATGGCACAGCTGGAGCTGCGGCGCGCTGCCCGTCTGCAGCAGGCCGAACGGGCGCTACAGGGTCAGATCCTGGAGAGCGCGACGGACTACGCGATCATCGCGATGGACCGCACCGGCCGGATCACCCGCTGGAACACCGGCGCCGCACAGATCCTCGGCTGGCGTGAAGACGAGATGCTGGGGGAGTTGACTCACTGGTTCTTCACGCCTGAAGACCTGGCGAGCAAGCAGCCCGAGATCGAGATGGGCACTGCGCTTGAGCGGGGCAGTGCCCCGGATGAGCGTTGGCATGTCCGTAAGAACGGCACGCGGTTCTGGGCCAGCGGCGAGATGATGCCGCTGAAGGCTGAGAACGGCGAGATCCAAGGGTTCCTGAAAATCCTGCGCGACCGCACGCAGCAGCGGAAGGATGCCGCCACCCTGCACGACAGCGAGCTGCGCTTCCGCTCACTCGTCGAGGTCACCCCGCAGGTGGTCTGGTTCGGTGACGCTGCGGGCAGCGTCACCTACTGCAACGCCTATTGGTACGAATACACCGGTCTGCCCCCCGGTGAGACCGGCGAGGCGAGCTGGATGGGCGTGATCCATCCCGATTACCAGGAGCCGACCCGGACCGCCTGGCTGACGGCGGCCCACACCGGAGACGCCTACGAAGTCGAGTTCCCGCTGCGTCGAGCCGATGGGCAGTACCGCTGGTTCCTATCGCGGGCCAGGCCGTTACGCGACCCCGATGGGGCGGTCCGCAGCTGGATCGGCACCTCGCTCGATATCCACGAGCGCAAGCAGGCAGAAACTCGCTTCGCCGCTCTGACCGATCTCTCTCCGGCGATCATCTGGTTCGGCAACCCGGACGGGAGCCTCAGCTACCTGAACGACCGCTGGTACGAATACACCGGCCAGACGCCCGAGCAGGCGCTGCCGCTGGGCTGGGGCGATGTGATCCATCCGGACGATCTGCCCGGCCTGCTGGAGGTCTGGGAGGACGCGCGCACCCGTGAGGTCCTGTACGACACCGAAGCCCGGCTGCGGCGCATCGATGGCGTCTACCGCTGGTTCCTGATCCGCGCCGAACCCCTGCGCGACGAGGCGGGCAAGGTCCTTGGCTGGCTTGGCAGCAACAGCGACATCCAAGACCGCAGGCATGCCGAACACGCCCTGCAGAAGGCGCAGGACCAGCTGCGCCTCGCAGTGGAGGCCACCAGCATCGGCATCTTCGACTACGACCTGGTCACCGGCGATCTTGGGTGGGATGCACGCGTGTGTGCCCTGTTCGGGCTGCCGCCGGACGCGCCGGTATCCTATGACGTGTTCCTGGCCGGCCTGCACCCGGACGATCGGGGGTGGGTCGATAAGGGGGTCAAGGCTGTCCTCGATCCGGCCGGCGACGGCATTTACGACATCGTCTACCGGACTATCGGCCTGCAGGACGGTGTCGAGCGCTGGGTCGCGGCCAAGGGACAGACGTTCTTCGCGCAGGGCAAAGCTGTGCGCTTCATCGGCACCGTGCGTGACGTCACAGCGAGCCGGCAGGCCGAGCAGGACCTGCGCGAAACCGAAGAGCGCTACCGGATGGCCTCACGCGCCACCAACGACGCGATCTGGGACTGGAACCTGGCCAGCGATCATATCCGCTGGAACGAGGCGGTGCAGACCCTGTTCGGCTATGCCGCTGACGAGGTCGGCCCGAGCGGTGCATGGTGGAAGTCGCACATCCACCCGGAGGACCGCGAGCGGGTGAAAACCAGCATCTACGCGGTGATCAACGACAGCACGGAGCACTGGAGCGACGAGTACCGCTTCCTGCGTGCCGACGGCTCCTACGCCGCAATTCTTGACCGCGGCTATGTCATCCGGAATGACCAAGGCCAGGCGGTGCGGATGACCGGCGCCATGCTCGACATCACCGAGCGCAAGCGCGCCGAAGAGCATCAGCGGCTACTCACGAGCGAGCTGCAGCATCGGGTCAAAAACACCCTCGCGATGGTTCAGGCGATCGCCAACCAGACCCTGCGCAATGCGACCTCGCTGCATGAGGCGCGCGAGGCCTTTCAAGCCCGTATCATCGCCTTGGGTAAAGCGCATGACATCCTGACCCAGGCCAGCTGGACCGCCGCGCCGATCGCGGAGGTGATCGAGGGCGCCCTCAGCGTGCACCGCCAGGATGCCGCCCGGATCCGGATCAGCGGTCCTAATGTGCTGCTGGCGGCCAAACCCGCCCTCTCGCTGGCTTTGGCGCTGCACGAGCTCGCGACCAACGCCGCCAAATACGGCGCGCTCTCGAACGAGAATGGCATCGTCGAGCTGCGCTGGCACGTCGTACATGACGACACGGTCCCGCGCTTCTGCCTGACCTGGTCCGAGAGGGGCGGGCCACCGATCCTGGGTCAGCCGGCCCGTCGCGGGTTCGGTTCACGCCTGATCGAGCGCAGCTTTGCGGCGGAGGTCGGTGGCGAGGTCAAGCTCACCTATGCGCCCGCCGGCGTGGTCTGCCGCCTGGAGGCGACCCTCGCCGCGATGCAGGAGCAGCGCGGCGAGCTGGCAGCGTAGCCGCGGCATTCGGCACCGGAGCTTGTGTCCAGCCACGCTGAAACCTTCTCGGGGGCTTCCGGCTTTGATTTAGATGGATCAGCCTGCCGTGTCGCCGCCCGTTGTTGCCCTGGTTGCCGAGGATGAATTTCTTCTTAGAATGGAAGCCGCCGACACACTGACCGATGCCGGTTACACGGTCATGGAGGTGACCACCGCGGACGCTGCGCTGCGCTTCCTGGAGGACAAGGACGGGATCGACCTGCTGTTCACAGACGTGAATATGCCTGGCAACCTTAACGGCTTCGACCTTGCCCGCGAGGTGGCCGCGCGCTGGCCGAAGATCACCATCATCGTCTGCTCGGGCGCCATGAAACCCGAGCCCGGCGATCTGCCGGCCAAGGTCCGGTTTATCGACAAACCCTATTCGCCCCGGCTGGTGCAGCAGGTCCTGCGCGAACTCCGCGCGGCCTGAGCCGCTCTACCAGGGTTCCCGAAATTATTCGGCTTCCCCCAGAAGAATATTCGGACCCGACGACGCTACGCCACGTTCTTCCGAGAATAGCCGCTGATGAGATCACTCTCGCAGCCTCAGTGTTCAACAATCGTGAGATGACAAGATATGGCTACCAAGCAGAAGACCTTGCAGGATGCGTTCTACGAGACCCTCAAGGATGTCTACTACGCTGAAAAGCAGTCCGTGCGTGCGCTGAAGAAGTCGGCGAAGTCCGCCGAGCACGAGGAGCTTATGCAGGCGTTCGAGACCCACGCCGAAGAGAGCGCCATCCAGGTCGAGCGCCTGCAACAGGTGTTTGAGATCATCGGAAAGCCGGCCCGCGCCAAGACCTGCGAAGCCATGCAGGGCCTGACCTCCGAGATGGAGGAGGATCTAGAGGACTTCGGTGACAGCCCGGCAGCCGACGCGGTGCTAGCCGGCTGCGCGCAGGCGGTCGAGCACTACGAGATCGCCCGCTACGGCACCCTGAAAACCTGGGCGGCCCGGCTCGGTTACGCGGACGCCGCCAAGTTGCTGGATGAGACGCTGCAGGAGGAGAAGAAGACCGACCAGCTTCTCTCGGAGATCGCCGAGCGCATCAACGTCGAGGGTTCCGAAGAGGATACAGACGACGTTGAGGCTAAGGCTGCTCCGAAGCGGGGCTCCAAGGCCAAGACGGCGTAAGGGCGCTTACCATGGTCGATACCGCACACATCCAGGAATACATGCCGGTGGTCGGCTCCGACGGCGGGCACGTCGGGACTGTCGATCATCTCGACGGCCAACGCATCAAGCTGACCCGGACCGATCCGGAGGCGCAGGGCGTTCACCACTTCATCCATGTCGACTCAATCGATACCATCCAGAATGGCGAGGTGCGTCTGAACCGTACCACGGCTCAAGCCAAGGATGAGTGGGGCACCGTTGCATAAAGCGGCGAGCATTATCTGACGAAGCGAGTGGCTGCTGAAAAGGCAATCCCCTTTCGTTTGAGTGGCGTCGCCAAAACGACCGTTTTCGTTACATCCGACGCTATCCGCATCCGCTCCGATCCAGCGGTTCAGGCGCGTGGAGCCGGAAGCTTCAAAACGGACGCCAAGTCGTCCCGGCTCTTCTTAGGTCCTGAGACTGATCAACCTTTCGGTCAGACTGGCCGACGCGAAGTCGCCACGATTGAGGATTTGGCTCGCGCCGCGAAGCTTGCTTCGATCCTCCGCCGTGAATTCCCGGCCCGTCAGGACAATCACTGGGATCTCTGAGCATCCAGGCAGGGGGCGAATGCCCTCTAGGAAGCCGAAGCAGTCCATGACGGGCATGTTGAGGTCGACGATCACGACGTCCGGCTTGGTAGCAGCCGCTTGCTGCAGGCCTTCTTCGCCGTTCGAGGCTTCCTCGACCGTCCAGCCGTCCTCCTCCAGGGTTGTGCGCATCGCCATGCGGGTCACGGCCTCGTCCTCGACCAGGAGCACAGTGCCCCGTTGGTCCGGCTCCGCCAGCCTGAACTGGTTCACGATCTTGCCGAACCGCGCCCAGTCGACCGGCTTCAGCATGTAGTCCGAAGCGCCGAGCGACGCCGCGAGATTGCGCTGGTCGATGGACGTCACCATCACGACCGGGATCGGCGCCAACGTCTCATCTGCCTTGATCTGGCTCAGAACCGACCATCCGTCCACGCCTGGCATCATCACGTCCAACAGGATGGCCCGTGGCCGCAGCCTTCGTGCGAGATCGAGCCCGCTCCGACCGTTCGTGGCCGTCTGGACCCGGAAGCCCTCGCGATGCAGGAACCTCGTGGTGAGGGCGAGTTGGTCCGTATCATCGTCGATGACGAGGATGACGTCGCCTTCCACCACGTCGTCGGCGATGACGTCCGGGTCGGGCGAGGCTTGCTCGTCGATCGGAGGAACGAAGGTCGCCGGCACGGTGAAGGTAAAGGTGCTGCCCTGGCCAGGGACGCTGGACACGGTGATGGTCCCGGTGAGCAGGTCGGCGAAGGCGCGCGTGAGCGAAAGGCCAAGCCCGGTCCCACCGAAGTTGCGGGTCGTGGAGGCATCAGCCTGCTCGAAACGCTGGAACAGGCGCGAGACCTGCTCGGCCGTCATACCGATCCCGGTATCAGAGACCGAGAACGAGAGCTGATCGACACCCGAAGCGTCCGTCCCGCACGATGCGGCAAGCGTGATGGTCCCTTTCTCCGTGAACTTGGCCGCGTTGCTCAGGAAGTTGAAGAGCACCTGCCGGGTCTTGGTCAGGTCGGAACGCATCCGGCCCAGCCCAGGCGCGAGTTGCATCTCCAGGGTGTTACCCTTCTTGCCGACCAGCGTCGCGACAGAACTCGCAACGTCACGCAGCATGCCCTCCACCGCGAAATCTTCAGCGTAGACCTCCATCTTGCCGCTCTCGACCTTGGACAGGTCCAGCACGTCGTTGATGAGTCCGAGTAGATGACGGGCGTTGCGCTCGACCTTGCCGATGTCATCCACGAGGTCCGACGCCGCGCAGCCGTCAGAGATCTCCTCTCCCATCATCTCGCTGTAGCCGATGATGGCTGAGAGCGGGGTGCGAAGTTCATGGCTCATGTTCGCCAGGAAATCGCTCTTTGCCGTGTTGGCTAGCTCCGCCGCTTCCTTGGCGGCTTCCGCTGCCGCATTGGCGCTCGTCAACGCCGTCTCTCTGTCGACAAGAATGTGGTTCGCGGCATTCAACCGCTCCAGCGTGGCTTCGTTCTTCACCACAGACCGGCGCAGGGCATGGCAGATCCAAACCATGGTCGCACCCACCGTCACGTACTGGCACAGCAAGGCAACGTCGACGCCGCCGAGTATCCCATCGCGCGTGTAGAACCACGCGGCGATTAGAGTGGACAAAGACAGGGCCAGCGCCCCGGCGTCCCAGCCGAAAGCGAGGGTCACGACCAAGAGGACCGGAATGTATAATAGGAATGGTGCAACATAGGCTGGAGCCAGGAACCGAATGAACGTCATGGCTCCGACGAAAAGCAGCGTGACGCCGTAGTCGATGACCGGTGAAGAACGTCGGCGGGCGACGGTCCCAATCAGATTGTGCAAACGGCTCATGGAAAGTGAGTGTCACGACCAGGGTACTTTGGGAAGCGACCGGTTCGAACGACCACCCAAACTCCATAAGACAAAAGTCCTAATACTTCGATGTCGGAGTTCCGATCGTTTTCTCGACGATCCGGCGGGGCGGACTTTGAGTTGGCCAGACAGCTCCGCCTCTGCCGGTAAAAAGTGTCGGCTATTCTAGCGTCGGGTAAACGCTGCATCTGGCTACTCGCCAGACTTCAGCGGATGAGCTGAACCTCGACGCCAGCACCTGCAGCGATCTCCTGCCAAGCGGCGTCCGCGGTGACAGCGACGGCATTGGAGCGGGCAGCGAGCGCCAGACAGA
>NZ_JAKSYP010000024.1:0-2737 GCF_022829625.1 Methylobacterium sp. E-046 | reverse complement strand
CCAGCGCTCCCGCTACCTCACCCTGGAAAGCATCGCCCCGATCGGCGATGATCCCCTCGTCAGCCTGCCCACCCTGGCAGCCTGATCAATCCGGCCCCGGCCGGTGATCGTGGTGGCCACGCCGAAGCTACACCACGCCAGAGGACACAACCGGCCGCGGCGTTCAGTGGCACGAACGCGGACTTCGTCAGAGGAGATGGGAACGCACTGAGCGAGCTTCGCAGGGCGGGGCGCCTGTTCCTGCGCCGAACCGCCGTTCACTTCGGCAGAGGGCGGTATAGCGTTCGAAGATCGGTCGGCCGTTCGGCGTCATTAACGCAGCGTCAGATGCTGGGGCGAGCGTTCCAGCCTTGTCAGAGCGCATCTGAATGACTTGTCCGAGCGGGAACGGCCGAGCGAAGCGTCCGCTCTCAATGGAATGTCGTAAAAATGCAACGCGTCGGCCAATCGATGTTGCGCGGTGAATTCGATGCCACAGAAATTTGGCCGTCAATAGAAATCTCATCAGATTTTTCAGACATGTAAGTTTGATAAATAAAATTATTATTTGTAAATCAGGTCATATCTATCATATACAAGTCGCATTTAAGGGATTAAAGTTCGCCATTGATCAAAAGTCGAAAAAGTTTCTAGATTGATTGCTGGACCGGCATCAAAACGTACGTAGATCGTAATTCTGTTTTGATAAAGGGCAGAGTTTTATTTCAAAAGTGGCTTTTGGGCGGATATATGTACAATAATACAGAATTATTATCGGGCATCATGGAAAAGATGCGGCTTCGGGATTCGGTTATATCGATCTGGTGGCGTGCGAGCTTGGGCCTCGCGGTTTTAGGATGGTCCGGTTCGAACCCCGCCCTCGCGCAGAGCACGGCCAGCACTGATCCGCAAACTTGGCGCACCCCGGAATATCAGGCCGATTGGGGCCTGGAGGCCATGCGCGCCGCCAATGCTTATGCAGCCGGTTACACGGGTCTGGGCGTCACGGTCGGCGTGGTCGATTCGGGCATCTACAGCGCCCACCCGGAATTCGCCGACGGCTGGGTAAAGCCGCTCACGATCACCGGTACCTTTGGATCGGACGGCTACTATTTCGTGGATTCGTCCGGAGCGCCGAACGACCTGTCTCCGCAGCCGAGTTTCTTCAGACGGGGTGAGCCCTACAACGTCCCCGGCACCTACGATCCCGCCCTCAACGATCCCCACGGCACGCACGTCACCGGGTCGGTGGCGGCCGCTCGCGACGGCGTCGGCATGCACGGTGTGGCGTTCGATGCCACAGTCTACGTGGCAAACACGAACACGACGGATGACAGCATCTACGGGGCAAACGCCGACTACGCGTACTTCAAGAACGCCTATGGCAGTCTCGCGGCCGCCGGCGCCCGGGCGATCAACTCGTCCTGGGGCAGCCCGCCGCCTGTGGACAACTACAACACGCTCGCGGGCTTGCGCCAAGCCTACACGAAATTCGACGGCCAGCTCGGCTACGTCGATGCCTTGACCGATGTCGCCAAGCAGTACGGCATCATTCAAGTCTTCGCTGCGGGAAACACCGGCTTCGACAATCCGAACGTTCGCTCGTCCCTACCGTATTTCCGGCCCGATACCGAGAAGCACTGGCTCGCGATCGGTTCGGTCGGGCGAGGTACCAACGGAAGCACGACACCCGAGGATCTCGTCCTCGCCTCATATTCGAACCGCGCCGGCGTCGCCAAGTATTGGTATGTCGCCGCTCCGGGCGATGCAATCAACAGTACGGCACCGCCGTACACGCCTGATGCCGTCTGGGAGCCCTATGGCTGGGGTATCAATCCGGGCCATCAGACCGGCTACACTAAGGTCGATGGCACCTCGATGGCGGCGCCGCACGCTACCGGCGCGCTGGCGGTCATCATGCAGCGCTATCCGTATATGACCAACACGCAGGCCCGCGACGTCCTGCTCACCACCGCCTATCACCGCGATGCCGTCGCCGGCGTTCCCGACGCCAACCCCAATGCTCCCAACGCTGTCTGGGGCTGGGGCGTCATCGACCTCGCCAAGGCCATGCGGGGGCCCGGCCAGTTCCTGGGCCCCGTCGCCGTTAACCTGCCGGCGGGCAGGACGGATAGATGGTCCAACGATATCTCAGAGGACGCGCTGATCCAGCGCAAGCAGGAGAACGACGCCGAGACCACCGCCTGGGCGACCCGCAGGTCGGATCTCGATTCCTGTCTTCACGTCCCAATCCTGATCGCCAGCCTTCCGGACAGCCGGACCGCGCTGGACGGCGTCGTCAGCGCGCTGCGCGACGGCAGCCCGTCCGCGATCCAGGGCGCCGTCAAGACGGCTGCCGACGATCCCGTCGCCAGCCAGATCCTGGCGACGTTCGTCCGGTCCAACGGGTATGATGGTGTCTGGCCTCTCACGGACCCAGCCTACGCGTCGACCCGCACGAACGTAGGTGACCTCCTGGACAGCTATCTCTCAGGACTGACGAGCGTCGATTACGACCGCACCATCGCGTTGATCGTCCGTGATTGGCAGGCGGAGTCTCGGATCGAGACCAGGCGGATCGCCTCCTTCACCGGCATTTCCACTCAGGGCAGCCTGATCAAACTCGGGCTCGGCACGCTGACGCTGAGCGGGACCAACACCTTCTCGGGCGGCGTCCTCCTGGCGGCCGGCACCCTCTCGGTCGCGCGCGACCCCAACCTCGGCGCCCCCAGCGGACCCCTCGCCTTCAACGGCGGAA
>NZ_JAKSYP010000020.1:0-31416 GCF_022829625.1 Methylobacterium sp. E-046 | reverse complement strand
CCAGCGCTCCCGCTACCTCACCCTGGAAAGCATCGCCCCGATCGGCGATGATCCCCTCGTCAGCCTGCCCACCCTGGCAGCCTGATCAATCCGGCCCCGGCCGGTGATCGTGGTGGCCACGCCGAAGCTACACCACGCCAGGGGACACAACCAATTCGGTTTGGGGTGGAAACCGGAACCCGATATTTCACCACGAAGCGGGCGCCGAGTGCAGCGTTCCAATAGGGCAAGGCCCACTGAAACGGCGCCGCTGGAACTTAGAGCGCTCGCCGCCGAAGTGGACACCGGTTCGGCGCAAGCGAGCGCGTCACATCAAGGACTTAGAGGCGAGCCCGATTACAACGCGATCGGGAACGGCTCTAGCTATACGACCTGAACAGGAAGGGATCGCCATATCCGAAGTCAGAGTGCTGTCATCATCGGCCGGCCGCTGGACACTGCGAGTGCCAGCCCATGGCTCACGTTCTCACGGCCGGGCAAACTGACCCATTCGCATAATCGCGACGTTCCGAAACTGAGTGTGTCCCGTGGCCGCGACAGGCTGCGCCGGCCTCTAAGGGGCCGAGTAAGATTTTAGATCTTTCGGAGCATACCGCTGCTAACGCGCCGTTAACTACATCGGCTGTGGACTGGCAGGTGTCCAGAGGGACTACACATGCGCCATATCCATGTCGTACCCGGTCTACGCCTGCGGTTCGCTGGCCGGGACGAGACCTTCAACGAAGGTGTCGAAATCGGTCTCATCGCAGCTCAACTCGCATCGGGTATAGCCGAGTTCACGATGACATTGGCCGCTGGTACGCTGGACCAAGCGCGTATGTTGGCGACGAACATGGGCTACCGCCTCCACGTCACGACCATGGATGACGGCGCGGTCGAGGTCATGTTCCTCACCGGAAGCCGCCGGCCCAAACTGCAACTCGTGTGCAATAATCCCTCTTACGCTCATAAGCGTAATTCTTCGGCCTGAGCTCTGCTCGGCCGGTTCATCCGTGACGATCGGCGAGATCAGGAACGACCAAACGCGGCAGTCCGGGCTTTTCCCCACATTCGAGCGTTGGCGCTTCGGATGGAGATACGCCGATGGCCGATGCGGCTCATGACATACAGATGCGGCAGATCGTGGCCGGTCTGTCCGAGGGCGTGATCCTGATCGAGCCGGATCAGACCATCGCCTACGCGAACGCAGCCGCCGTGATGATGCATGGGGTCGCGGACGTCGGCGATCTCGGCGCCACCGTGTCCGAGTACCGCGCGAACTTCACGCTGCACTACCGTAATCATCGGGAGATCGGGCCGCTGCAGCATCCGCTCGACCGGGTACTCGCCGGCGAGGAATTCCGCGACGTCGTGGTCGAGTTGGCCCCGACCCGGGATCCCACGCACAGGTGGATGCACCGCATCCGCAGCCTGGTGACCACCGATGCGGATGGCACACCGAGCGGCCTCGCCCTGGTGATGCAGGACGTGAGCGAGCGATACCAGGCCGAGGCGCGGTTCGAGCGGATGTTCAACGCCAACCCGGCCCCGGCGATCATCTGCCGGATCGCCGACCTGCGCTTCGTGCGAGTCAACCACGGCTTCCTCGACCTGACCGGGTACCATCGCGACGACGTGCTCGGCCGATCGTTCTGCGAGATCGACCTGCTGCGCGACGCCGAGCGGCGCGAGTTGGCGATCCGGCACCTTCACGCCGGCCACACCATCCCGCAGATGGAGGCTCAGCTCGCCACGCCGTGCGGCCGCGGCCGCTACGTGATCGTGGCTGGCCACGCCATCGAGATGCCCGGCCCGGGTGGAGTCGAGCGATGCATGCTATTCACCTTCGCCGACTTGGAGGATCGCCGGAAGGCCGAGAAGGCGTTGCGCCACAGCGAGGAGCGCTTCGCCAAGGCGTTCGAGCTCTCGCCGGTGCCGAGCGCGCTGATGAGCGCGGACAGCTTGGAAATCACCAGCGTCAACCAAGCCTTCGTCACGTCGTTCGGCCATGCCCCCGAGACCGTGGCCAGCCGATCGCTCGCCGACCTCTCGCTCTGGGTCGACCTCACCGAGCAGCGCAGGTTCTCGCGCGACCTCAAGCGGCTCGGCAGCATCCGCGCGTTCGAGGCCGGTCTGCAGGATAGGAACGGGGCCGAGATCGATTGCCTGGTCTCGGCCGAGCGCGTGAGCATCAACGGCGAGACCTGCGTGCTCTGCGTTCTGCAGGACATCACCGCGAGGAAGCGCTCGGAGCGCGAGTTGATCACCGCTATCGAGGCTGTGATGGCGGACGCATCGTGGTTCAGCCATGGGGTGATCGACAAGCTGGCGGCCCTGCGTCACCCGCCGCGCTCCGGCCATCCTGCGGGCCGGGTCGAGAACCTGACAATCCGCGAGCGAGACATGCTCACGCGGATCTGCCAGGGCGCCACCGACCAGGAGATCGGGGCCGAGCTGAAGCTGTCGCCGAACACGGTGCGCAACCACGTCGCCGGCCTCTACCGCAAGCTCGGTGTCAACCGCCGCAGCGCAGTGGTGGTGTGGGCGCAGGAGCGCGGCATCGGCCAAAATCCGACCGGGCGACGCTAAAACTGGCAGAAACCGTTACAGAACTACTAGCGCAAGTTAGTGCGAATATACTTTATGTAAATCTTCGGAACTTCGTTTGAAGCCGTTAATTACATCGTCGTAGCTCTGCTCAATACGGGGCATCTCGGACGTTCGACCGATGCGGTTGATCTGAGGGGATGTCTGTGCCCGAGCGCCGGAAGATCCTGTCAGTCGACCACGCCCGGGCGCTGATCAAGGAAGCCATTGGCATCATCGAGGGCGATCGGGAGATCGAGGCGGAAGGAGCCGCTGAGGTCGCCGCCATCGAAGCCGCACATACGTCGCCAACCCCGAAGCCCAAGCCACGCCGGTCCTCGCGCAAGTAGCTGAGGGCCGCAACCATCGCGTGGGCTGGACGGCTCGCGGCCGACGCACGTCTCCGGACCTCCCGACGACGACCATGCCTCGACCCACATCGACAAAGGCGGACCCGGATCATGTCACTCCTCGCTTGGATCGTGCTCGGCCTCGTGGCCGGCTTCATCGGCAGCAAGGTCGTCAACAACACCGGACAGGGCCTGCTCGTCGACATCCTGCTCGGCGTGGTCGGGGCGGTGGTCGGCGGCTTTCTATTCAACCAGTTCGGCCAGCCCGGGGTGTCCGGGGTGAACCTCTACAGCCTGCTCGTCGCCGTCGTCGGCGCCGTGGTGGTGCTGTGGCTCTACCACGCCCTGATGGGCCGCCGCCGGGTCCTCTGACCCCCACACCTCCCGCCGACCCTCGGCCGAAGCCCGACCCGACCACCCCCAACAAGAGAGTTCCCACGATGGCGTTATCCCCCGACACTACCCGTCCGGCCTACGACCGTGACCTTCCGACTACCAGCTTGGCCACCCCGGCTGAGGACATGCGCACGATGGCGCTGCACTCCGTCTCTTGGGGCGCGGTGTTCGCCGGCGCGGTGATCGCGCTGGTCGCTCAGGTCATCCTCAACATGGTCGGGCTCGGGATCGGGCTCTCGACCGTCGACCCAGCCGGCAACGGCACCCCGACCGCCGGGTCGCTCTCGTCCGGCGCCGGGATCTGGTTCGTGATCTCCGGCATCCTCGCTGCCACCGCCGGCGGCTGGCTGGCCGGGCGCCTCTCGGGCAAACCGGCTCGGACTACTACCGCCTATCATGGGCTGATCGCCTGGGCGGTCTCGACCCTGGTCGTCGTGTACCTGCTGTCCTCGGCGGTCGGCGGCATCGTCAGCGGCGCGTCGAGTGCGGTGTCGAGCACGCTCGGCGGTGCCAGCAACCTGATCGGCGGCTCGGTGAAGACCGCCGCGCAGGCTGCTGCCCCGTCGCTGCCGGGTATGGACAACCCGTTCTCCAACATCGAGAGCCAGGTCCGAGGCACGACCGGCAATGACCCCGAGGCCCTTAAGAACGCCGCCGTCAGCGCCATGCGCGCCGCGGTGACCGGCGACGCCGCCCAGCGGAAGGACGCGCAGGAAAACGCCGCTCAGGCTCTGGCCAAGGCGCAGGGCATTCCGGTCGAACAGGCCCGGACCCAGGTCGCCCAGTACGTGCAGCAGTTCAACGACACGGTCGCCAAGACCAAGGAGCAGGCCAAGCAGGCGGCCGACACCGCCGCCCGCGTCGGCTCGCAGGGCGCGCTCTACGGAGCCCTGGCGCTGATCCTCGGTGCCCTGGCCGCCTTCTTCGCCGGCCGCGGTGCAGCCGTCGACCCGGTGCTCACACGCACCGCACCCGCCGTCACGACCCAGCGCCGGGTCTGATCGTGAGCGACCCCGCCGCCACCGAGCCGCATCCCTTTCGGACGCGGGACAATCAGGCGGCGGAGGTCGCCGTCGGCGAGGAGGCGGTCGTCCCGCTGATCGCCGAGACCGCCCGCATCGACAAGCGGGCGGTGGAGACCGGGCGGGTGCGGGTCTCGACCCGGACCGAGACGGTCGAGGAGGTCCTGCGCGAGACCCTGCGCAGCGACATGGTTGGCGTCACTCGGGTGCCAATCAACCGGACCCTGGCTGAGGGTGAGACGCCCCCGGTGGTCCGCGAGGAGAACGGGGTGACGATCATCCCGGTCTTGGAAGAGATCCTCGTCGTCGAGAAGCGCCTCGTCCTGCGGGAGGAGGTGCACGTCCGCCAGACCACGGCGGGCGAGGACGTCGAGATGCCGGTGACGCTGCGCAGGCAGCACGCCGTGATCGAACGCGTGTCCCCCGAGGGGCACGTCACGGCCCTGAACCTAGCTGAAACATCGGAGATCGAACCATGACCCAAACCATCACCGCCATGTACGACACCTACACGGACGCAACCGCCGCGAAGGCCAAGCTTGTGGCCAGCGGCATCCCCGAGGTCGGCGTCCGGATCCTGTCCGGCAGCGAGGCCGGCACCACGACCAGCGCCGCCACGACCCACGAGGGCGGCATGTGGGGCTCGCTGAAGGAGTTCTTCATGCCGGAGGAAGACCGCCACCTCCACGCCGAGGGACTGAACCGCGGCGGCACCATGCTGACCGCGACCGTCGAGGACGGGTACGCGGAGCGGACCTACGATATTCTGGAGGAGCACGGCTCGGTCGACATGGACGAGCGCGAGGCGGCCTGGCGCAAGGAGGGTTGGACCGGACAGGCTGCAGGCGCGCCGGTCGCAGCCGTTGCTCCCGCATCGACGACCGCCACGACGGGTCTGCGTGCGGCCGGTTCCACCGAGACCCTCACGGCTCAGGGGACAGCGCGGGGCACCGACTACATCCCGGTGGTTGAGGAGCGGCTCAACGTCGGCAAGCGCATGGTGGACAGCGGCCGGGTGCGCGTCCGCTCCTACGCGGTCGAGAAGAACGTCAGCGAGAACGTCACGCTCCACGATGAGACCGTGCACGTCGATCGCCGCGTGGTCGACCGCGCGGTGACCCCGGGCGACATGGCCCTGTTCGAGGACAAGGTCATCGAGGCCACCGAGATGCGCGAGCAGGCGGTGGTCTCGAAGGAGGCCCGCGTCGTCGGCGAGGTTGGCATCCGCAAGGACGCGACCCAGCGCGTCGAGACCGTGACCGACAAGGTGCGCCACACCGAGGTCGAGGTCACTGACGAGCGCGGCAACGTCGAGCACACCGGCACGGCCAGCACCACCGGGACCGCCCCGCGCAAGCCGATCTGACCGCGCCGGGCCGGGAGGGAGCCCACGGCCTCCTCCCGGCCAACGCACCAACCCTCAAGGCAAGCATCGAGCACGGCCTCCGCCCCATGATCCGCATCACCCGCTTCCTCGCCCTCTCCTTGGTCATGGCGGCGGGCTCCGCCGGTGCCCAGGGCGACGATGCCGCCACGAACCATCTCCGGACGTTCTGCTCCGGGGACTATCTCAGTCTTTGCAACGGCATGGATCCGAAGGGGCCGGAGGTGGTGGCGTGCTTCCGCAGGAACATGGGCAAGCTCTCGCCCGGCTGCCGGACCGCCATCGACGAATACAAGGCGTCCAAGGGAACCGGTTCGAGATCCTGAGCCGCCCGGAACCAGTACCTCGCACATCCGAACGGGAGAACGATTATGAGTGACGGCTTCCCTTCCATGACCGCCCTGCTCGGCCTGCTCGCCGTAGCCGGGTTCCAGAATAAGGACAAGATCGCCGAGATGCTCGGCGGCAGTCATTCTTCCCCGGGGGTGGGATCCTCAACCGCGTCTGGCCAAGCCGGCCTTGGGGGCCTGCTCGGCAACATCGGCGGTACGCTCGGCGGAGCCGGCATCAGCAACGTGCTCGGCGGGGGGCTGGGTCAGTTGGTCGAGAGCTTCCGGCAGAACGGCCACGGCGCGGCCGCCGATTCCTGGGTGAACAACGGCCCCAACCACGAGATCGCCCCGCCCGAGCTGCGCCAGGCCATCGGGTCCGATGTCATGGACGCCCTTTCTCGGCAGACTGGGCTGTCGCACGACGAACTGCTTTCCAGGCTCTCCCGGACGCTTCCCTCGGCGGTGGACCGCTACACCCCCGACGGCAGGTTGCCCGCCCATTGAGGCTGCTGCACCTGAGGACATCCCGCACGCCGGACGGGAACGAACCCGTTCTCGGTCCTGCCGGTCGACACGACCGCAACGAGCACCGTGACGGTGCCATTCGAGGAACCCACCATGGCCAAGACCGCCCACGCCGAGGCCGCCAAACACCACGAGGCCGCCGCCAAGTCGCACAAGACCGCGGCCGAGCACCACGAGAAGGGTGACGAGACCGCTGCCGCCAAGCACTCGAAGGAGGCCCACGGCCACTCCGAGAAGGCGCACGAGAGCTCGACCAAGGCCCACGGCAAGAGCGCCGGGAAGAAATAGCTCGGTTTTAACCGCCGGACGTACGTGATGTGCGTCCGGCCCCCACCCAGGAGAAGAGCCATGGACGAGAACCGTATCACCGGCGCCGCGAAGGAACTGGGCGGCAAGGTTCAGGGCAAGGTCGGCGACGCGATTGGCGACCGCGAAACTAAGGGCAAGGGCAAGGTGACCGAGCTGAAGGGTTCGACCGAGAACCTCGTCGGACAGGCCAAGGATGCCGTGCGCGATGTGGCCGACCAAGCCAACGATCTCGCCAGTGAGGCGATCAAGAAGGGGCGCGAGCGCCCCTGAGGCCAAGCATGCCTATCGACAGGGTAGTGACGCGTTCAGCCAATATGCGAAAGCATCGCCGCTCATAGTTGTCGCGATGGCGGGCGCGCTCGGTTACCCTCTCGCACTGGTCATCCACGGCCGGAAGTGAAGCCCGCTTCCCTTGGGGATCACGCTGCTCGATGCGATCCGACGCCATCCATGACCGCTGTTGCCAGGGACCTCGAACGCGACGTCGAGGCGAGCCGGGCCCGGCTCGACGGAACCCTCGATCGACTGCAGGCGCGGTTGAACCCGTCCGCCATCGTCGAGGAGGTGGTCGGTACTGCACGCCGGAGCGAGGCCGGGGCCGCGTTCTACGATGGTGCCCTGCATGTGGTCCGACACAACCCACTCTCCGTCTTTCTGATCGCTGAAGGCGTGATGCTATTGTTGCGGCAGGTGACCAGACCATCCGCCGGTGTCTATCGTGCCGATCGCGATCCGGATGTCCGGATGCCGCTGCAGTAGTCCGTTCAGGCTTCCTTGGACGTGCCGAGGCGACGTTCGGCTGGGGCGGCCAGCACACCGAAGTGAGGCGCTCCCACGATTGGTATGTCGGATGAACACCTCGCCCGACCTCTCGACGGACTTGAGGGAATGAGCGCTGAAGGCATCCTCGTCGGCATCCATGGCTTGGAGAACAAGCCTCCGCTCGACGAGAAACGGCGTTGGTGGAGAGCCGCCATCGTCGAGGGACTGCAGCGGAACTGCGGACATGACGGCGGCGCTTTCCCGTTCGAGTTCGTGTACTGGGCGGACCTGCGCTACGATAAGCCGCTTCTCGGCGACGCCAACGATGAGCCCTACCAATCCGTCGGCGGCTCGGGGCCGTTCCCCCGCCATCGGCCGGACGCTGACGCGACTTTGAATGACGGCGTCGTCAGCAAAGTCTACCGCGGTTTGGCCGCGCTGCAGACGGCGACGGGGGCCACACCGGTCGACGACGCGATACTCGAACACCGCTTCGACGACCTGTGGCACTACCATTCCGAGACGCCGTTTGCCCGGCAGGTCCGGCGCAGGCTCATCGATGTCCTGGAGCAGCTCGCTGGGCGACGCGTGCTGCTGGCCGCGCACTCGATGGGCTCGATCATCGCCTATGACGCCCTGCGCATGCTCGAACGGGAGGCCCCGTCCGTGCAGGTCGAGCACCTCGTGACGCTGGGCTCTCCGCTCGGCTTGGCGGAGGTGAGGGCGAAGATCGCCGAGGAGAACGGGGCGGCGCGCGTCCCGAACAACGTCAACCGCTGGACGAACATGGCCGACAACCGCGACCTCGCCGCGGTGGCCGGCGAACTTGTGGAGGTCTTCGCACCCAATGACCGTGGCGTCGGCGTCGACGACATAGCGGTCGTGAACGCGTATCTGCGCCCGGACGGCTCAGCAAACCGCCATAAGTCATACGGTTATCTCCGCACGCCTGAATTCTCGGAAGTCGCGCTCGGCTTCACAGCGTGCTCGAACGCCAGGCTCGAACGCCAGGCTTGAGCCTGGCTAGGCCGTTGAGGTTTATAAATTTCTGAGAGCAGTGATGCCGTCATAGCGTTCCGATAGGACCTGCCCTTGTGGAACGGTCCGAGCTACGAACCATGATCGCTCCATCGGATGGCCACTGGCTTTTGGAACGTAAATTCACGAACGTCAGAGATCCGTGTGGAACTCGGCAGGACCACCGCGGGACAGCACGGTGAAGGACTGTTTGGTCATGGCAGCGGCAGCTTCCGTACCATTAGATGTTTGATCCCAGGGTTTGATGGTGCACTCTGCACGTTGGAGTGGAGGGACGCGCTATGGGCCAAGTTCTTCACGGCAGCGCCACAACGACGGAGCGGCTGTGTTGAAGATCAAGCCATGACCGATTGCCATGGCGTGCGGTTGCGGACGATGGCATTGAGCGTGACGAGGAGTTTTCGCATCACTGCCACGAGAGCAACCTTCCTCGGTCGGCCACGAAGCGTGAGTCGCTCGTAGAAGGGCCGGAACGGAGAGCCTCGGCGGATGGTGGTCAGCGCTGCCATGTACAGCACGCCCCGTACAGATGTTCGCCCACCCGCGATGGATCGCCGGCCGCGCATCAGGCCAGAATCGCGGTTGATCGGAGCGATGCCGACGAGAGCGGCAAGCTGGTAGCGTCCGATGGTGCCGAGTTCAGGCAGCTGAGCCAGAAGCGTGCGCGCGGTGACGTCGCCGACCCCGGGAACGGACTTGAGCAACGCCTCGGTCTCGCACCAGACCGGAGAGGCCTTGATGGCTTGACCAATGTCACCGTCGAGTTCCGAGAGCTCTCTCTCCAGGAAGGTGATGTGCCGATTGAGCCTCCGGATCAGCTGCTTGTCCACGGCTTGATCGCGGCGGTTGGTCTCCATGTTGATCATCCCGATGATCTGGCGGCGCCGGCTCACGAGCTCGGCGAAGTGGCTTCTCTCCGGTTCCGGCAGGGGCCTGGCAGGTGGTCTGATGCGTTCGGCGAAGAGGGCGATCACCTCAGCGTCGAGCGTGTCGGTCTTCGCCAACCGGCCCATGGCTCTGGCGAAGTCGCGGATCTGGCGTGGGTTCACGATGCAGAGCGGCAGTCCGGCCACTGCAAGCGCTGCAGCGACACTCGCCTCGAAGCCGCCCGTGGCTTCCAGGACGACAAGGGCAACTGGAAGGCTACCAAAGCGGCGCGCGAGAACCTCCAGCCCCTTGGTGTCCCGAGCGACATGGAAGGCCTCGTCCGAGGGTCTGAGGTGAACGTCGAGACGGTCCTTGGACACGTCGATGCCGACGAAGATGGTGCGTTGTTCGTCCATGACCCTACCTTGCAAATGCGGGCTCGGGCCCGAGCGGCTGTCCGGGTTTGGGACTGTCGGGGTGAGGGCCGCACCTTGCTCTGTCACGGGCTTACAAGCCCAAGGCGAACGCGGGCTGACCCTCACCATGTAGCCTCGCTGGCTTCGCGCCAGCGGGCAACTTCAAGATACAAGGCGGTCCGTCGAGCGATCCAGCATAGTCAAGCGAGCCTGAGGACGCTCTCGAAGCGCTACGGGATCAACCAGAAGACGGTTGCCAAGTGGCGGCAGCGGACCTCGGTCGCCGACCAGCGCACCGGTCCGAAGGATCCCCGTTCGACGGTGCTGTCACAGGAGGACGAGGCGGTCGTCGTCGCCTTTCGCCGTCATACGCTCCTGCCGCTCGACGACTGCCTCTACGCGCTCCAAGCCACGATCCCGCACCTGACCCGTTCGTCGCTACATCGGTGCCTGCAGCGCCACGGCATCAGCCGATTGCCCGAGGTCGACGGTGACAAGCCCAAGCGCTCACGCTTCAAGACCTACCCGCTCGGCTACTTCCACATCGATCTGGCCGAGGTTCACACAGCCGAAGGGCGGCTCTACCTGCTCGTTGCCATCGACCGCACGACCAAGTTCGCCTTCGTTGAGCTTCACGAGAAGGCCACGCGGCGGGTCGCGGGTGACTTCCTCCGCCATCTCGTCGAGGCCGTGCCCTACAAGGTGCACACTGTGCTCACCGACAACGGCACCCACTTCACGACACCCGGCAACGTTGCCTCGGCCGCTACCATCATCAAGGAGGCGATTGCAGCCGGCGAGACCTTCCGAGCCCACAGCTTCGAGTCCGCCTGCGCCCGAAACGATATTGACCATCGTCTGACTAAACCGCGCCACCCCTGGACGAACGGTCAGGTCGAGCGGATGAACCGCACGATCAAGGACGCGACGGTCAAGCGCTACCATTACAACAGCCACGGGCAACTCCATGCGCACTTGGCTGACTTCGTCAGCGCCTACAACTTCGCACGCCGTCTGAAGACCCTGCGTGGCCTCACGCCTTATGAGGCCATCTGCAAGGCATGGTCCGCCGAGCCCGGGCGCTTCAGGTCAAACCCGCTCCACCAAATGCCGGGACCAAACATCTAGCTCGTCACGTAAACCGCCCTCCAATTGTTGGTGGAAGCGTCCGCTTGCGGGAAACTGTGACAGCCCACTGAATGGCCGGGATGGGCGCGAAGGCGAAGGTCCGGTCCTGCGCAAAATGGCGATCCGGCGTGAGGTAGTATGGCCGAAAGCCGCCTGTCGGCTTTGCGGCCCGAGTTGTGGATAAGCGGACGTTTGGCGCAGACCAGTTCAACATTTTTGATCGCCGCCTTGCAGACATCGACATCGGAGCAGGAGCTAGCCAGCTCCAGGCCGCTAAGCAGATCTAAATATCTTCCATTACAACAGTGGTATTCTCGGTTGCGCTGGCCGGAATCCTGAGCGGCGCAGGGCTTTCAGTCGACGGTGTCTTTCGGACCGTCAGCCGTGAACGCCGCGGCACGACCTTCCTTCCACATTTTGGGGCGCGGACCTGTGATGCAGCGCTGTTCCATCAGGCGTCAGAAGCCGCTTCAAGAATCCGCTCGGCCAGCCGTAGGTGAGGCCTGTCAATCATTTTGCCTTCTAGGACCAGCACCCCAGCGTTTGGGCTCTCCTTGAACAGGCGGCACACGGACTCGGCCCATATCACGCGTTCCGGTGGGGGCACGAAGGCCTCTCTGACGACGCTTAATTGATCCGGATGGATGCAGAGCTTGCCGACGAAACCGTCGCGAACCGCCGCCTCGGTCTCTCTCTGCAGTCCGGCAGGATCACGTGGATCGGGCCACGGCGTATCTATTGCGGAAACCTGGGCCTGGGCTGCAGCTACAAGCAGAGCGGCGCGAGCCGCCGAAACCGGTGCTGTGAGAGTTCCCTCTGCCGACCGCGGCGATATCCCGAAGTCGGCAGCGAGATCTTCGGCCCCGAATAGCAGCGCCTGGAGCCTCCGCGTGATGCCTGCATACGACATGTCTGCAAGCGATGCTGCCGTCTCAGTGACTAACGCCAGGATGCCCGTGGAACCAATCTGCCGACTGGAGGCAACCTCAAAGGCCTCCAGATGATGGTCGAGGGCGCGCAGGTCGTCCGGCCCGGTGCACTTCGGTAGCAGAATCGCACTCGGACCATGAGGAACCACGGCTGCGAGATCGTGGATGTACCAGGGCGTATCCCGCGGGTTGACGCGGACGACAAGCCGACTGCGCTCGCTTGCTCCCGTCAACTGATCGGCGGCGAGTGTACGCGCAGCCTCCTTGGCACTCGGCGCGACACTGTCTTCGAGATCGAGGATGACGACGTCGGCCGAAGATCCGAGCGCCTTTCCGACCTTCCGCTCGGAGTCGGCGGGGGCGAACAGCAGGGTGCGGAGCTTCATGATGGATCGGCCCCTCCAGGGCTCTGTAACAGAACGCCTAGGCGTCCTTCCAACGGGGGATGAACTTCGCTCTACCAAGTCGGCAGTTCAGCCCTTGGCCTTGGCAATCTCGGATTGCAGCTCGGGCACGACTTGGAAGAGGTCGCCGACGAGGCCGTAATCCGCCACCTGGAAGATCGGCGCGTCTTCGTCCTTGTTGATCGCCACGATGACCTTGGAATCCTTCATCCCGGCGAGATGCTGGATCGCCCCGGAGATGCCGACCGCGACGTAGAGGTCCGGCGCCACCACCTTGCCGGTCTGGCCCACCTGCCAGTCGTTCGGCGCGTAGCCCGCATCGACCGCGGCGCGCGAGGCGCCCACCGCCGCCCCGAGCGTGTCCGCCAGCGGCTCGATCAGCTCATGGAACTTCTCCGACGAGCCGAGCGAGCGTCCGCCCGACACGATGATCCGGGCCGAGGCCAGCTCCGGCCGGTCCGACTTGGCGATCTCCTCGCCCTTGAAGGTCGAGCCGCCGACCTCGGGCGCGGCCGCCGAGACGGCCTCCACGGGAGCGGTGGCGCCGGCCTCTTCCGCGGCCTTGAACGCCGCCGTGCGCACGGTGATCACGGTCTTGCCGCCGGGCGACTGCACGGTCTGGATGGCGTTGCCCGCGTAGATCGGCCGCTCGAACGTGTCGGGCGAGACCACCTTGATGATGTCGGAGACCTGCGCGACGTCGAGCAGGGCGGCCACCCGCGGCAGCACATTCTTGCCGGTCGTGGAGGCCGACGCGATGATCACGTCGTAGGGGCCGGCGATCGACGCGATCAGCGCCCCGACCGGCTCGGCGAGGTCGTGGTCGTAGGCGCCGTCCTCGGCGACCAGCACCTTCTCGACGCCGTCGAGCTTGGCCGCTGCCTCGGCCACGGCCTTGGCGCCGCTGCCGAGCACGAGGGCGTGGATCGGTGCGCCGATCTGCTTGGCGGCGGTGAGAGCTTTGAGCGTCCCGTCCTTGATCTGTCCGTTGCCGTGCTCGACGAAGAGGAGTGTCGTCATGGTCGTCCGAGAGCCTTCGAGTGGGGTGACGCGAGGCTTGACCGGCGGCCGGGAGCCCCGCGATGCGAATTAGATGACGCCGGCTTCGACCTTGAGCTTCTGAACGAGCTCGGCCGCGGAGCCGACCTTGACGCCCGCGGAGCGGCCCGGCGGCTCGGCGGTCTTCAGCACCGTGAGCTTCGGGGTCACGTCGACGCCGAGTGCCTCGGGCGCCAGCTCCTCGAGCGGCTTCTTCTTGGCCTTCATGATGTTCGGCAAGCTCGCGTAGCGCGGCTCGTTGAGGCGCAGGTCCGTGGTGACGATCGCCGGCAGCTTCAGGCTGACCGTCTGCAGGCCGCCATCGACCTCGCGGGTCACGTCCAGGCTGCCGTCGCCGGCCTCGATCTTGTAGGCGAAGGTGCCCTGCGGCCAGCCGAGCAGCGCGCCGAGCATCTGGCCGGTCTGGTTCGAGTCGTCGTCGATCGCCTGCTTGCCCAGGATGACCAGTTCCGGGCTCTCCTTCTCGACCACGGCCTTCAGGAGCTTGGCGACGGCGAGCGGCTCGCAGTTGACGTCGGTCTTCACCAGGATGGCGCGGTCGGCGCCCATGGCCAGCGCGGTGCGCAGCGTCTCCTGCGCCTGGTGCGGCCCGATCGAGACGGCCACGATCTCGGTGACCTTGCCCTTCTCCTTCAGGCGGATCGCCTCCTCGACGGCGATCTCGTCGAAGGGGTTCATCGACATCTTGACGTTAGCGAGCTCGACCCCGGAGCCGTCGGCTTTCACGCGGATCTTGACGTTGTAGTCCACCACCCGCTTGACGGGCACCAGCACCTTCATGGGGCTCTCCGAGAGTTTGTGTGAGATCAGGCGAGCAGCCAGTCGCGCAAGGCTTGCGCAACGGCTTCCGGCTGCTCGACCGGCGTCATGTGCCCAGCGCTTGACACGATCACGAGCTTGGCACCTGGGATTAGGGCTGCCATGGCGCGATGCTCGGCCAAGGGCGTGATCGCATCGGTCTCGCCGCACAGCACCAGCACCGGACAAGTCAGGGCGGCGAGGACGTCCGAGCCGTCCGTTCGTTCGATACCGTTCTGCCGCACGAAGACCTCGGGCCCTAGGCGCTCGGTCATCGCCCGGATCCGGGTGATGATGGCCTCGTCGGTCAGATGTACGGGGTCGAGATAGCTCGTGAGCAGGCGGTCGCCGAAGCCGTGAAAGCGACCAGGCGCCCTAGCGGCCCGGTCGAGGGCCCGGCGGTTCGCCACACGATCCGGGCTGTCTGGGCGGAAGGCGGTGTCGAGAAGCGCCAGCCGCGTCACCCGCTCGGGCGCGCGGCGCAGGATCTCCTGCGCGACGTAGCCTCCGAGCGAGAAACCGGCCAGGGCGAATCGCTGAGGCGCCTCGGCCAGCACTTGGTCGGCGATCGTCCCAAGATCATTGCCGCAAGTGATGTCGCCGACATGGGCTTGCGCGATGTCGTCGAGCGCGGCGATCTGATCGCGCCAGAGATCGGCGTCGTTGAGCAGGCCCGGCAGCAGTACCAACGGGATCATGCCGCGCCCCGGAGCGCTTCACCCCAGCCCGCCTCCGCACGCATGGCCGGAGCACCGCTTGGCCCGGCCGTCCAGAGCGCCAGCCCGTCGCCGGATTCGTCTGCGTTGAGCGTGAAGGGCCCGTCGTCGAAGAGCGGCGCACCGCTGCGAAAGCTGAAACGGTCAGGAGGAGCGCCGTGCAGGTCGGCGGCGAAGTTCATGAGCAGGACGGCCTGAAGCGGGCCATGCACCACAAGACCGGGATAGCGTTCGACCTTGATCGCGTAGCGGCGGTCGTAGTGGATGCGATGTGCGAAGAACAAAAGGGCGGAGTAGCGGAACAGCAGCGGCGCGCCCGGCTCGACCGCGCTTGTGTGGCAGCCGGGAGCTGTCGTGGGTGCGGATTTGCCCGGCGCGCCATCTTCGGCCCCGCGGTAGACGATGTCCTGGCGCTCGCTGATCGCCCTCTCGCCGTCGACCGAGAGCGCGTGCTCCACGGTGACGAAGCACAGCGGCCCGGTGCGCCCCTGCTTCAGGGAGACGTCTGCGATGGACGAGCGGCGCTCGACCGCGTCGCCAACGTGGATGTCGCGGTGGAAACGAACCGTGCTGCCCGCCCACATCCGACGTGGCAGCGGCACCGGCGGCAGGAAGCCCCCCCGCTGCGGATGCCCGTCTTCGGCAAGGGTCGCGGTCGGCACCGTCTGCGGCGAGAGGCAGTGGTGGATCAATCGCGGCGCGGGCTCGCCACGGCGCGGCGGGGAGCCTGGCCGGTCGAGCGTGGCGTGGAAGCGGGCAACGAGATCTTCGGTGACCTCGGCGAGGTGTGTTTCCTCGCGGCCGATCCAGCCGCGCAGATGGGCGAGGTCGGCATCTGGGGCGCTCATCGGCTCCCTCCCGTCGAGGCTCCCAAGGCGGGGACTGGGCCGTAGTGACGCTCATCGCCGCGAACGATCGCGGCGGGCGCCGGGAAGGCGACCGGACCGGAAGGCGTTTTAACACTGATCCGGCGCAGATGCGGATGGCCGGCTAGGGCGGCCATGTCGTTAACCGAGGCGAAGGCGACGTCGGCCTCCGTCAAACGGGCCACCGCCTCGTCCTCGCCGAGTTCCACGAAGACGCGGGCGACCAGCGCGTCGGTTTCAGACCTGTTCTTCGTTCGAGCGACGTTGGTGGCGAAGCGCGGATCCGTAGCCGCGCCGGCGTCGCGCAGGAACACGGTGCAGAATTTCTTCCACTCCCGGTCGCTCTGGATGGAGATCAGGATCGGCTTGGTCTCTCGCGTCGCGAACACGCCGTACGGCGCGATAGAGGGGTGCGCGAGGCCGATGCGCTTTGGCGCCCGGCCGCCCTCCTGGTGCAGCAGCGGCACGGCGAGCCAATCGGCCATGACGTCGAACATCGAAACCCGGATGTCGGCACCCCGGCCATTGATGCCGCGTGCAATTAGCGCCTCTAGGATCGCCGCGTGCGCCGTTGCGCCGGTGGCGATGTCCACGAGCGAGATGCCGACGCGGGCCGGTGCCTCAGGACCGCCGGTGATCGAGGACAGGCCGGACTCCGCCTGGATCAGGAGGTCATAGGCCTTGCGGTTGGCGAGGGGGCCGGTCTCCCCGTATCCGCTGATCGAACAGGCGATCATGCGAGGATACTCTCGGCAGAGATCCTCGACGCCGAAGCCCAGCCGATCCAGGGCACCAGGCTTGAGATTCTGTATCAGCACGTCGGCTTGCGCGACGAGCGTGCGGAGTTCGTCTTTGCCGGCATCGGTCGCGAGGTCGATTACGACCGAATGCTTTCCGCGATTGAGCCAAACGAAGTAGCTGCTCTGTTTACCCGGAGCGACGTCATCGTAGCCGCGGGCGAAGTCGCCCTCCGGCCGCTCGACCTTGTTCACCCGGGCGCCCGCGTCGGCGAGGCGGGAGGAGCAGAAGGGTGCGGCCACCGCCTGCTCGATGGCGACGACGGTCAGACCGTCGAGGGGAAGACGGCCGGCCATCAGAACGACCTCGGCAGGCCGAGGATGTGCTCGGCGACGTAGGAGAGGATCAAGTTCGTGGAGATCGGCGCCACCTGATAGAGGCGCGTCTCGCGGAACTTCCGCTCGACATCGTACTCGGCGGCGAAGCCGAAGCCCCCGTGGAACTGGATGCAGGCGTTGGCCGCCTCCCAGCTCGCCTTAGCGGCGAGGTACTTGGCCATATTGGCTTGGGCGCCGCAGGGCTGGCCCGCGTCGTAGCGCCGGCAGGCCTCGTAGCGCATCAGGTTGGCCGCTTCGACCTCAATGAAGCTCTCGGCGATCGGGAACTGCACGCCCTGGTTCTGGCCGATCGGCCGGCCGAACACCGTCCGCTCCTTCACGTAGGCGCTCACCTTGTCGATGAACCAATAGCCGTCGCCGATGCACTCGGCCGCGATCAGGGCCCGCTCGGCGTTGAGGCCGGTCAGGATGTACTTGAAGCCCTGCCCCTCCTCGCCGATCAGGTTTTCGGCCGGGATCTCGAGATCGTCGAAGAACAGTTCGTTGGTCTCGTGATTGACCATGTTGAGGATTGGACGAACGCTCATGCCTTTCTTCTGGGCCTCATGAAGATCCACCAAGAAGATGGACAGACCCTCGGACTTCTTCTTCACCTGATCGAGCGGTGTGGTGCGGGCCAAGAGTATCATCAGGTCGGAGTGCTGGATCCGCGAGATCCAGACTTTCTGGCCGTTGATCACCCAGCGGTCGCCCTTGCGGATGGCCGTGGTCTTGATCTTTGTGGTGTCGGTACCTGCGGTGGGCTCAGTCACACCCATCGACTGCAGGCGCAGTTCCCCGGCCGCGATCTTCGGCAGGTAGTGCCGGCGCTGCTCCTCGGAGCCGTGACGCACCAGGGTGTTCATGTTGTACATCTGCCCGTGGCAGGCGCCGGAGTTGCCGCCCGAGCGGTTGATCTCCTCCATGATCACGGAGGCTTCCGTCAGGCCGAGGCTCGATCCGCCGTACTCTTCGGGGATCAGTGCCGCCATCCATCCGGCCTTGGTCAGCGCGTCCACGAAGGCTTCCGGATACCCGCGGGCCTCATCGACCTTGCGATGGTACTCGGCCGGGAACTCGGCGCAGAGCGCGCGAACGGCGTCGCGGATGTCCTGATGCTGCCCCTCGTCAATCGTCTGCATCGCTCTCTCCCTGTCTTCGTTGTGCTTGTTCGGTCGTTGGTGCTTCAGCGCATGACGAAGGGGTTCGGCACGTCCTCGGCGAGATTGATCCAGACGCTCTTCGTCTGGAGGTATTCCTCGATCGCCGACTGGCCGTTCTCGCGGCCGATGCCGCTGCGCTTGTAGCCGCCGAAGGGGGCCATCACGCTGACCGCCCGGTAGGTATTGACCCAAACCGTGCCCGCCCGGATCCGGTCAGGAAGGCGGAGCGCACGGCGGATATTCGTGGTCCAGATGCCAGCGGCGAGCCCGTAGAGGCTGTCGTTCGCAATCTCGACGGCGTGATCCTCGTCCTCGAAGGGGATGATCGAGAGCACGGGACCGAACACCTCCTCCTGCGCGATGCGCATGGAGTTCGAGACCTCTCCGAAGATTGTGGGCTGCACGAACCAGCCCTGCGCCAGGTCCTGCGACTCCGGCTTGCCTCCGCCAAGCAGGCAGCGCGCGCCCTCATTGCGAGCAACGTCGATGTAGGACAGCACCTTCTCGCGCTGCGGCTGCGTCGTGATAGGACCGACCTGAGTGGCGATGTCCATCGGATTGCCGAGCTTGGCCTGAGAGGCGAAGTCGACGATGCGGCGCGAGACTTCCTCGTAGACCGAGCGCTGCACCAAGAGCCGCGAGCCGGCGATACAGGTCTGTCCCGAAGCCGCGAAGATGCCCGAGATCGCGCCCTTGACCGCGTGGTCGAGGTTGGCGTCGGCGAAGACGATATTAGGTGACTTGCCGCCTAGCTCCAGCGTGACGTGCTTGATGCCCTTGGCGGCCGCCCCGTAGACCGCGGCGCCCGTCGCGTCGCCGCCCGTGAAGGCCACTTTGGCGACATGACGGTGCTCGCAGAGCGTCGGTCCGACCTCGGCGCCGAAGCCCGTCACCGTGTTGACGACGCCATCGGGTAAACCTGCCTCCTTGACGAGGTCCATCAGGGCGAGTGTGGAGCAGGAGGTGAATTCGGAGGGCTTGATCACCACGGTGTTGCCCGCGGCCAGCGCCGGGGCGAGCTTCCAGGTGAGCAGCATCAGCGGCGAATTCCACGGCGTGATGCAGACGATGACGCCGAGCGGCTCGCGCTTTGTGTAGGTGAACAGGTCGGGCTTATCGAGCGGCAGTACGCCACCCTCGATCTTGTCCGCGAGCCCACCGTAATAGTGGAACCATTCGGGGATGTATCGGAGCTGGCCGAGCATCTCGGCGTAGAGCTTACCGTTGTCGCGCACCTCCAAGGCCGCGAGCTTCTCCGCATCGCGTGCTACAAGGTCGCCGAGGCGGCGCAGGAGTTTGCCACGGTTGGTGGCGGACATGGCCGGCCAAGGCCCCTTGATGAAGGCGGCATGGGCAGCCTCGACTGCAGCTTCCGCATCCTCCGGCCCACATCGGGGCAGCTCGGCCCAATCACGCCCGTCGAAGGGGTTGGCGGTGGTGAACCAGCGTCCGGTCGCGCTCTCGCACGAACGGCCTGCCACGGTGTTGCGGAAACGTTCGAGCGTCATCCTGCCTCTCCTTGTTCCTCCCGGAGCTTCTGAAGCCCGCGCGGCACGATCTGGGGCCGTGCCGCACGAGGCGTCGGGCTCAGATCGGCGCGTGGCCGAGTGCCGCTCGGAAGCGGTTCTTGATGTAGACTCCGTCCCGCGGCGGCAGGACGCGAGGCAGGTTCTCGGCCACCACCTTGATGGTCGCGAGCGTCGGACCTCTGCGGGCGCAGAGGCTGGTGCGCAGGTCTTCGACTTGGCCCATCTCACGGATCTCCGAAGTCCAGGCGAAGCCGCAGCTCTCCGCAACCCGGTCGAGGTTGATGCCCCGCCCTGCGTGGCTCACCTGCATGCCGGTCTCGCCGAAGTGCCCATTGTCGAGCACCGCGACGGTGAGGTTCGGGGGCGCTTGGACCGCGATCGTCGCGAGCGCGCCGAGACCCATCAACATCTCGCCGTCGCCGGTGATGACGAGCACGGAATGGTTCGGCTTCGCCTTGGCGAGGCCGAGGCCGACCATCGCGGCCGAGCCCATGGCAGCCCAGAGATAGTAGTTGTTGTCGTGGTCACCCGCCGCCATCACGTCGTAGGAGGCCGAGCCGAGGCCGGTGACGACGAGGAGGTCCTTGCGGCCGTCGAGCAGCCGCGCGACGACCTTGCGGCGGTCAAGGGCGCCGCCCGCGTTCACTTCACCCATTTCTTTTCTCCGATCAGCCGTTGTCCGAGAAGCAGAGCGCAGGCGGAATCGCCGTTAAAGGCCATGGTGGCAGCGCCGTGCAGGAGAGGCGCAACTTCCTTCGGATCGTCCGCGCGCCAGGTCATCACTCCCATCAGCTTGAGCGAGGCCTCGGTCGCCTGGCCCATCGGGTTCTGCCAGGCGTTGAACTCGGCCCAGTCGCCACGCATGGTCACGACCATCAGGAGCGGAAAGCGAGCGCAGACCTGCAGCGCCAGGGTATTGATGCAGTTGCCGACGCCACTCGACTGCAGCAGCAGGGCGCCCTTCTCGCCGCCGAGCCACGCGCCGGCGAGATAGCCGATGCCTTCCTCCTCGGTGGTCAGCACCACCGAGTGTATCTCGTCGTCGGCTTCGGTAAGGCGGATCGCGGTCGTATGGCCCGCATCCGGCACGTAGACGACATGCTTCACATCGTGTTCGCGGAGAACGCGAAACACGTCGCTCTGCCAGTCGTGACCTCCTTCGATACTGTGATTTGTTGTCGCCACTGGGTCCTCCGATCTAACGAAGATTTGTTGGGAATCTTGTACAGGGCCGACTGTGCTCGACCCAATATCCGTTTGCTAAATGAGAGATGCCGGACCGTTCTAGCTTTGGGCGGCGTTTCGGGCTTTCAGAGCCTGGCCGCGAGCGGTACGGAATCCAGCCCGAGCTTCGATCTCGCCGTCGCCTTCGAGGTAGCCATGCCGATCGAGATGCGGCAGCGCAATCGAGGCGAGCAGCACCATGCAGTTGATGAAGGCGACGTAGAAGAAGAAGTATTGTTCAACGCTCGCCGTCCGGAGCGACAGCGCGACGTACTCGGCCGTTCCACCGAACATCGCGTTGGCAACTGCGTAGGGTAATCCGACACCCAGTGCACGGACCTCGGCTGGGAAGAGCTCAGCTTTCACGAGGCCCGCGATCGGTGTGTAGAAGGACGCGATCAGGAGACCTGCCAGCACAAGGAAGAAAGCGACCAGCGGACTACGGGTAGTCTGGATCGAGAGCAGGATCGGAACGACCAGCACGACGGCGCAGGTCGAGTAGAGCAGCATGCTGCGCTTGATGCCGATCTTGTCTGAGAGCAGGCCGAAGACCGGCTGGGCGAGCATGTAGCAAACCAAAGCCGAAGTCATGATGAAGCTGACAGTGGTGGCGCTGAAGCCCGCTGACAGGACGAGGAACTTCTGCATGTAGGTGGTGAAAGTGTAGAAGTAGAGCGAGCCGCCCATGGTGATCGCCAGCACCAGCAGCACCGCCCTCTTGTGGCTCATCAGCCCCTTGATCGAGCCTGCCTCCTTGCGATGCATGCTCTTGGCAGTCGCGGTCTCATGCATAGAACGGCGAAGAACCGAGACCACGACGGCACCGAGCGCGCCGATTACGAACGGGATGCGCCAGCCCCAGGCCTTGAGGTCCTCTGCGGCCAGCAGCTGCTGCAGGACGGTTACCGTCAGGAGCGCGAGAAGCTGTCCTGCAATGATCGTGAAGTACTGGAAGGACCCGTAGAAGGCACGTCGGCCCGGTCCAGCGACCTCGGCGAGATAGGTTGCCCCCGTCCCATACTCGGCGCCGACGGACAGGCCTTGCACGAGACGCGCTAGAATGAGGAGCGCCGGTGCGGCGAACCCAATTGTGCCATAGGTCGGAAGGCAGGCGACCAGCAGCGACCCGGCGCACATCATGGCGACCGAGATGATCATCGAGATCTTCCGGCCCTTGGTGTCAGCGATGTAGCCGAAAAGCCAGCCCCCGAGCGGGCGCATGAAGAACCCGACGGCGAAGACGGCCGCGGTCGCGAGGAGCTGGGTCGTCTGGTCGCCGGCCGGAAAAAAAGCGGACGCGAAGTAGATCGATGTGTAGGCGTAGACGAAAAAGTCGTACCATTCGACAAGATTGCCAGCACAGGCGCCGGCGATCGAAGCGATCCGACTCCGCTGCGTCTGTTTCTCCGCTTCGCTCAGATCTGTCGTGTCGCCGATGATGGCGCCCTCAGCCATGATGACCTCCCTGGATTGGCCGTGACGGCTCTCGTGCGCTGTCGCCGAGGCTCTTGATGTTGAGGCGCGCGCCGACGTAGGCGCCGCACAGCGGTGCGGCGCTTGAGATGCGAGCCTAAAGATTTGATCCGACGACGCGATTGAAGCCATTCAGGCCATCGCGCAGTCCTGCTCATCCTCGGAGAGCTCGACTGCCCTCAGAAGCCACGGACGACAAAATGATAAATGTTCGACCGGCTCGTCCGCTGCCCGCAGCCTGGACTTGGCGTTCTCTAAGCTGCGCGTTTATTGATGGACAGCGATCAATCTACCGGAATTTTCTTGCTGAACGAAGAGGGCGGCGCATCTAGCAGATATGCCGAATTTCTATCATTCAGGGGCTTGTGAGGCTTCGGTCACTCTGGTGCGCGGGCTCGTCCTCAAGGCGAGCCACGGGTTTGAGAAGACCGGTTGCCGTCGCGACCAGCTCACCCGTCTCGGCCGTGATCGAAGCCTCGCAAAACAGGACGGAGCGTCCGGCCCGGACCACGAAGCCCTCGACCGTGAGGATTCCGCGGCCGGGTGCCAGGAAGCGTGACTGCAGGTCGAGGGTCAGCACTGGGCGCTGCGCCTCAAGGCGGGCGGCCGTGCCCATGGCGATGTCGAGGAGTGTGCAGATGATGCCGCCATGCGCGATACCGAGATTGTTGGTGTGCTCGGGTCCTAGGTGCAGCCGCAGGCGCGTGCGCCCCTCCACGACGCCGAGCTCCTCAATCCCGCAATGGTCCGCGAATGGGATCGTTGCACCGAAGATCGTCCGCTCCGACTCCGGCATAAGGCTGTGTTCCCCAGGTCTGATCGTCGTGGAACAGAGCTGGGCGGCGGCACCGCGAGCTAGCACTCCACTGCCGGGTACATTAGCACTGACGAGCGCCTCATGGTAAAGAGAGTTATTGAATAGCTGGTAGACCTGCACGTTATGGGGATGGTTCCGAGCGGGCTTGTTCCTTTAGGTCTTTCTCTGGTTCAAGTACTTGCCCGACCCAGATGCCGCGTCTTGCAAGATCCATTGCGATCTCCACGATCGTCTGACCGACGAAGCGCGCGGCGAGGCTCACCGGGCGGTCGGCAGCGTAGGCGACAACGAGTTCACGTGTAGGTGCAGGATCCGTCAGCCGCGAGGCGGAGAGATCGCCCGCCTCCACCATCGTGTAGATCGGAGCTAGTGGCAGGACCGTTGCGCCGATGCCGGTTCGCACGAGGTTGATCAAGGTCTGAAAGGAATCGGCCTCGATCACGGTGTGGATGCGGATGCCAGCACGCCTGGCGCAATCGTCCACGATGTCCCGAAGCATGTGCCCGGGACTCGGGAGCACGAGTTCCTCTTCGGCGAGCCGCGAGAATGGGACGGTTTCTCCGAGTCGGCGTTGTCCCGCGGTGATGAGGAGCAAGCTTTCCAGCATGATCGGGACGATGCGCACGGTATGCGAGCGGTTCGGGTTGTAGGAGACCGCGACGTCGATCTGGCCCCGCTGCAGCCAGTCCAGAATGTGCCCGCTATAGGCCGATGACAGCCGCAGCGAGAGGTTCGGGTGGTCTTGCCTGAGGCGGGTCGCAAGCGGGACGGTGACAATCTCGGCGACGGTCGGCGTTGTTCCGATCGAAAGCGAGCCGCGGAAGGAGGTCTGGCCGGCCGCGACCGTATCACGGATCGCATCCATCTCGGCCATGATCCGGACGGCGTGGGCGAGAACCTCACGGCCAACATCGGTGATGACCATGCCGCGGCCGTGGCGCTCGAACAGGTAAGCCCCGAGCTCCTGCTCCAAGAGGCGAATCTGACGGCTCAGAGCCGGCTGCGCGATGTTCAGCCGGTCGGCTGCCTTGCTCACGCTCCCGAGTTCGGCAATGTGGGCCAGCGTCCTGAGCTGCGAGATATCCATAGGCCCGGTGTGATCCCTGGCCGGAGGGGATGGACCGACCAATCCTTCCGAGGCAGCATGCTAGGCTTCATGCAACAGGGAAAGGCGGCAGGGCAGCCGATCTCACGGATCTCTTACCTAGATACCTTGTTGACGGCCGCCTGGCTCAGATATCCTTGGCCTCGCGCAGGGCGGCGATGCGGGTTTGGTCGAAGCCGAGTTCGGCCAGAATGCTGGCACTGTTGGCCCTCAGCCCTGCTACGGACGGAACTCTGCCGGTTGCACCAGGACGTAAATCCAGGCGTCGGTCATACCTTCACACGTTTCGACCCCCGTGAGGACGCGCCGATAGCCGTCACCTTCGAAAGCGTCTAGACGCGGCCAGTGTGCCGTCAGGTCTGGCGAAGCGAAGAGGTCGACAGCGACAGCTCCGCCACGGGCGTCGAGGATTAGGCCGGGGTAGCCCAGGCCAGCGCCCCAACCGGCCTGGACGAGCGTGCCCCGAACAACGCCCTTGGTCCAGTGCCCTGCCAAACTCGCAAGTTGGTTGTGGTTGAGGCGACCGGGACCCAGGCTGCCGTAGGTGGCTAGGCGGATCATCACGACTCCCTCAAGCCTCCGATACAAGCTTGACTGAGAAAGCAGCCAAAAGGCCACCCATCGTCAATCGTTGAGCCAGAAGCCAGGACGGACGCTTTGCCAAGTCAGCGGCGAGCGCGCCTGCTGTGCTTGCGATGATCACGCCCACGGACACATTCAGGGCGATATGGATCATGCCGAGCACCAGCGTCTGAGACAGAACGCTGCCGTGACCGGGTACGACGAACTGAGGAAGAAGCGCCAAGTAAAGCAGCGCAGCCTTCGGGTTGAGGATGGTCGTCACCAAGCCCATGACGAAGACACGCTCCTGGCCGAGCCCAGACCGCTGGCTGCCCTGAAAAAGCGAGCGGCCGCCCGGACGGACGGCCTGCCAGGCGAGGAACAGCAGATAGGTCGCTCCCGCGAGCCGCAGGGCGTCGTAGGCCAGGGGTATGGCCATCAGCAGCGCCGTGATGCCGAAGGCCGCGCAAGACATGTAGACGAGGAAGCCCAGCGCGCTACCGCCGAGGGAAACGATGCCGGCTGCACGCCCATGGGCGATGGAGCGTGAAATCAGGTAGATCATGTTCGGGCCGGGCGTGACCGCGAGGCCGAGGATGATCACGAGATAGGCGGTAAGGGTCGATGCGTCGGGCATCCGAGGCGATCCTTGATCCTGTGCCAAAGGCATCCTGGGGAAGCCAAGCCTCCGGTTCGGACCGATAGGTCGCATATCGTGGGTGATCGGTGAATTCCGAAGGCAGGAACACCACGATATGGAAAACCTATCATGGCGTTGCGGGCCACTTCAGGCGCCCTCGGTCAAGGACCCGCAGAAGGCCTGGATGGTTCGGCAGGCCTTCAAAAGGGAGGCATCGTCCAGCGCGTAGGCGATGCGGATGTACGGGCCTAGGCCGAAAGCGCTGCCGTGCACCACGCCGACGCCACCCTCGTTGAGCAGCGCGATGGCGACGTCCTCATCGGTCTCCAGCCGCGTGCCAGCGGCCGTCACCTTCCCGATCAGGCCCTCGCAGGACGCGAAGGCGTAGAAGGCCCCGCCCGGGACAGCGCAACTGAGACCTCGCGCCTCGTTCAGCATCCGGACCATCAGGTCGCGCCGCCCCTCGAACACGCCGCGGCTGCGGGCGATGAAATCCTGCGGTCCGGTGAGGGCGGCCACTGCCGCGTGCTGCGAGACCGAGCTCGCGCCCGACGTCTGCTGCCCCTGCAGCTTCTCCATCGCGTCGAGGAGCCACCGCGGCCCCGTGCCGAAGCCGATGCGCCAGCCGGTCATGGCGTAAGCCTTCGACACGCCGTTCATGGTCAGGGTGCGAGGGGCGAGGCGCGGCTCGACCTGGGCCAGGGTGTGGAAGGACGCACCGTCGAAGATCAGGTGCTCGTAGATGTCGTCCGAGAGCACCAGGACGTGCGGGTTGGCAAGCAGCACCTCGGCGAGCGCGAGCAGCTCGTCGCGGGTGTAGACTGCCCCGGTCGGGTTCGAGGGCGAGTTGAGGATCAGCCAGCGGGTCCGCGGGGTGATGGCCGCCGCGAGCGCCTCCGGCGTCAGCTTGAAGCCGGTCCCAACCCCGCACGGCACGGTGACCACCCTGGCGCCGCTGAGCGCCACGATCTCGGGACAGCTCACCCAGTAGGGCGCCGGCACGATGACCTCGTCGCCCTCGTTCAGCGTGGCGGCCAGCGCGTTGAAGATGACATGCTTGCCGCCGCTGCAAACGATCGTGTCCTGCCACTCGACGGCGAGGCCGTTCTCGTTCCGGAACTTCGCGGCCACCGCCTCTCGCAGCGCCTGCATACCGGCGACCTGCGTGTAGCGGGTGTGCCCGGCGCGGATCGCCGCGACGCCGGCATCACGCACGTGCTCGGGTGTGTCGGAGTCGGGCTCGCCCGCGGAGAGCGAGATCACTGTCGCGCCGGAAGCACGACGGGCCGCGACCCGGTCCATCATGCAGTAGGTCGCCGAGGGCTGGCGGCGGCGAGGTGGCGGTTTAGCCGCTGGACGTCGCCGGTCATGCCCGCGTCCTCCACTCGGCCAAGCCCATCAGCTCCAGGGTTGTGGCGCCCTGCGCGAGCTTCTCCATCATCGCGGCTTCCTTGGCCGCGCGGGCCTCGCCGGCGACCAGCACCCGCTCCGCCTCGCTCGCGGGGATGATCACCACGCCGTCGTCGTCGGCGACTACGAGGTCGCCGAGCGCCACCGGCACCCCGGTGATGCGTTGCGGCTTGCCAACCGAGGGCGCGCTCGCCTTGATCGTGCCGCGCACCGAGATGCCGCGGGCGAAGACCGGGAAGCGGCGGGCAGCCAGCGCGGCGATGTCGCGGGCGCCGCCGTCGATGACGAGACCGACGATGCCGGCGGCCTCGGCCGCGACCGTCAGCACCTCACCCCAGTAGCCGGCCACGAAGTCGCCGGTGGAGACGACGAGGACGCTACCGCGCGGGGCCCGCTCCAGGCCGATGTGGATCGCGAGGTTGTCGCCGGGCGAGCAGGTCAGCGGGTAGGCGGGAGCCGCGATGCCCGCCCCGGGCCAGACCGGCCGGACCAGTGGGTCGACCGAGCAAGGCAGGCCAGATGCCTCGTAGAGGGTTGAGCTGCCGAGGGCGCGGGCCCGGGCGGCGAAGTCCGCTGGGAGTGTGGGGAAGGCTGGATCGGACATCACGCCTTCCTCGTCTGCAGGGTGTGGTAGCCGAGCGCTTCGCGCGCCGCCTTCAGGCTCTTGCCGCTCTCGATCTCGCGGCGGATCTGGTTTTCAACGCCCTCGATCTCGCGGGCGAGTTCGGCCACTTCGCGGGCGCGGTCCCGCGGCACCACGAGGACGCCGTTGGCGTCGGCCACGACGATGTCGCGCGGGCTGACGCGGGCCTGGCCCACCGAGACGGTGACGTTCACCGCCTCGACCTGCACCCGGTCCTTGCCGGTCCGCATGAAGCGGCCGCGGCTGAACATCGGGTAGCCGTCGCCGAGCGCCTTGGCGACGTCGCGGCAGACGCCGTCGATGACGGTGCCGGCGAAGCGGCGCGCGCCGGCGTACTGGGTCATGATATCGCCCCAGACCGTGCAGTCGGTGCGGCCGTCGTTGTCGATGACGATGAAGTCGCCCTCGGCCACGTCGTCGATGAAGTCGCCGACCGTGCCGGGTGGGGTGGTGGCCGAGACGTACTTCACCGTGAAGGCCGGCCCGACGACCGTCTTCGCGTAGTTGTCGAGAGGCGCGATGCCGAAGCACTGGCCTGGCAGGCCGAGCTTGTCCATGGCGTCGGAGACGCCGGGCGTATCGAGCCCCTCGAAGAGCTTCACCAGATCCTGATCCGTCTCGGACATCACGCCTTCTCCACCTTGATCGCCTCGAACTGCTTGTCGTGCATGACCTCCTCTACCGAGCGGCCGGCGCGGACCGCCTCGACCATGCCGTCCTGGCGGCGTGCGATGCGCTCGGCGAGGTCTAGGACTTCTTCGATCCTGGGCGCGGGCACGAAGACGGTGCCGCAGCGGTCGGCGATGACGTAGTCGCCCTCGCGCACGGTCACGCCGGCCATGCTGACGGGCTCGCCGGAGGCGACCTGCACCACCCGGTTGCGGGCGCTGATCATGGTCACGCCGCGGCCGTAGACCGGGTAGCCGATGCTCTCGCTTCCCTCGATGTCCCGGCTCAGGCCGTCGATGACCGAGCCGCGGATGCCCTTCACCTTGGCGGCGTTCGCAAGGATGTCGCCCCAACAGGAGATGCCCTCGACGCCGCCGGCGATGACGAGCACCCGGTCGTCCGTCTCAAGTCGGGCGATGACCGGAGAGATCAGATGGACGGTGGGCGCGCTGCCCTGCTTGGGCCCGAGCTGGATGGTGCTAGCGCGGCCGACGACCTTCGGGCACTCCCACAGGGGACGCAGCCCGTAGGTAGCGCCGGGAAGCTCCAGGAAGTCGAGCGCGTCGGAGACTGTGTTGGTGTCCTGGGCGGCGAGCCGGTCGAGGTGGCTAGGGTCGCACATGGGGCCTCGCGACTGATGCGGTGGCCGCCACTTCCCATGCATAGGTCGATAGGTAAAATACGAAGACGGGAATGCTGTGATAGCCTGAGCAGATCCAAGCAATGATCAACTTCCGTCTGATCCGGCACCTGTGGCTGTTTTTGGCCGTGGCGGAGGAGAGGCATTTCGGGCGCGCTGCCAAGCGGCTCGGCATGTCGCAGCCGCCGCTGACCGAGCAGATCCAGGCCCTTGAACAGGGACTCGGCGTCAGGCTGCTCGACCGCGACCGCCGAGGGGTGCGGCTCACGCCGGCCGGCGCCGCCATCTTGCCCGCCATCCGTAAGTTCGCGGAGCAACTGGAACGCCTAGAACTCGCCGTCCGAGAGGCCATCGACGGACAGACCGGCACCTTAACGGTCGGGGCCATCAACTCGGCGATGCTGGAGGACCTGCCGCCGCTCGTGAACAAGCTGCGGGAGGCCTATCCGAACCTAACGGTGGCGGTGAAGGAGATCGACAGCGTCGAGGCGGTGCCGCTCTTGGAGACCGGCGACCTCGACATCGCCTTCGCGCGACTGGAGGGGGAACTCGGCCCGACGATCCGGTCCCTGCCCGTCACCCAGGACCGCCTCGCGGTGGCGTTGCCCGGGGATCACCGCCTGACCGCGTTGGACGAGATCCCGCTGGCCGACTTGGCGCACGAAGACTTCGCCATGTTCTCGCGCCGGCTGAGCCCGGTCTATTTCGACCACGTGGTGGCGGCTTGCGCCGCCCAGGGCTTCTCGCCACGCATCCTGCACGAGGTTCGCTCGGTCACCTCGCAGATTGCGTTTGTCGGCTGTGGTCAGGGCATCGCGCTGGTGCCGTCGCGCCTCGACCGACTGGCTCCGCCCAGCGTTATCTTCCGCCCTCTGAAGGAGCGGGTGGACATCGTTGCGGCCGCCCTGGTCTGGTCGGTGGCGCACCACAATCCTATGGTCGAGGCAGTCGTATCCCTGGTTGAAAGACCGCCTGAACCGGCGTGAAGGTCCTCTTCCCAGCACCAAGCTAACCACCGGTTCGAATGAGTTGAAGAGCCGGTGTTGGCGCATTTGAGACTAGTGAGCCAATCTGTGCCGATGTCCGCTTCGGAGACGTCGGCAATGGCCGCAGAATGACCGAGATGGGCGCAAAGCCGAAGGTCTGCTTCTGGGCGTCGACCCAACTTCCGCTGTCCATGCCGAGCCGAAGTTGCCGGATGGCTGACGAACGTCCGCTTCGGGGGAAAGCCGACAGCGCTTCCGGCGGCTGGGTTTGATCGGATCCAGAATGTCCGCTTCGAGATAACTAAGTCTCAACGCCCGCATCGAACACCGCAGGACAGCTCACTCTCGATTGCACCCCGGTTCAAAACCCGCCGAACGCTGCGCTTTTGGGCTTCACAGCCGAGCGATCAGGACCCAGGCTTTGATCAGCAAACTCTTTCAAACCTCCATTCAATCTCCCTTGCTGGGGGCAGCCCCCTCTGAGAGCAGCAGCGATGACGGCCAGCGGCAGGTTCGTGAGCTACCTTCGGGTCAGCACGATGCGACATGGCATTTCGGGTTTGGGCTTTGAGGCTAGCGCGCCACGGTGGCTACGTTTCTGAACGGCGGCTCGTGGGAGATCGTCGCCGAGTTCGTAGAGGTGAAGAGCGGCAAGAACGCCGACCGGCCCGAGTTGGCCCGTGCGCTGACCCACTGCCGCATCACAGGCAGTGCCCTCATCGTCGCGAACGTGAGCCGGTTGACCAGATCGGTCAGCTCCCTGTCGCGGCTCCTTGAAGCCGGCGTGGAGGTGCGGTTTTGTGACCTCCCGCAGATCGAAGGCCCGACCGGCCGGTTCCTCCTGACCCAGATGGTTGCGGTCGCGGAGCTGGAGGCCGGCTTGATCGGGGAGCAGACCCGCAAGGCCCTGGCCGCCGCGAAGGCCGGCGGCAAGAAGCTCGGCACCCCGGCCAACCTGACGAACCAGGATGCAGGCCGAGCCGCCAGTCGGGCTCGGCGCACCCGGATCGCGGATCGCCATGCCCAGGATATCGCCCCGATCATCCGGGAGATGCAGGCCCAGGGGCTCAGCCTGAACGCCTGTGCCCGCGCACTCACGGAGAAGGGCATCTCCAGGCCTACCGGTAAGGCGAAGTGGGCCAGTCAAACGGTGATCAACCTTCTAGCCCGTGTCCCGGAGCCCTAGGCACCCCCTGGAGTCCAGAAGTTTATGCGCAGAGCTGGGTCGATGCATGGTGCGCGGGCTTGATGAACAGCTATGCAGTATTATGTGATTGTAATCACGGATCAATTGATGCTATAACGACAACACTATGCTCAGAACGCCGATCTTAGTAAATCAAAGTTGGAGATTGAAATGACTGATGACGATGAGCTCCCGGATTACGCTAATATGACGGGGGAAGAACTTTTTGCATTTGTTCCTCCGGGCTGTGATCGGCCCCCACAAGGTGGTCCAAGAGTAAAGTTAGTGCATGGTTGGCCGCTCTGCCACGGGTAGCTTGGCCGGCGGAGCTGGTCGGGCGAGTGCAGCTGGCCAAGCGGAGAAGGCTGGCATGAAGACCTCCGGTGCCG
>NZ_JAKSYP010000002.1:0-1417 GCF_022829625.1 Methylobacterium sp. E-046 | reverse complement strand
CTGGCGTGGTGTAGCTTCGGCGTGGCCACCACGATCACCGGCCGGGGCCGGATTGATCAGGCTGCCAGGGTGGGCAGGCTGACGAGGGGATCATCGCCGATCGGGGCGATGCTTTCCAGGGTGAGGTAGCGGGAGCGCTGGACGGCCCACTCGTCGTTCTGTTCCAGCAGGATCGCGCCGACGAGGCGCGTGATGGCAGCCTCGTTGGGGAAGATGCCGACCACCTCGGTCCGGCGCTTGATCTCGCCGTTCAGGCGTTCCAGCGGGTTCGTGGAGTGCAGCTTGACCCGATGGGCGGTCGGGAAGCCCATGTAGGCCAGCACGTCGGGCTCCGCCTCGTCCATCAGGGCTGCGAGCTTGGGGACCTTCGGCCGGAGTTGGTCGGCCACGCGCCGCCACTGGAGCCGGGCCGCCTCGGCGTCGTCCTGGGCAAATGCCGTGGCGATGAAGGCGGAGACGACACGCCGCCCGCTGCGTCCGGCATGAGCGAGCACGTTGCGCATGAAGTGGACGCGGCAACGCTGCCAGGTCGCGTTCATCACCTTGGCCACCGACGCGTTGATGCCCTCGTGGGCGTCCGAGATCACCAGCTTGACCCCGCGCAGGCCGCGGCGCGCCAGCTTGCGCAGGAACGCGGTCCAGAAGGTCTCAGCCTCGGAGGGGCCGACGTCCATGCCGAGCACCTCGCGCCGGCCGTCAGTGTTCACGCCGACCGCCACGATCACGGCGACAGAGACGATGCGGCCGTCCTGGCGCACCTTCACGTAGGTCGCGTCGATCCAGAGGTAGGGCCACTCGCCCTCGAGCGGCCGGCCGAGGAACGCGCCCACGCGCTCGTCGATTTCCTGGCAGAGCCGGCTGACCTGGCTCTTCGACACGCCCGTGCCGCCCATCGCCTGGACGAGATCATCGACCGAACGGGTCGAGATGCCCTGGATGTAGGCCTCCTGGATCACGGCGGTGAGCGCCTTCTCGGCCATCCGGCGCGGCTCCAAGAAGGCCGGGAAGTACGACCCCTTACGCAGCTTCGGGATGCGCAGTTCGACCATGCCGGCGCGCGTCTGCCAGTCTCGGTCACGGTAGCCATTGCGCTGGACCAACCGCTCTGCGCTCTTCTCGCCATGGGCGGCGCCGGTCAGGCCACCCACCTCCAACTCCATCAGCCGCTCAGCGGCAAAACCGATCATCTCGCGCAGGAGATCTGTGTCGTCGCTCTTCTCCATCAGCCCGCGCAGGGCCATCATCTCGTCGGTCATCGGGGGTCTCTCGGGTTCGGGGTTGGCGCTCGCAACCCGACCCTACCCGGCAACCGCCGATGACCACCCCGCGGGGAGCCCCGCCCGCCACAGCCCTGTGGAAGGCGCGCGGACGGGCTTCCTCGCTACCGCCGAGCTACACCACCATCAGGGACACGACC
>NZ_JAKSYP010000287.1:0-1604 GCF_022829625.1 Methylobacterium sp. E-046 | reverse complement strand
GCCGGGATCCGGTTTCGAGAGCGGAAAACGTAACGATGGCGACGCAGGCCTATGTCCTGAGCTTCGTCCTCCGCTTCGCGGGTTCGGACTCGGGTACAACACGGCAGATGGTGAGCATCGCCGCTGAGACGGCTGAGGAGGCTGTGGACCTTGCACGGTTCTACCGCGCTGGACTGCCGACCGGGTCTGTCTGCTCTACAACCCTTACTGATGCTTCGGGATCGGTAATCTGGTCGGAGCAGGAGCAGGATGGATTGAACGAAGAGGATCATCCATGACCTACACCGTCGAGCATCTCGCCCCTGGCAGCTACGACATCCTGCTCGACGGTGCGCTCGTCGCGGCGCTCGTGCGTGAGGTCGACCGCGGTGACACGGTTCGCGAGTGGCTGATCGAGCTGCTCGACAAGACGTTGCCGGCAGAACGGCCCGCGCCATTCACCGCCCAGCAGCACACCTTCGACACGCGCACGGCCGCGCTGGAATGGCTTGGGATCCATGGCGCAGGCGAGAACGCCGAGAAGCGGCTTCGGGAGCATCTGGCGTTGTGAGCGATCAGCGCGACGAGCGGCTGGATCCGGTGGACGAGGGAATGAGCGAGGAGAAGCTCGACGCGTTCGTTACGATCGGGCGGCAGCTTGCGGCGAAGATGGCTGAGGCGAATTTCCGGATCGTCACGTCCCGTCCCGGCTGGACCATGGCCGACGTCGAGGCTGAGACCGAGCGCGCCATTGAGCGCATAGAGATCAACTCGCGAGACCTCGTGGCGGCCCAGGGTGCTGACCCGGATGGCGAGAACTGGCGGACGATCTGGACTGCAATGGAAGGCGGTTACCGGCAGAGGATGATGGATCTGCTGCGCGTTTCAGGCGTGCGGATCGGGGAGAAGCTACAATGATTTCTCGTTTGCAATTTACGACGATCTGAGCATGGCCCCGGCTCCGAGGGCGGGAAGGGTTAGCGCGTGATTGACAACTACGTGTAGGTCACAATCGCTGCCGTGATTGTCGTCGGCGCCATAGGAGCAGCCGTCTACTTCGTAGCCGCTCGACACGATCGAATTCAGCGATAGGTTAGTTTGGGGAGCAACCAGGAGCCGATGGCGTGACTACGGGCGCGCAACTCCTAGCGGCACGTCTTTCCATCGGATGGTCACCTACGAGGTTGGCCGAACGAGCCAAGGTGCCTTTGGGTGTCGTGGCGCGAGCTGAGAGCAGCTCTGGCGAACCAACGATCACTATCGCCCAGTTGAACGCCCTGACGCAGGCTCTGCGCGCTGCCGGTGCCAGTTTCCCGCCTGCCGATCTGCCTTGAGGCGTCCCATACTCGCGTGGAACGCTGGACCGAGAAGGGCTAATTCAGGCAGACGGCACATCGCATTGGCGAGCAGGCTACCAGGATTATCTCTATGGCTACTGGTATAGTGAGGTGGTTCAACGAGACCAAAGGCTACGGCTTCATCCAGCCCGATGACGGCAGCGGCAGGGACGTGTTCGTCCATATCTCGGCTGTCGAGCGGGCCGGCATGCGTAGCCTGATCGAAGGGCAAAAGGTCTCCTACGACGTCGAGGCCGACCGGCGCAGCGGTAAGGAAAGCGCCGCCAA
>NZ_JAKSYP010000286.1:0-35828 GCF_022829625.1 Methylobacterium sp. E-046 | reverse complement strand
GGGGCCTTGCGCGTCTCCGCCCATCACGCCGGCGCCCCCGGGCTGGCCGCCAGGTGCCCGGCCAGCACCGCCTCGCCGTCGGTGACCGTCGAGCGGAACTGCAGGCGGCCGAAGCGGCGGCGGTCGCGGCGGAGCCGCATGTGCCGGTAGATCGGCGCCTGCCGGTCGCCGGCGCAGGCCAGAACCGCGATCAGCAGCAGCAGCTGCAGAAGCACGAACAGCGCCGTCACCGCCACGCCGACGTCCAGGCTCCGCTTGGCCGCCCAGTCCAGACGCAGGCCGCCAACCACGAAGGGCGTCTGCGGAAGGACGGTTCCCGCCACAACTTCCGCCGCCTCGCTTACCTGCTCGATCACCTCATTCTTACGCTGCGTTGCAACAAATTCGGAGGCGGTGGGAGGCTCTGCACGGGTCAGCACGGTCTCAGCTCCTTCGGTGAGGCCAATGGCGAGCGGTTAACGAATGGTTGTTGCACCGCTCATAACGCGCAAAAACAGTCTCTGCAACTCAATATATCGGGCCTTTACACCCTCTATAACCGGCCTGGTATACCTAGTTTAGAGGATGAAAGCTGCGCAGTCGACGCAGCAAAACAACCCGCACGTACCCGCGCTAGGTAGTTTGTACTGAATTTTGCTCGGTATCTGATCCGATGATCAGTTATGTCCGAGTAATGAGGCGCTCATTGTGAACCGAAGCCGCCAGAGCGCGCGCGGTTCAGAGCCGGCCCCCATGACATATCGAAGACGTCGACCCCGACGTTTTTGCACAGCACCAAACCCAAGAACGATCGAAGGTCCGAAACCGTTTCAAAATAAGATGCGACGGTCGGCGCCCGCCGTCGCGGCGAGCGGGGCCGGCTTCTCGGCAGCCGGCGACTGAGACCGCGGTGCCGGCACTGGGCGCCCTCTAACGGGAGCGATGCGTCGCCCCGGACTGACCGCGTCGAACGCCCCCGCCGCCTACGGCCGTTGACGCATTCGTGACCGGTTACCCGAGCCGCAAGGGCGCTGCGGTCGCGCGATATCGAGCGACACCGGAAGGCGTTGCCGGCCCCGGAGCCCCATCGACCCCGTGGGCCTGCGTGTCGGCGGCAACGACGGTGTCGTGTCCGCGCGCGTGCACCGGCCGATGCCGCGCACAGCACCTGTCGCCTCTTCGCCCGGCCGACCGATCACGGAGTCTCGCGGAGCCTCGTCGCCAGCTCGACTGCGACGGATGTACCCGGCGCCACGTCCGCGGCTCGAAGACGTCACCTGACCGATCAGATCATCGCGGCCTTCGCTCCGATCCGGTGCCCTGCGTCGGAGCACTCGGATACGTGCGCCCGGATGTACGGCGCAAGGTCGGAGCCGAACTAGCGTTCGAGAAGGTGACGGCGCACGGCACGCGCGGTGGCGACCGAGACCCGCACATTGGACTCCTGGGTCACGCCGGCGATGTGCGGCGTCAGGATCAGGTTCGGCACGTCGGCGAACACGGCGCCCGCTTGCGCATCGAGCGGCTCGCGGTCGAACACGTCGAGCGCGGCCCCGCCCAGATGGCCGGAGCGCAGCGCCGCCACCACGGCCGCGCCGTCCACGACTTCACCCCTCGCCGCGTTGATCAGGATCGCGCCGCGCGGCATCCGGGTGAGGGCGTCCGCGTCGATCAGGCGGCGGGTCTCGGCGGTCAGCGGCACGTGCAGCGACAGGACATCGCTCCGCGCGATCAGCGCATCGAGGGCGAGGTTCCGCACGGGACCGTGCGGCGGGTTCCAGGCTGGATCGTCGGCCGCCAGGAACGGGTCGTGCGCGGAGATCGCCATGCCGAACGCGGCGGCGCGGCGTGCCGTCTGGCGAGCGATGGCACCAAATCCAACGAGGCCGAGCCGTTTGCCGCCGATCTCCCTTCCCATCAGGGCGTTGCGCGGCCACGTGCCCGCCGCGACGCGGGCGGTCGCCCCGTAGGCCCCGCGCAGGAGCACCAGCGCCGCCGCGACGACGTACTCGGCCACCGCGTCGTCATTCGCCCCGGTGGCCGGGTAGACCGCGATGCCACGGGCCGTGCAAGCCGCGACGTCGATGTTGTCGAGGCCGACGCCGAGGCGACCGATCACCTTGAGCCCCGGTGCGGCTGCGAGCAGGTCGGCGCGAACCTGCGTCCGGTTGCGCACGATCAGCGCGTCGGCATCCGCAACGGCCAGTAGCAGCGCCTCGGGACGGTCCGCCAGGGCGGGATCGTAGACGGTGTCGAAGCCGCGGAGGTCGGCGGCGATGGCCGCCTCGTCCATGAACTCGCTGATAACGACCTTCGGCATGCGTCGAATCCTTGTTCTGGTCACCGGCGCCCGGCCAGCCGGGATCCGGAGGCGGGCAGGGCGGTGAGATCCGGCCCTTGCACGGCCCGCCCGTCGCTGCGACCGGGTAACCGCTCCGTCATAGGACCGGAACACGCGGCGGGAAACGCGAACGCGCGATGGGCCGATCCAGCCCACTGCGCGCGCAGCGTCCGGATACGCCCGGAAACGGTCGTCGCCGCGTCGCGCGCGAAGCGGGGCGAGGCTGTGGACCGATCCGTGCGCCGGCACCGCCTGCAATCCTCGAAGGTCTCCGGATCATCGCCGTTACGGTCTGGCAGAGCGTCCATCCGCTCTCGCAGGTCGCCGCCGTGCATCGGGACGGTCCGAACAGCGATCGCGCCGTGGCCCGGAGCGCGAGCCCGTGCTTCGCCGGCGGGATCGCCCTCACGACGCTGTCGCGTCACTGATGGTGACCGCACGGCACCGCCGCGGGCGATGCGCCCGATCCGCGCCTGACGATCGGATCTGACCGGATGGCGTCGGGAGCGTCCTCGATCCCACGGGACGGCGCTTGGCGGCAGCAGTCGCCCCGACGCCCGGCGATGGCCGCGACCAGCACTCCCGATCCGGTAGCCGGCCCACGCAGGCCACCGACCCGAAATTCCTGGCCGGCATCGGGACCGCCGAAGTGGTACGCCCGGTGGTGGCCTTGCTCTCGGGCGACCTCTCGGCGGCCATCCCGCAACTCGGTATGCGGACGGAGACCGGCGCCATCGCTTCCGCGGTGCAGGTGTTCAGGATCGGACCGATCCAGATGAAAGCCCTCGCAGTCCAGACCGCGCGAGTACGCTGCGTGGTCGAGGCGGCCGGAGCTGCCGCGAATGAGGTGCTGGGCACGGACATCGAGGTCGGGCGCTTTGCGGCCACCGTAAAGCAGCCTGACCGGCCGAATGGCCCACTCCGACGTCGAACGCCCCGGAACCGACGCATCCACGCGCCGATGTAGGGGTCGTCGCCCTCCTGCCGCATGACACGCCTGGGATCGCGGATCAAAAGGTGTGCCGGGACACGCCGGCCGGCAAAGCTTGGGCTTACATCAGGGTCACACCGCGAACACAGTCGCGGACCTGATGGAGACTTCCCATGACACTCACCGCTCGCCTCTCGCTCGCCGCCGCCGTTGCCGCCGTTACCGTCGCGGTTCTGGCGGGGACTTTCGTGGAGGCGCTGGATCGCGCCCTGCCCATGCACTTCGTTTGACCGCCGCGGTTCGGATTCAACGCCGAAGCGGAGCGAAGGCTAAGGGGGTGGGCGATGCGCGACGTGATGTATGCAATCCTCGGGGGTGCGTTCCGGGTCGCCGATGTGCTGGAGGATTGGATCGCCGAGACCGTCCGCGGCTACGGCGCTGCCGCACCCTTCGTATCCGCGACGGCACCCTCCACCGTGGACGCCGAAGCGCCGACGATCCGGTAGGCGGACGTGCGGCCGGATCAGCGCTTCTGAGAGTTCGGAGCCGCTTGGTCGGTCTGCGGCTCCATCTTGGTGGAATCGGGCTTGGTCGGCGTGTTGTTCTGCGCCTGCTTGTCGTCGCAGGCGGCAAGCGCGACGAGCATGATTCCCAGGAGGGCGATCCATTTCGTGGCCGGCATCGTTCCCTCAGCGATCGATTGAGTTGAAGCGAGAATCGCCGCCTGCCGACGAGCGTTCCGCCGGGTCCCGGGCGGCTGCGAACCCGACCGGTGTGATTCGACAGTGTCGCGCAGGAAAAGGCCCTGCCGTCGCTGGGATAAGCCTCGCGCCGCCGCGTCCGGACATCGCGGGGAAACACCCGAGCCGCAGGCCCGGGTGCCCTGTCTCGGTCGTGCCTGGAGCGCGCGCTCAGCGACCGCCCGGTCCGGGCTTCGAGCCGGACCCCGCGTCGTTGGCGCCGGTGCTATTGGTGGTCCCGGAGCGGCTCATGTTGCCGGTGGTCGGCCCGCTGCCCGCTGCGCCGGGGCTGGCACCGGAACCGGCGTCGTTGGGACCGGTCTTGTCGGCCGTGCCCGAACGGCTGGTCGCGCCGGATCCGCTCTCGGCCGCCAGGGCGGGGCTGGCGGCGAGCACAGTGGCTGCCGCGAGCACGATGAGCTTCTTGGTGAGCGTCATGGCGTATCTCCCTCGTGTGCCGGCCGTCGGGCCGAAGGCGCCGCGTCCGGTCCGACGGGGAACCCCTCGCCGGAGCGGCTGTTCCTCGGTCCGCATCATGGGCGACGCGGGCGGACCTCCGGCATGCCGTTCCTGATCGCGTTGATCGCCGCCGCGACCGCGATCCTCAACACCGTCCAGGCTGGCGCGAACGCGCGCCTGAACAAGGCTCCAGGCCCGCCGATCCGGGCAGCCCTGATCGTGACCGGCACCAGGGCCCTGATGCGCCTCCTGGCCGTACCCGTCCTCAGAATCAGCTGACTTGGCCGGGGGCGCCCGGGCGTGCCCGGACGGGCTTGGCTCGGTAGCGCCAGAGGACCGCCTGCGTCCTGACGATGATCCCGTGAGCCAGCGCAGCGGCGACGCGCTGGCCGCCGGTATCGCCGTCACAGCCATCGTCGTGGCCCGCGTGGGTGCTCGACCCTTACGGCCGGTTGGGTTTCGCGCAGCACACCGCCGGATCCTGGCAGATCCTCGATGGCCTCCTCATGGGTCGGCGGCGGGGCGCTGATCTCGCACTTCCGAGACCGGCTCACGACGCGGTCGGCTCGGCGCCCCCGTCGGTTGCCGCCGCCGAAGTCTCGTGGGCTTCCGCATCGGGAATCTGATAACCGCGCTCCCAGGTCCGGTGAGCATCCGACCCCTCAGGATAGGGGTTCGCGGTGATCGGATCGCCGCGTTCTCGTGCGTGGCGGCCCTCGGCGCTGACCGTGGTGGGCGAGTGAGACGTCGGCATCACGGCCAATCCTCCAGCTCCGTGTTCCTGTCCGCATACCGTTCCGCCCCCGGGACGGGTCGGAGCCTGCTCGACCGCCGGCTGGGAACCGGCTCCGGACACCCGCCACTCCCGGCGGCCTGCGTGGCCGGCGCCGATCGGCCCGCCGCTCAAAGACCAGGAAGCGGGTTTCGCCCCCTGGCTATCGAGGGTGAACCCGTCGGCGATAGAGGCTGCACCTGAAGCGGCTGGCAGATTCGCAGCCGCATGCCGCCGCCCGTCAGTGGGACCGGTCGGTCCGGTCCGGGGCCTGGCCCTTGGTGCTGTGCCTATGATGGCTGTCACGCTCACCGCCCCCGCCGGAGACGTGGGATTTCGAGTCGTTGGTCGGGCTGCCCGGCGCCGGACCGTGGTGCTCCTCGGACTGCGGCTTCGAGGCATCCTGATGGGAACTGCCCGGGCCGCCGTGATGACGATCGGCGGCGGGCGTCTTCTTCGAAGTGCTCATTCCGATCCTGCTGTAATGCGATCCGCTTTCCAAAGATGCCTCGTCCCCGTCGACTCGAAGCCGATGCCGCCCGGCGGACGGTCGAACGCGCACGACGGGTGCATGCTCGGCCAACCCGGAGACTTCATCGCAGTTCCGGAGAGCCGCCAAGGCCTGATCCGGGCCAGCGCAACGCGCGCTCAACGTCCAGTGTAGCCCGACGCGGCCGCGGCCTCCTTCAGTCGCGCGAAGGCGGTGGCGTAGCGCTCCCGCAGGAAGGCGGCGTTGTTTGGAATCCGGGACGGACAGAGATTGTCCTCGGTGTCGGACATTTTCACCAGCAAGGCCGCAAGGTCTCCGGATCCGATCAATGTGGTGATCCGCTCCGAGTAGGCCGTCCTGGCTGCCGGCTTGGTGAGCAGGGTCACGGTCCGCACCACCTCCGCGGAGAAACCAGCGGCGCGCAGGTCACCGGCGGTCCGCGGTGTGTCCTCAAGCACATCGTGAAGGAGGGCCGCCTGCATCACTCGCATGGGGTCGATGTCGAGCCCGTCGATGAGTCGGGCATGGCCGGCCCGGGCCAAAGCGGCGTTCGCGACGCGCTCCAGATGGCGCATGCAGGGTTCGCCGCCCTTGTCGATCTGGCCCGCATGCGCCGTGAGGGCGAAGGTATGAGCATCGAAGATCGTCGACACGCGACCCTCCCGTGGATTGTGTCGACGCGGGACGGCGCCCCACCGACCCCGGGTCTCGATCAAGCATTCCGGAGCGGCGACGTTCCCGATCGGCGGGCCGGCAGCGCGGTTCCGGACCAGGGCAATGGCGCCGGCGTCCCACGTTTTGAGGATGACGGATTTTACCGATCCGTCAGGCCGTTATCACTGGCAGAACTATTGCCCAGTTCATGTGCCATCGCCATTTGCTGTCTCATAAACGGACAAGCGGCGACTCGCAGTCCAGGATTGAGCCAATGGCGTCCGTTACAGTAGAGAAGCCGCTCGATGTCGGTGGGCCGATCAGCCGCCGCGCCGCCGCCCTGGCCAACGCCAAGTGGTTCCGTGCCCTGGCGTGGCGAACCCTGCGCGACGGCGGTCCGCGGGCCGAACTCCGCGCAGCGAACGCGCGTGCGGCAGCCCGCATCGTCCTGAAACAGGCCAAGCGGGAAGCCCTCGTCGCCCGCATGGCGCGCGAGGCGCTCGGGACAGACGCCTAACGGGCGCGGCTCGGTCGCGGCCGACCCGTCAACCCTTCCCGCGCGCCGCGGAGACCTGCAGCTCCCGCACCGATGCAGGCTGTCGAGCCCGCGCGGACAACGTGGTCGCCAGGGGCGGCATCGACCAGCCCCCGGCGGATAGGCGGTGTGGCTCGCGGATCAGCGCTTGAACTTGCCGTCGTACTTGAACTCGGGGGCCGACTTGAGCTGGTCCTTGGTGGCGCCGATGATCGCCTTCCACTTCTTGGCGTCGGCGTCGTAGCCAAGGGCGATGGAGGACGGCGACACGGCGACGTAGCGCTCGCCCATCCCGAGGAAGCCACCCACCGAGACGATGTAGCCGGTGAGCTTCTCGTGGTCGATCACGAGGTCCTTGATCTCGCCGACGCTGTTGTTCTGCGCATCGGTGATGTTGAGCCCGATCAGGTTGTAGCTCAGCACGGCATCCTGCGGGACGGACTCGAACTTCGGCGCGACGGTCGGCGGGGTCGCCTCGTTGGCGGCGAGGGCGGGGCCGGCGAGGGCTGCGGCGGCAAGGGTGGCGATGACGAGGCGGCGCATGGTGATCTCCAGTGTCCCGAATGGGTGGCAGGTAAGCCCCGTCGTTCGGCATCGTTCCGGCTTCTGGCAGAAATGTTAATGCGCGGAACATGGAACGTTTGCACGGATCGGCGGACGGGGGGGCCAGGTGCGCGCCGACCCGGCTCGACCACCGTACTGCCCGGCAGCCAGGACAGATCGTCCGAGCCGCGGGCCGGCGTCCCTGGCCGATGCGAGCCTCCGGGCGCATGGACCTCCGGACGTTGACGGGGAGGAGCGGGTGACGGACGGATCGGGCATGACGGCGGCGGCGCGCGCAGGCGCTCCCGGCGCCTGGATCGACGGCCTGATCGGCGTCTCCATCTTCAGCGCCTCGCTGGTCGCCACGCGCCTCGCGCTGACCGGCATGGATGCGCTGTTCCTCAGCACGGCGCGGGCCGCGCTGGCGGGTCTCGCCGGGGCGGCCGCCCTGCTGGTCTTCCGGCAGCGGCGGCCGCGCGGGAGCGACTTCCGGGCGCTGGCCATCGTGGCGGCGGGTGTCGTGGTCGGTTTCCCGCTGCTTACGGCGCTCGCCTTGCGCACGGTGAGCGCGGCGCACGGGACCGTCTTCGTCGGGCTTCTTCCCCTCGCCACGGCCGTGTTCGGCGCCTTGCGCTCAGGAGAGCGTCCGTCGCTGGCCTTCTGGCTGCTGTCGCTCTGCGGCGCGCTGGTCACCGTCGCGTTCGCCGCCCGCGGCCTCGACGGCCAGCCCGGCCCCGGGGACGCCTTGATGCTCGCGGCGATCCTGGCGTGCGGCCTCGGCTACGCGGAGGGCGGTGTCCTGGCACGGCGGCTCGGAGGATGGCAGGTCATCGCCTGGGCGACCGTTCTGTCGCTGCCGGTCAGCCTGCCGCTGGCCTTGGCGCTGGCGCCCTCCGACCCCGCCGCGATCCCGATGCCGGCCTGGGCCGGCCTCGCCTACGTCGCCCTGTTCAGCATGCTGATCGGCTTCGTGTTCTGGTACCGGGCGCTGGCGCGGGGCGGGATCGCGGCGATCGGTCAGTTGCAGCTGCTGCAGCCGTTCCTCGGGCTCGGCGTCGCCGCCCTCGTGCTCGGCGAGCACATCGAGCCGGCGATGATCGGCGCCGCCGTCGCGGTCGCCGCCTGCGTCGCGCTCGCCCGGCGCTTCGCCTGACCGCGGAGGCCGGGAAGCCTCAGCTCGACTTGGCCACAACCTCGATGTCGCGATCGAGGCCGCTCTCGACCTTGAACTCGCGGGTGTAGACCTGCCCGTCGTGCCGGGCGATCAGCACGTAGTCACCCTCGGAGAGGGTCACCTGCGGGAACGCCCCGATCGCTTCGCGGATCGTGTCACCGCCGGGGGTCAGCACCGAGAAGGCGGTCCCCGCGAAGGCCTCCGCCCCGGGGGCGGCCACCAGCTTCAGGGTCACCGTGGCGGCGCGGTGGTTCAGGGTCGCCTCCGTCACCTTACCGTTCTCGACGCGGAGATCCGCGCGCTGGATCGCGTTCGACTCTCCGTAGGTCGAGACCACGTGGTAGGTCCCCTCGGGCAGGCGCAGGATCTCGCCGGTCTTGATCCCGGTGCGCACGAGGCGGCCCTCGGAATTGGTGCCCACGGGCACGAAGACCGAGAACGTCACCTGCGCGGGCGCGATCTTCTGGTCGCCCACGGCCCCCGACAGCTTGAGAGCACCGGCCGCGACGCGCAGCGTGTCGGTGGCCGGCTGCCCCCCCATCACGATCCGCTTCGAAGCGCTGGCGAAGCCGTACGTGACCGTCGCCACGTAGGTCCCGGGCGCGAGGGTGAAATGAGGTTCCGCCTCGACGGATCGGGCGATGATCGACGGTCGGGTGCCGTCGCCGCGATCCTCGTAGATCCGCCACGCCAGCCCCTGCCGCAGGGGCACGCCGGGTCCCGCCAGGAGGGCCGACAGGGAGAGTTGCGCCTCCGGCTCGGCGGGTGGCATGGCGGGCGGCAGGTTCGGACTGGTGATCGAGGGCGAGGGCAGGGGACCGCCGAGGCGGTTCTGGAACAGCTCCTGCGCGGGCGAGAGGCCGGGCAGCAGGACCGTGACGAGACCGGCCAACGTCGTCGCGGCAAGCCCCTTGCGCATCCCTCGAACCCTCCACATCCTCGCGGCGACGCGAAGCACCGGCCGCGCCGCGGATCCGCGCACGGTCGTACCGGCCTGAGGCGGATCGTCGGCCCTGCCTGTGCATCCGGACCGTGGCGGCGGCAAGGCCGCCCGTCCACGCCGCCTGCCCAGGCCGCACTTCCACCTGCGCCCCGCGCATGCCACATCCCGCTAGAACCCGATGCCGGGATGGAGCGCATGATCGCCACCCTCGACCTCCTGAAGACCCGCCGTTCGGTGCCGCCGCCGCTGCTCGACGGCCCAGGACCGGACCGCGCGCAGATCGAAGCGATCCTGACGGTGGCCTCCCGCGTGCCCGACCACGGCAAGCTTGCACCCTGGCGCTTCATCGTGATCACCGGCGAGGCGCGGGCGCGGATCGGCGAGACCATCGCGGCGACCTTCGCGGCGGACAATCCGGACGCGTCGTCCGACCGCCTCGCTCAGGAGCGCGGCCGGCTGAGCCACGCCCCCGTCGCCATCGCGGTGGTGTCGCGGGCGGGGCCGCACGTGAAGATCCCCGAATGGGAGCAGGTGCTCTCGGTCGGGGCCGCCGCCATGAACCTCGTGATCGCCGCCAATGCCGCGGGCTTCGCGACCTCTTGGTTGACGGAATGGTTCGCCTACGACCGCCGGGTGCTCGACGCGCTGGGGCTCGCGCCGACCGAGAAGCTCGCGGGCTTCATCCATATCGGCCGGGCGCGCGAGATACCGTCCGACCGGCCGCGCCCGGCGCTGGACGAGATCGTCACCTTCCTCTGAAAGGGTTCCCGGCCGTGCACTACGATCTCGACGTGCCGCGCGAGGCGCGCGCCCTCCCGCACAACCCGCTGAAGGCGATCGTGGCGCCGCGCCCGATCGGCTGGATCAGCGCCATGAGCCGCGAGGGCAAGCTCAACCTCGCGCCCTACTCGTTCTTCAACGCCGTGGCCGACGACATGGTCGCCTTCTCGTCCTCCGGCCGCAAGGACGCGATGACCTTCGCCGAGGAGGGGGCGGAGTTCGTCTGCAGCCTCGCCACCTGGGACCTGCGCGACGGGATGAACGACAGCTCGGCGCCGCTGCCGCGGGGTCAGAGCGAGTTCGCCTTCGCCAAGCTTGAGACCGCCCCCTCGCGCAAGGTGCGCCCGCCCCGGGTGGCGGCCTCGCCGGCGGCCCTGGAATGTCGCTGGCTGCAGACCGTGCCGCTGGTGCCCCTCGGTGGCGGTGAGCCGGACAACTTCCTGGTGATCGGACAGGTGGTGTCAATTTACGTCGACGAGCGTTTCGTCACGGACGGCATGGTCGACACCGCGGCGATGCATCCGATCATGCGCGGCGGATACTTCGACTATTTCCATGCCACCGCGGAGACGCGGTTCCAGATGCGCCGCCCCAAGGGGGCGGGCGAGTTCACCGGGTCCTGAACCTGGACCAAGCCGGCCGAAGCCGATTGAGGACTTATTTACCATAGCGGGCGCAGGTTCGGGTGGTCTTCAGCCCCCTTGCGCGCCCCGCGGATGTTCCTGTTCACGACTCCCTCCAGCCCCCCCGATGCCCCGCCCCAGGCGCGGGTGCAGCCTGGGACGGCCGCCTCCGGGCCGGTGGTCCAGGCGATCCGCGAGGGGGCGGTGGCGAGCGGCGTCGGCTTCGATTACCTGCTCGCGACGGCCCGGCGGGAATCGGCCCTCGACCCCGCCGCGAAGGCGGGAACATCGTCGGCGACCGGCCTCTTCCAGTTCATCGAGCAGACTTGGCTGGGCGTCATGAAGAACGCCGGGCCGCGGCTCGGCCTCCAGGCGCAGGCCGATGCCATCACCCGCCAGTCGGACGGCACCTACGCGGTCCCCGACGCGGGGCAGCGGCAGGCGATCCTCGACCTGCGCCGGGATCCCAAGGTTTCCGCCACACTGGCCGGCGCCCTGACCCAAAAGAACGCTGAGGCCCTCTCCGGGGCGCTCGGCCGCGAGCCGACCCCGGGCGACCTCTACGCGGCGCACGTGCTGGGTGCGAAGGGCGCCGCCGCCCTGATCTCGACGGCCCGCGCCTTCCCCGAACGCGCCGCCGCCCTCGATCTTCCCGACGCGGCCGCAGCCAACCGCGCCCTGTTCTACGACCGGGCGGGCCGGCCGCGCAGCGCCGCCGAACTCTACGCCAGCCTCGCGGCAGCCGCGCAGGGGACGACCGCCACCGACCTCACCGGTCTGCGCCAAGACGGCGCTGCGGTGCCGCAGGCGGTCTCGGCCTATGCCAACACGGCGACGGCCTTCGGGGGTACCGGCGACCTGCGCAGCCTGTTCCAGACGGACCAGCGCGGAACGGCCTCGGATGCCGCGGCGCGCCTCTGGCAGGCCCGGAACGCAGCCCAGCCGGCCGCGCACGCCGCGCCGACCTACTTCCCGCGCTCCGCCTCCGAACCGACGTCCGGCAACGCTCCGGATCCGGTGACGACGGGCGCTCTCCCCACGGCCGCAGCGACTCCGCCCGGGGCAGCCCTCGCCAACCCGCCGCTGCCGCCCCGCCGCCCGTCCGAATTCGCCGCGGCGCCCGCGACGGCGGGCGTCAGGAACAGCCTGTTCACACCCCGGAGCGGTCCATGATCATCCGCGAGTTCCTGGCCTTCACGCAGAACGCATCGGCGAGCCGACGCGCCGAAGCCAGCGCCGCCCTGGCGCGGGCCTATCTTTACGGTGGCCTCACCGCGGACGACGCCTGGGAGGCCAAAACGGCGCTGCTGGCCCTCCTCGACGATCCCTCGCCGGTGGTCCGCCGGGCACTCGCCGAGGCCTGCGCGGCCTCGGCACGGACCCCGCGTCCCCTGGTGGTGGCCCTGTCCTGCGATGCTCCCGAAGTCGCGCGGGTCGTGCTGGCGCGCTCACCCGTGCTCACCGATGCGGATCTGGTCGATGCCGCCGCGCTCGGCGACGAGACGACGCGCGCCGTCATCGCCGGGCGCCATCATCTGTCGCACGCGGTGTCGGGGGCCTTGGCCGAGATCGGCGATCTGGAAACGCTGGTGGTGCTGGCGAAGAACCCCACGGCGAAGATCACCGCCGGCCGGATGCTGCGCATGGTCGAGCGCTGCGGCGCCGAAGCTCCCCTGCGCGAGGCGCTGCTGGCCCGCGCCGACCTGCCGCCGGAAGTCCATCACGCGATCGGGCTCGCGGTGGCGCGGGCATTGTCCGACTTCGTCACGCGCCGCGGCTGGCTCGGCGCCGAGCGCTGCGACCGGATGAGCCGGGAGACCGGCGAGCGCGTGGCGCTGGAGGCCTGCGCGGGTTTCGGCGCGGCCGGCGTGGCCCGGCTCGTGACCCATCTCCGCACGTCCCGCCAGCTCACCGCCGGCCTGATCCTGCGCGCCGTCCTGTCCGGCCGGACCGACTTCGCCCTGGCGGCCCTCGCCGACCTGTCCGGCCAGGATCATGCCGCGGTCGCACGCGCGATGCGCGACACTCGGACCTTCGCCGACGTGCACGCCCGGGCCGGTCTGCCGCCCGCGCTCCTGCCGGCCATGCAGGCGGCTCTCTCCGCTTGGCAGGACGTCGCCTGCCGAGGGACTTCCATCCGCGGCGTCGGCCTGTCGCGGCGGATCATCGAGTGCGCCATTACGGCCTGCGGCGCGCTGCCGGATGCGGATATGCAGCCGGTCCTCGCGCTGCTGAACCGCTACGAAGCCGAGGCCGCCCGCGACGAGGCCCGGGAGGTGGCGCGACGCATCGCGGCCGAGGCCTTGGCCCGTGAAACAGCCCGGCGCGACGCCCACGCCGCGGATGCCGCCTGGCGCTCAGCCCTCGAAAGCCAGCGCAGGACCGCCTTCGAGGCTCCGGCCAGCGCGGCGGAGACGGTCGCACTGGTCGAGGACCGGACCGGTCCCGCGGCGGACACGCACAACCCGGTCGGCGCCATCCTCGACGCGCTGCCGGAACAGATCCTGGCTTGGTACCGGACCGACGAGCGACCGGTCGACCCGGAAGAGCAGGCGGCCACCGACGCGGTGCTCGACGGCCTCGGCGAGAGCTTGCTGGACCATTTCCGCGCCAGCCGCAGCTTGGTCGCGCCGGTGCTTGAGGAGATCGGCGCGGACGCCAAGGCGGCTCGGATCGCGGCCTGATCGCGGTGCGGCCGGATCCCTGACGGGTCGGGGCCATCCCGCAGGTCGGCTGCGTGTCGACGGCGCGGGGACGGACCGGGGGCATGTTGGGGACGCGTGGCGCGGCATCCCGACGTTCTGTGCGAGCGAAACCGGCCGCCGGTGCCGCGATGAGGGGCTTCGGCGCTGACCGGGTTTTCCTTGCGACACCCGCCGCGATGGCGGGGGTCGAACCGCTACTCGGCCGCCCGTTGCAGATCCGCCCGTTGCAGATCCGCCGGTTGCGCGCCGGCCTCGTTCAGGCCGTGTCGCGCGATGCTGCTCTCCAGCCGGAGCGCCGCGTTGATCAGGGCCATGTGGGAGAATCCCTGCGGCGTGTTCCCGCGCTGCTCCCCGGTGACGGGGTCGATTTCCTCGGCGAAGAGGCCGACATCGTTGCCGCGGGCGATGAGCCGCTCGAAGGTGGCCTTGGCCTCGCCGGTCCGCCCATCGAGGGCGAGGCAACCGACCCGCCAGAAGGCACAGGCCGTGAAGGTGCCCTCGTCGCCGAGCAGGCCGTCTTCCATGCGATAGCGGTAGATCAGGTCGCCGGCGCCGAGTTCCCGCTCGATGGCCGCGAGCGTCGAGCGGGTGCGCGGGTCGGAGGGGTCGAGCGCCGCGAACAGGGCGACCCGCAGAACCGCGGCGTCGAGGTGATGGGACTCGTAGGCTCCGGTGTAGGCCTGCTTCTGCGCGTTCCAGCCCTTGTCGAGATACTCCGCGCGGACCTCGGCGGCGACGCGCTCCCACTCGGCGATCTTCTCCTCCGGGACCCCCGAGATGTTGCGCGCGATCCGCGCCGCATCGGTGAGCGCCACCCAGATCATCCCCTTGGTGTGCACCTGCTGGCGGGGTCCGGTGCGCAGTTCCCAGATCCCGTGGTCCGCGTCATGCCGGTGCCGGATGGCGCGGGCCGTGAGGTTGTCGAGCACCTCGGGGAGGCGGTCGTTGACCTTCTCGGGCGGATCGTAGTCCACCGCCTCCAGGAAGACGCACAGCGCTCTCAGCAGCTCGCCGTAGATGTCGTGCTGGTCCTGGGCCTCCGCGATGTTGCCGATCACGACCGGCCCCACGCCGTTCCAGCCGGCGAGGTGGGAGAGCTCCTCCTCCGGCGGTATGCCGTCGGCGACCCCGTACATCAGCCGGGTCTCGCGCCCGTAGGTGCCGTCCCGCTCGCGCAGGAAGCGCAGGAATTCCGCAGCCTCGCGCACGTAGCCGAGCATCACGAAGGCGGTGACCGTGAAGGACGCGTCGCGCATCCAGGTGAAGCGGTAATCGTAGTTGCGGTTGCCCGGCACCGCCTCCGGCAGGCCCGCGGTCGCGGCCGCCACGATGCCGCCGGAGGGCGAGTAGGTCAGCAGCTTCAGGCAGAGGGCCGAGCGCATCACCGCGTCGCGGTAGGCGCCGCGGTAGGTGCAGCGGGCACTCCAGCGCCGCCAGTAATCGGCCGTCGCCTCCAGGCGGCTCTGGGCACCGCCGAAATCGTCAATGCAGGCATCCTCGTCGTCCTCGCCGTGAGTGAGGACGAGGTAGGCGGTCTCGCCCTCGGACAGGCGGAACGACACCTCGGCCGCATCGCCGACGAGATCCGGCTGCCGATGCGCGTTGACCCGCACGCGCCAGTCCCCGGCCTCGAACAGCACCGAGGCGCCCTCCGTGAGGGGCGTGCAGGACCGGCGCGCGTAGTCGAAGGTCGGACGAACCCGGAAGACCCCGCTGACGTGGCCACTCTCGCAGGTGAGAAGGCGGATCAGCCGGCTCTCGCCCTCTCCGTCCGGCCCCTCGTCGGGCTCCGGGCTCGGCGGATTGACCGGCATCACGTCGACGAGGCGCGCGCGCCCCGTCGAGGTGGTGAAGGTCGTCTCGAGGATGTTGGTCTCGCATACGTAACGCCGGTCCGTCTCGGCACCGTCGTCGAAGGCGATGCTGCAGGTGCCGCCCTTCTCGTCGTCGAGGAGCTTCACGAACAGGGCCGGTGAGTCGTGGCGAGGCCAGCACAGCCAGTCGATCGACCCGTCTCGGGCGATCAGCGCGCAGGAATGGGTGTCGCCGATGAGGGCGTAGTCGCTGATGGGTTTCGACACGGGGCTTCCGGATGGCGGCGTCGCCCGCTCCGTCGGGCAAGACCTGATCCGTGAGGTAGCCGGGCCGCGCCGGGCGGGGAGTCCGGCTCGACGATTCGCCGCAGGTCCGGTCAGGACCCGGAACGCGGCAGCATGCGGTCGCTGATGATCCGCCGCTGGATCTCGCTCGTACCCTCGAAGATCGTGGTCAGGCGGGCGTCCCGCCAGTAGCGCTCGACCCGGCGCTCGGTGGTGTAGCCGTTGCCACCGTGCAGCTGCATGGCTTGGTTCGTGACGCGCACCGCCATCTCGGTGGCGAGAAGTTTCACCATGGCCGACTCGCTCTCCGCCGGCTCGCCCTGATCCAGGAGGTGGGCGACCTGGTGCCAGTAGGCCCGCGCCTGGGCGACTTCGGCGGCCATGTCGGCCAGGGCGAAGCGCAGCGCCTGGAAGTCGCCGATCGGATGACCGAACTGGACCCGCTCCTGTAGATACGCCTGGCTGTCCTCCACGGCCGCGCGCGCCACACCGACGGCCCGGGCCGCCGTGTGGACCCGGGCGATGTTGAGGCCCCGCTGGACGGAGGCGAACCCGCCGGCATCCGCGTCCGCCCCCTGGTCGCCGTAGAGCCCGGTGAGCCGGTCGCTCTCAGGTACTCGCACGCCGTCGAGCGTGAGCTCGAAGGTCTGGAAGCCGTGATAGCCGATCTTGTCGATCACCCGGCCGGTCATGCCGGTCGGGAAGCTGTCGCGCTCCTTGAGCACGAGGAACGGCTCCAGGCCGGCCGAGCGCGCCTCGCCGGGTTCCGGCTCGCGGGTGCGGGCGAGGACCTCGACGAAGTCCGCTCCCTTGGCGAAGCCCGCCCAGCGCTTGGTGCCGCTGAGCACCCAGTGCTCGCCATCCCGCACCGCGCGGGTCTGGACGCCGGCCAGATCCGAGCCGGCATTGGGCTCCGACAGGGAGATCGAGCCGATCCACGCACCGCGGGCCGAGCGCCGGAGCAGGTCGGAACGGCGCTCCGCGTCCAGGGTTTGCGTTCCCAGGCCTTGGCCCCGCGCCAGGATGCTCCCCACCGAGAGCCACGCCCGGGCCAGTTCCTCAGAGACCAGACAGTATTCGAACACCCCGAGCCCGAGGCCGCCATGCTCCGCCGGGATCGTGATGCCGAACCAGCCCTTCTCGGCCATGGCGTCGATGAGCGTGCGGGGCATCTCGGCCTTGTGGCGGTCGAGCTCATCCGCCAGGGGGAGCACCGTATCGCGGGCGAACGCCCGAGCCTCCGCCTGAAGGTCGGCCCGGGCGGGCGTGCGCCAGGGCGAGGTCAGCTCGGGCGGCTTCGGCGCGATCGGATCGTTCCGGCCCTCGGATCCGGTCATCGTTCCCCCTTGTCATGCGGCGTCATGCGGCGGCGTCTCAATGTAAGGCCGCGTGCGGGAAACACGCGCTTACAAATTGGTTCCGCCAACCACCTTCGAATAAACGTCGGATCGGGTCATAATAGCTTGATGATGCACGCCGAGACGCACGCAGACTCCTTCGCGATGAGTGCTCCGACTACACCTCACATCCTCGTCGTCGAGGACGACCGGGAGATTTCTGCCCTGATCGCGCGGTATCTGCGCGGCAACGATTGCCGCGTGACGTTGGCTGGCGACGGCAGCGAGATGGATCGCGCACTGGCCGAAGCGCGGATCGACCTGATCGTCCTCGACCTGATGCTCCCCGGCGAGGATGGGCTGAGCCTGTGCCGGCGCCTGCGCGGCGCCTCGCAGGTCCCCATCCTGATCCTGACCGCGAAATCCGAGGATGTAGATCGGATCCTCGGCCTCGAACTGGGTGCCGACGACTACCTGGCCAAGCCGTTCAATCCGCGGGAGCTGCTTGCCCGGATCCGCGCGATCCTGCGCCGGGTCGCCGCCGAGGCGCCCGACACGGACGAGCGCCGCCGGCTGCACTTCTCGGGTTGGACCCTCGACGTGTCCCTGCGCCAGGTGCTGTCGCCCGAGGGCGCGCGGATCGCCGTGACGGGCGCCGAGTTCGATCTGCTCCACGCGCTCTGCCTGCGTCCCGGCCGGGTCCTGTCGCGCGATCAACTCCTCGATCTCACTCAGGGTCGCGCCGCCGGACCGTTCGAGCGCAGCATCGACGTGCTGATCTCGCGCATCCGGCAGAAGATCGAGCGCGACACCCGCAATCCCGAATTCATCCGCACGATCCGCTCCGGCGGCTACCTGTTCACGCCCGAGGTCACGCGCTCATGAACGGGCTGCGGCGCCTCCAGACCCGCATCCGGCCGACGACGATCGCGGGTCAGATCGCGCTGCTCGTCGTAGCGGGAATCGCGCTGGCGCACGTCGTGGCGACCGTCGCCTTCCTGCTCCTCCATGAGTCGCAGAATCCCGACGAGTTGCCGGGCGTGGCGGCGAGCCGCCTGGGCACGCTGGTCCGACTCCTCGATGCGGCCGATCCGGCGGCTCGGCCCGCGCTGCTCCTCAGCGGACGCAGCCTGCCGCTCATCCACGTCGAGGCCTGGGACGGGACGGTGCCGACCGGTGCTCAGCCGGTCCCCGACCTTCCGGTGATCCGCCGCCTGCGCAACGGTGCCGGCCGAGCCGTGACGATCACGGACCTGTCGGACGGTGATCCGGAGCGGGCGGCGGGGCGGCTTCATGTCGGCATCAGCACGCCGGCCGGGGCAACGCTCCAGGCGACGCTGCCGAACGATCCGCTGCGCGGTCCCAAGCACGGGGCGCTGATCTTCACGGTCGTGTTCCTGGCGCTGACTTTGGCGCTGCTCAGCGTCTGGGCGACCCGCGCCCTCACGGCACCCCTCAAGCGGCTCGCCGCCGCCGCCGAGGCCTTCGGCGCGCGGGACGATCACGTCGCGCTGCCGGAGGCTGGACCGCGCGAGGTGCTGGCCGTCTCGCGCGCCCTCGACCGGATGCGATCGCGGGTGCGCCGGCTGATCGACGACCGCACGCAGATGCTCGCCGCGATCAGCCACGACCTGCGCACGCCGATCACCCGGCTGCGTCTGCGGGCCGAATTCATCGAGGACGACGCTGCCCGGGCCGCAACGCTCCGAGACCTCGACCAGATGAACGGGCTCGTCGAGGCCGCGCTTTCCTTCGTGCGCGACGGACAGGCGCGGGACACGAACAGTCACAGCCTCGTGGATCTCGCCTCGGTGGTGCAAACGGTCTGCGACGACTTCTCGGATGTCGGCGCGCCGGTGAGCGTCAGCCGCAGCCGCCACGTGCTCGTCCAGGGCCGCACCGAGGAGCTGCAGCGTGCGGTGACGAACCTCGTGGACAATGCCGTGAAGTATGGCGGCCGCGCGGATGTCCGGATGGAACCCTCCGAGCGGGGAATCCGGGTCTGCGTGCTCGATGCCGGTCCGGGCATCCCCGACGCCGAGCGCGAGGCGATGCTGCAACCCTTCGTGCGCGGCGACCGGGCCCGCAATCTCAACGAGGCGAGCGGCTTCGGCCTCGGCCTCTCGATCGTTCAGGCCATCATCGAGGCCCATCATGGGCGGCTGACGCTGGAGAACTGCCGCGAGGGGGGCCTCTGCGCCGCGATCGAACTTCCGTTGGCCGCCAAAGCCCTCACGGGCCGTGGACCGCTGAAGGTCGCACCGCTCCCGGCCGAGGCCGCCTGACGCCCTCCCTGCGCCGCGCGTCCCGCCGAGCCGGGTGCGCGATCCCGCATGGGAATCCGCGAAACTGCCGCAGCGTCGTCGAAGGGCGGCCCGGGCCCTGCTAGAGCAGTGGCGGCGCATGGCGGCGCCGATCGGCCCGAGGAAGACGTGATGACGAGCGGCGCCAACCCGGACGAACGGCACAGCATCGCGCTGATCGGCGCACCGATCGAGGTCGGTACCAGCGAGCCTGGCGCCCTGATGGGACCCGCGGCCCTGCGCACCGCCGGTCTGGTCCGTGCCCTCTCCGATCTCGGCCATACGGTGACCGACCGGGGCGACGTCGCGCCCGATGGCCCAGCCGGCGCGCGCGGCCTCGAGGCCGTCGCGGGCTGGACTCGCGCCCTGTCGCTTGCCGTCGAGGAGGCGCTCGGCTCAGGCGCGATCCCGCTCGCGGCCGGCGGCGACCACAGCCTCTCCCTCGGATCGATCGACGGCGTCATGCGCGACTGCGCGCGGCGGGGCCGAAAGCTCTTCGTGCTCTGGCTCGACGCCCACGCCGATTTCAACACGCCGGAGACCTCGCCCTCCGGCAACGTCCACGGCATGCCGCTGGCCGCCCTGTGCGGGGAAGCGGGCTTCCCGCCACTCTTCACCGAACCTGCCCCGCCGCCGCTGCCGCCGACCAGCGTCCACCTGTTCGGCCTGCGATCCATCGATTCCGGCGAGCGTGCCATCGTCACGGCCCGGCAGGTCGGGGTCACCGACATGCGCACGATCGACGAGTTCGGCGTCGTAGCGCCTCTGCGGCGCGTGCTCGACCGTGTGGCCGCCGAGGGCGCGCACCTGCACGTCAGCCTCGACATCGATTTCCTGGATCCGTCCATCGCCCCCGGGGTCGGCACCACGGTGCCGGGCGGCGCGACCTTCCGCGAAGCACACCTGATCATGGAGATGCTCCACGATTCCGGCCTCGTGCGCTCCCTCGACGTGGTCGAGTTGAATCCCTTCCTCGACGAGCGCGGGCGCAGTGCCCGGGTGCTGGTCGAACTCGTCGCGAGCCTGTTCGGCCGGCGCATCCTCGATCGGCCGACATCGCCGATCGAGGCCGTCCATACCGAGCAGAGCTGATGCACGGCCGCGTGCCCGACGCTCGGGAGCCGTTCCCGCCGAGCGAGAACGCGCCGACGCGTCAGCGCTCGGCGGGCCATGTCGGGCTGCGGGCGGGGCCGGTCGGCGCCGGCGGATCGACGCGGCTCCTCGACCTCTCGGAATCGGGCCCGTCGCGGTTGCGCTTCCCGCGGGGGGAGGGGACGCTCGAGGCCGTGCTGGTGAACACGGCTGGCGGGGTGGCCTGCGGCGACACGTTCACAATCGATCTGACCCTCGATCCGGCGGCCGACCTCGTGCTGACTACGACAGCGGCCGAGAAGATCTACCGGTCGGACGGCCCCGTGAGCCGGATCGAGAATCGCCTGGTCCTGGGGGCGGGCGCCCGGCTCGCCTGGCTGCCGCAGGAGACGATCCTGTTCGATCGCGCCCGCGTCCGACGCCGCTTCGAAGCCGATCTCGACCCGGGCGCCGCACTGCTCGCGGTCGAGATCGTCGCGTTCGGTCGCGCCGCCCGGGGCGAGCGGATCACGGCGGGGCTGCTCGCCGATACGTGGCGGGTGCGCCGGCACGGTCGGCTCGTCTACGCCGACAGCTTTGTGCTGGAGGGACCGATCAGCGACCTCCTGGCGCGCCCGGCGATTGGGGGCGGTGCGCGCGCCTGCGCGACGCTCCTCGACGTCTCGGACAGCGCCGAGACGCGGCTGGACGAGGCGCGCACGCGCCTCGCAGCATGGGATAGGACCGGCATCGAAGCCGCGGCGAGCGCCTGGAACGGGAACCTCGTGATCCGCGCCCTCGCGGAGGGCGTCGGACCCTTGCGCGAGTTCATCGCGGGCTTCGTCGCCGGCTATCGCGGCCTGCCGATGCCCCGCGTCTGGCAGAGCTGAGGAGAAGTACGGATCCGCCGCGCGGGAACCGTTGCCTGCGGGCGCCGACCTCTGCTAGAGACGCGCACCCGGGGCTGACCGTCAGGCTCCGTGCGGCGCTGCGGCGTCGTTCCAGAAGGCCTCGTGGCGGAGTGGTTACGCAGAGGACTGCAAATCCTTGCACCCCGGTTCGATTCCGGGCGAGGCCTCCAATTTTTCCTTCGAAGGTGCAGATGTGTCCGGCGCCGTGCGCCGGCCTCCGTGCCGCCCAGGCTCAGGCTCGGTGGACCTGCGCCAGAAACGTCTCGATCGCCAGTTGCAGACTGTGCGTGCCGGCGTTCACCCGAGCGGCGCTGCTCCGCACCTGCCCGGCCTGCGCATCGTTGGACGCCGCCGCGGCCCGGACGCCCGCGATGCTCTCGGAGACCTTTCGCGCGTCGGCGGCGGCATCGAAGATGGCCCGCGCGATGTCCTGGCTGGCATGCCCCTGCTGATCGGTGGCATGGGCCACCTCCGAAGCGATGAGGCTCATCCGGGCGATCGTCTGCCCGATCGCCGCGATGGCACCGGCCGTCCGGTCCGCGGCGCTCTGGATCGATCCGACCTGCCCGGTGATGCGGTCCGTGGCGAGCGCCGTCTGGCCCGCCAGCGCCTTGACCTCGGAGGCCACCACGGCGAAGCCGCGGCCGGCGGCACCGGCCCGGGCAGCCTCGATCGTGGCGTTGAGCGCCAGCAGATTGGTCTGTTCGGCGACGTCGCGGATCAGCGTGACGACCGTCCCGATCTCCGCCGCCGCCCGCGACAGGCTTATCACGGTTTCCTCCAGGCCGCGGGTGTCGGCTAGGGCGGAGGATGCGATCTCGCTGGTGTAACGAACCCGCGCCTCGATCTCCCGGGCCGACGCAGAGAGTTGCTCGGCCGCGCTGGCAATACTGTCGACCATCCCGGCCGTCTGGTCGGATGCCCCCGCCACGACGGAGGCCTCGGCCACCATGGCGCCGGCATTGCCCGAGAGCGTGTCGGCCGCAGACTGCATCGCCTCGGCCGAGCCGGCGAGATCGGCGACGGCGCGGTGCGTCTCGCTCTCGAACGCACCGGTCGCTGCGGCCAGCATCTCGGACCGGATGCGGTCGCGGCCCCGGCGGGCCTGAGCCTGGGCGTCGAGGTCCCGCTTCTCGATCAGCGCCGCCTGGAAGGCCGCGATGGCGGCGGCCATCTCGCCGATCTCGTCGCGGCGATGCGTGAACGGGATCGTCCGTCCGAGGTCACTGGCGGCGAGGGACGTCATGCTGACCTTCAAACGATCCAGCGGCTGCCGAACCTGTGTGAAGATGATCGCGATCGCGGCGATCAGGCCCAGGGTGAGCGCCACGGCCGGCCCGACGATCAGCGTGATCCGTGCCCGCCGGCGGTCCGCGGCGTCGGCGGCACGCCGCGCGTTCAGGCGATTCAGGACCTCGCGACCCAGGGCACCGATCTCGGCGACCATGTGTTCGCGGTTCCGCACCGTCGCGTCATCGGTGGCCTGGATGAGGGCGGCCTTGGGCGAGACCGTCAAGCCCAGCTCGGCCGTGTCGTTCTGATAGGCGACGAACTCCTTCACGAAGAGATCGAACCGCCGTCGCCGGTCTTCGGAGAGCTGGTCTGCCATCGCGTCGAGGAACGGAGCCCGCGCCTGCTCGACCGTCGTCAGGGCCTCGTGGAGCGCGGACAGGCGCGATCGGGCCTCCGCCCTGTCGTCGGCCACGTAGAGCGCCGTCGCCTGGACCACGGCGTGCTCGATCGCCTGACCCAGAGCACCGGCCTGCAACCCGGCATTCCAGATCCTGTCCGTGGCGACCGCACGCTCCTGCTCCCATTGGGTCTCGCGTACGGCGAAGATCGAGATGCCGATTGCCACGGAGGTCAAAAGGCCGATGACCGCCGAAAGCTTGAAGCCGATAGAAACGCGCATGAAGGAGATGCCATGCCCACGGTCGCGCCGCACCGCGTAAATCATACATTAACATTTTCGGGAAAACATCCAAGTATAGCCGGCAAAGATCCATATTTTATTGCGACATCGTCATCAGTTTTCAATTTACAAAATAGGCTTTGATACACATATATATGCGCGAATTTTTGTTGTTCGATATGTTGGATAATGTTGACTGCAGGATCGACATGCTCATCCGCGAAACAAGTCGATGCCCGGCCCTGAAGGATCACAGCCTGCCATCGGCTCAGCCGAATCCCGGCCCCGGCGCATCGACGCGGTAGGGGTCGTGCATGCCCGTCCTGCATGTCAGCACGCGGTCGCTGGAGGACCTCTGGTCGTGGCCGCGCGAACGCCGTCGAATTCGGACCGGGGCGTGGCGACGATCTCGCGCCGCAGGTCGTCGCGCTGCGCCTCGATCAGATCGGGCAGAATGTCGGTCTCCTGCTCATCGAGGGCGGTGAGCAGGCGCGGTTGACCGGCGACCCATTCGAAGGCGACGCGGACTTCGCGCTCGGCATAGGGGTCCTGCGGATCGAGACACCGATGGGTCGGCATGATCGCGGTTGGCTTGATCGTTCAGTACGGCGTGGCAAGCGCTCTAGAGCGGCGGCATGACGCCGGAGTGACCCCGAAAAGCGGATTTCGACCGCTTGATACGGGATGCAGGGCGGGGCCGCGGATGAAACGACTGTTGCTGCCGGGCCACGCTCGCGGACATGCGGCACGCCGCGCGACGAGTCTTGGCCGTTTGCGGCTCGCCAGGCCCAGGATTGACCGTCGAGGCACTTGCGTCCCGCGGAACCGCTGTGTAGAGACGCGGCCGTGATCCCCGATAGCTCAGTTGGTAGAGCAGGCGACTGTTAATCGCCTTGTCGCAGGTTCGAGTCCTGCTCGGGGAGCCACCACTTCAGCACCCTCCTGTAGCGAATGGCTCCATGGGTCTGGCCCCCCACGGGGTGCCGAGATACGGGACCATCCTCTCCGCTCGCGATCGGCGATGCGCCCAGTACGGGCCGCACCGCGCACGTAGGTCGCGCTCCCGCGGCTCCCCTCGGCCCATCCGACCACGCTTTCAGCTCCGCCTCCGTTGCACCCCTCGCGGCTGCGCCCTGCGCATCGGCCCGGCGTGAGCGTCGTCGCCGATGGAGGCCCGGCAGACCATGTGGCGCCGCAGGGGCCGACGCGGTGAGGTCGTCGTTGACCCCTGTCCAGGACCCTCGACAGGGCGGTCCCGGCCGCCGAAGAGATCTTGGAAATGCTGGACAGCCTGGTCGTCCGGGTGGCGTCGGCCTCCACCGTCGCACCGGCCGGGACTACGGTCCGGCGCACCCTGGGCGTCCGGTGACGTTCTCGTCCTGACGGCCGCGCCGTTTCCCGCCGCCTCAGCCGCCGACGCCGCCTGACACCGCCCCGAGGATCCGAGAGATGCTCCACCGCCCGATCGCCCCGCTGCTCCGCGCCCTGCTGCTGGCGACCCTCGCCGGGATGCCGCCGAGCCCGGCCGCGGCCTGGGACGCCGCCCGCGCCCCGCGCTACCCCGACGCCGATGTCCGCACCCTCGAGACGCGGCGGCTCGCGATCCACGGACCCGGCTCGACCGGCGACGGCTCGCTGTTCACCGTGACCCTGCCGGACGGCACCACCGCGGGCCTCGCCCAGGCCCTGGCGGCGCGGCAGCCCCTCGATCCGACCCTCAGCCGGCTCGCCGCGGTTGGGCCGCCGCTCCTGCGCGCCACCGGCGCCGGCTACCAGGTCCAGCCCGACCGCACGATCCGGGGGCCGGACGGCCGGCGCTTCGTCGTCCGCGGCGTCACCTTCCTCGACTACCTGTTCGTGTCCCTGGAAACCCGGGCGGATTACCGCTTCCGCGCCGTGCCGGGCGTGGCGGTCACCGGCGGCGGCAGCTCGCAATCGGGCTTCGAGCCCTCGGTCTGGGGGGCGCCCGACGGGTCCGACATGCGCGCCCGCATCGCCGACTGGGCCGCGGCCGGCGTCAACCTCCTGCGCGTCGCCGTCGAGCCGGCGGTGGCCTACACCGGCGCCGCCAACGGCTACCCGGCCCACTGGGACATGCTCGACCTGATCGTCGCCGAGGCGAACCGCCTCGGCCTCGTCGTCCAATGGCAGGTGGCCAACGACCGGGCGCCCGCCGAGCTGAACGCCGCCTTCCTCGGCCAGCTCCGCGACCGGTACTGGCGGTCCCGCAACGTCTGGATCAACACCGGCAACGAGCCCGGCTGCTCGGCCGGGGGCCCGTCCTGCACGGACGCGGCGACCTGGACCGCCCGGCAGACCCAGTACCTCCAGGCGGTCCGCGGCGACGTCACCGGCCAGCCCGCCGGAACCCGGTTCACCGGCCCGGTGGTGCTGAATGCGCCGAACTACGGCGAGGCGGTCGACACCGTGGCGGCGACCCTGGCCAACGCCACGGCCTTCGCGACGGACCCCAACCTGATCCTGGGCGTCCACACCTACCGGATCGGCGAGGCCACGTTCGGCGCGCGCCTGCCCGGGCTGCAGCGGGCCTGGATCGACGCGATCGGCACGCACGCCCTGTTCCTCGACGAGGTCGGGCTGACCAACGACGGGAGCGTGCGCGACCCCGCCCTCGATCCCCGGGCCGACCCGGCGCGCTACCCGGCCGCGCCGGCGGCGACCCTGGCCACCGCGTACGGCTGGACGGCCGACCTCCTGGCCTGGGCGCGGCGCCTGTCCCGGGAGACGGCGTTCTCGGGCGTGACGGTCTTCTCCGGCTCCGCCTACATCCCGGGCCTGGGCGTCCACGATCCGAACAGCCTCCGGCGCCGGGACGGCAGCTGGACGCCGTTCGGGCAGACCGTGCGGGACGGCTGGCTGTCGGCCTCGGCCGACGCGACGCGCTTTGCCGGCGGGCCCTTCGTCAACCTGCTCTACAACGCCGACCTGGCGCTCGACACGCGGGGCTTCCCGGGCGGCCCGGCGGCGGCCGGCACCGGTACCTACGACGGCTGGATCTCCCTGGACGGCGCCACGCGGATCGGCCGGGCCGCGGACGGCACGGTCACGCTGGCGGGGGCTACCTGCGGCAGACGATCCGCGGGCGCGGCGCCGCGGTCACCGGCGCGGCCCTGGTGACCTCGTTCGGCGACCTGAGCGGATCCGTGGAGGTGAGGATCGACTGGCCCGGCCGCGGCGGGCCGGCGCGGGTGCTGGTCAACGGTGCGCACGGCCGTGGCCGCGGCGGGGTGGTGAGCGTGCCGGCCTCGGTCGCCGGCGACATCAGCGTCACCCTCCATCCCCTGGGCGGCCCGGTCACCTTCCACGACGTCCCGCTGGAGGGCAGCTCTGAAATACGCCACCAGAGCAGCGCCGCCTTCAGGTAGACCTGCATCCGAGCGCCCCGAGCCAAGCGCTGCCCCCGCCGTCGGCGACACGATCTCTGCTTTCCATGCAGTGGGAGCGGTAAAACCACGTCGGCGTTGCGGAATCCCGGACCTGTCCACAGCGCTCCACCGCGATCGTCGAGCCGCGCGATCCGGCCATTGAACCGCGGCCGTTCCCGCGCTTTGTTCTGCATCTGTTCCAGCAGGGATGCGAACCGCGATGCATGCTCACCCCTACGAACCACCTGCGGATATCGGCCTGACCGAGGCCGAGGCCATCGCGTTGCATTATTATCGCGCCGCGCACCGCGACGGCTGGACCGCCCTGGTGCGTGCGATCGCGGACGCGCTCAGCGACCTCGATGCCGCGCAGGCGCACGCCGAACGGCAGGGGCGCCTGATCTCCCGGGGCTACGCGCGCGGCCGTTCAAACGGCTGAGCGATGGCGCAGAAACTCGGCGATATCGCCGGCGACCGGCTGGCGATCGATTGCGCCCCCTGCCGCCGCCACGGCAGCTACCGCCTGGACGGGCTGATGCAGCGCTTCGGCCCGGAGATCCCGATCCTCGACGTCCTGCGGACGCTCACCGCTTCCTGCCGCCGCCAACGGGACCCCGGCGCGAAGGCCGCGCGCAAGTACGAGAGCCAGTGCCTCGCGACGCTGCGACTGCCCAGGGCAGCCAGCCTGGAGGCGCCGGTGCCGCCCGGCACGCCGTTTGCGATCGAGGTCTGGGACGAGCGCGGACGGGTCGAGATGCGACTCGGGGTGATCTACCCCCTCGACGGCGCGCTCGCTGCCTTCGAGGCGGTGAAGGCGGCCTATCCACGGAGCGAGGTCACGCTGCGTCAGGCGGCGCGGGTGGTGCGCCGGCGCGAGCGGCTCGCCACGCCGCGCCACGCGGATGCCGATCCGGGCGGTGAGCCGCTGCGTGACGTCGATGAACCGAGCGCACGGTCAACTCAGCCGGGGTAGGCGGAGACCTCGATCGGGCCGAGCCGCCCCGGGAACGATGTGCGACAGGCGCATGAAGCGGCCCGGAGAGGGTCGTCGCCCCATCAAACGACAATGCCGGGCATCCGCTTCAGACCAGGACGATCCGGCGGGCTCCCACCGAAGTCGCGATCTTCCTCACCGATCCGCGACCTCGGCCCCTGACCCAGAACTGCGCGACCGGAGGCGGTTTGCAGAGGGAACCCCGGGAGCGGCACCGCGGGCGGGGAACGACTCACGCCGCCCCGGGTCTTGGTCCCGCAGCGCCTTGAGCGCCCCATCCGGGCCTCAGGCGTCCTGCTGCTTCCTGAGGCTGCTCTGATCGCCGGACTCGTCGGTCTGCGGATTGGCGAGCCCGGTGGTATTGCCGGTCGCGTCCAGGACATCCTCGGCGGCGACCTGCCGATTGCCCGCGTGATCCTGATACTGCTCGGTCTGAACGTTCTTGCTGTCGAGCCCGCGCTCGTCGCTGTGGCGTGACTTGTCGCGATTGCTCAGAACCATGTTCTCCGGCAGCACGCCCTCCGGCAGCTCCGACATGGCCCCGGACCCGTCGCCTTTGCCCTGGGCGCCCGGGCCGACCTTGTGCCGACTTGCATTCGCCATCTTCGTCCTCCGATGCGGATCAGCTTCTCTTCCGGGCGCAGCGGCCTGCGGCTGCCGCGCCGTCCGCCGTCAGCGATCCTGCTGATGGCCCTGATTGGTGGTGTTCACCTTCGCGTTCCCGGTCTGCCCGACCTTGTCGGGGTCCTTCGCCGGGGAGCCGGCATGCCCCTGGGAGAGTGGCGCCTCGGTGGCGCTGCCCGGCCCCTTGTTGGAACGGTTCGCGGGAGGAACGGGCGGTGGCTTCGTGGTCATGTGTACCCCGTCGTTGCCGAATGTGTTGCAAACCCGGGGTGGCCCGCATCGTTCCGGGCGAGGCCCATCCGGCCAAGCTCAACCGTTGCTCGCAGGCTATCCGCAACAGCAAAGGGAAAGATCGACCTGTGTTTCCGCGAGGACAGGATGGATCCCGGCACTTCCATTACAATTTATCACGCAAAGACGCAGCCTCTTCATGGACCGGGTTGACGGTGGCGAGGCAATGTCGCGGCGGTCGGGCTGTCTGAACAGGGCTCATATCCGCGTTCGACGTGGGACGGCCTGTGGTGCAAACCGACGCGACGCGGGTCATGCTTCCCGCGAAATGTCGCCACCGGCGCGAGCTCAGAAGGAGCGCCACCATGACGGGCGTCCCGAATATGCTCCCCGACCGGCACGTCCGCTCACCCCGCCGGATCGGCAGGTCGACATGGATCCGCACCCGAGTCAGGGTGACGCCCGCTCCGGGAGCTTCGGCTGCCTGACCGGCGCCAAGCCGGTCATCTGATCCCCACACCGTTCGGGCCGGCTCGGCGCATGGCCCGTGCGGTCCTGAGGCGCCACGCGGGCAACCTCGTGCGGAAGTCCGCCATGCGGATCCGGCGAGCCCGTGATGGGGTAGGGGCCGACAGCATCGTCGGTCCGGCGGCGCTGCTGCAGGACGCATCGCTGCAGGATCGGCGTCCGCCCGCGGTTCGGCGAACGCGCATCGCCCGGAATCGGCGGAAGGCTCCCGTCCGGTGATGCCGGCCGGCCTCGGCCTGCCGCTCGCGCCCGCCCCGGTGTTCGGTGCGGGCGTCAGTGCTGTTCCTGTCCTGCGCGCTGCCGAGCGTGGTCGCGCTCACGGCCGTCCTCGTGAGGCACGGATTGCCGGCACGGCGGTGATCCGGACGACGGCGACCGGATGAGATGGCCCGGCAATTCCTGCCGCCCGGTCGATCCTGCCGGTGGCATACGCGGTCCAGTCCTTGAAATCATTGCGGAAAACCTGGAACGCGCCGTGCCTGTTCTCGCCACAAGTGGTCGCGAGGACTTGTCATGTCGGTGAACGCGGTATCGGGCACATCCCTTCAGCGGGACCTCGCCAGTGCCCTGCGCTTGGCGCGCACCGGCGGAACGCAGGCGCTCGACGCCAGCGCCTACACCGCGGCGAGCCAGGGCGCGAGCGCGGCGCAGGGCGGCAGCGCGTCCCAGACGAGTACCGTCGCGTCCGCTCCGGCCATGTCGAACGATCTCATGGCCTCGCTCCTGCAACTCCAATCTGATTTCAGTCAGCTCGGCCTGCAGAATGGCGTCACGACCCCGGCGGACGCGTCGAGCACGGCCGACACGATGAAGATCGGTGCGGGGTCCGATGAGAGCCAGGGTACGGACGGCGCAGCCCCGGCCCATCATCGCAGGCGCCACGCCCATCTGCGGGCGTCCGACGCCGCGGAGGCGGCGCAGGCCGGCCAATCCAGCGGCACCACGGACGCCGCAGCCACGTCCGGCACCGGCTCGGCCACCGCGACAGACACCGGCGACGGCCTGCAATCGTTCCTGCAACAGGTCACCAAGGCGATTGCCGCCTACGCGACCGGCGGCCCGGTCGGCATCGCGGCCGCCGCGCTGACGACCTCGTCGAAGGCCTGACCGGCGCGGATACGGGGCAGGGCTGGAGCGGGGAGCGCCGCTCAGGCATGATCGCGGCGACCGGAGGCCACCATGTCCCTCACCGTGCCCGTCATCCTCGGCAGCGTTCGAACCGACCGGATCGGCATCCGGGCGGCGCAGTTCCTGACGGCCCGGCTGCAGGCGCGCGGCCATGCGGCCCCCCTAGTGGACCCGGCCGAGCTGAATCTTCCGTTGCTCGACCGGATGTACAAGGAATATCCCGCCGGAACCGCGCCGGAACCCCTGCAACGGCTGTCGGACCTCTATCGCCGGTCCGACGCGTTCCTCGTGATCTCGGCCGAGTACAATCACGGCGTTCCGCCCGCACTGTCCAACACGCTCGATCACTTCCTGGAAGAGTATTACTGGCGGCCGTCTGCAATCTGCTGCTACTCGGCCGGTCAGTTCGGAGGCGTCCGTGCAGCCATGCCGCTTCGCGCGATGCTCGCCGAGATGGGCATGCCCAGCATCCCTTCGCTCCTGCCGATCCCGCGTCTCCAGAAGGCCATCGATGCCGAGGGAGCGCCAGCGGAGCCGTGGCTGGAGGCGGCCGCGGGACGCTTCCTCGATGAGTTGGAATGGTACGCCGAGGCATTGCGCGAACGACGGCAGCGCGGGACGCCGTACTGACCGCACCGGCCCCAGCCCGATCCCCTTCGAGGAGCCGCGCCTTGAAGGCACGGCTCGCCGATCGTCCGATCCTTCGGTGGGCTCAGCACTCCTTCCGGTCGCGCCCGCCTCGGCATCCGGCCGTCCCGGCAGGCTCGGAGCAGAAGCGTGTTTTGACGGCGTCGAAAGCCACGATTCGATTTCGAAGATCGCGCTTTCAAGTCTGTTAAATGCTTGATCTTCGGTAAAAATCCGTAGAATACATGAGCATGACTTGACTAATGCGCCGTGGACAGTCCGCTGCCGCAGCGCGGCGAGACTGTATTAAGCTGTTGCAAAAAGGTGGCTGCACAATCCGCCGAAATGTGAGAGCTTGGCCGTGTTCCCGAACCCGGACCGATTCCGATGAAGATCGATGAGAGGGCGCTCCTTCAGGAGCGCGTGCGGACGCTTGTCCTGCGCCATGCCCTGGAAGCCGTGCTGGACCGACTCGCGACGGTCGCGCGCGACAGCGGGAGGGATGCGGAGGGTGAGTTCCTGACCTTGGAGCATTCCCTGGTCGCGGCCGCTCGCAGCCTCGCGGATCGCGCCGCCACCCAGAAGCTCGCGGTTCTCGTCGCCGTCGAGGATGCGAGTGCCACGATACGCGCGGCCTTCAACAACGCGCATGACCGCTTGGACGTGGCGCCGGCAGCGCACCTTACCCTCGTCGAAGCACCGACCGCCGTCGCCGCATAGCGGGCGCGCCCGCGATCCCGGTGTCGGCGGCCTCTGCCTGGAGGTTCGAGCCGCCGCGTTCGGACGCAGGGCCTCTGCCGGACGGTCGGGGCCGGGAGCGGTGCCGAAGTCGGGGGGTCGGCTTCCTCTGTGACCGCGCGCCACCGGTCCGGCGATGGAGCGGATTGCGAGGGTGGTTCGCGCACGGCCAGCGGCGTACGCGACTGCGGTCGACCCAGCTTGCTAGAGATCCGCGCCGTGACGAGCGGAGCGTATGCGTCACCGGACCCGAGTCTCGGAACGGCGCCTCTGGTGAGAGCCACGCGCCCGGTCCGGTCCGTGCTGGTGATGTCACGGAGCACCACCATGCCCCGAACCGGCATCCCGGCGACAGGGCCGAGGGTCGACCGGACGCGGCCGGCGTGGTGGCCGAGCCCGTCTTGCGCCTCGCGCTCGGATCTCGCGTCGGGCCGCCCACGAGGGGTGGCTCACGCTGATCAGGATCCTATCCGGGCCCCATGAGCGAGCCGGCATCCCAGATCGATTCGCCGCTCAGAACGCGCCCCCGCAGAGCGGCGCGACGCGTGCGGCCAGCGCCGAGGGCAGCGCGATCCGCGGATCGCATACGATGAGGGCCCAGCTCCCGCGGTGCATATTCGAGCGCTTGAACGCCGCGACGGCCTCGAACAGCAGGGATCGCGGGATCGGCCCATACTGGATGTGAGGGCGGCGCGGCAGGCTCGAACCAAAGGCCGGCCCCTTCGCCGACGGGACCGGCTCAGCCCGGAAACCCGGTCCGTCCATCGGCACCGGGTCTCAGGCCCGTCGCTTTGCGTCCTCTGCAAACCCGGATCCCGGTCGGATCTGCTCTTCCTCGATCCGTCCGGCGCCTGCACGTGGTGCCGGGTACCAATGGGAGGGCGATCGTGCCTCGCGAACTACTGCTTGGCGCGGTTGATGATCGTCCAGAGGACCCGGGCGACGGGTTCGGTGACGGTGCGGCGGTACTTGCGGTGAACCAGCTGGCCGTTGTGAAAGACGTCCTGCTCCACGTACAGCCTCTCGCCGTCCCAGCGGACGATGTTGTCAGACTCGATGGTCTCCTCGACGCCAAGATCCTCGCGAAGGATCGAGTTGCCTGTTTGGCTGAGCATACGCGCGTCCTCGTTCACGCATTCGTTTCCGCCGAGGAGGCGCCGATGCCGCCCCTCCGCGCGAGGCAGCATAGGAGCGCATCGGCGCACATGCCAGCGACGTTCCGCACGCTGTGGTCAGACCGTCACGGGAGGCGGGCCGATTACGCCGCTGAAGCGCGACCGCATCGGGCTTAACGTTACCGATGTGCGCTTCGGCACCGCCGAGCTGTCGGTGGCGTGCGATGTGTCCGGTGCAGGGCCGGGTTGCTCGCAGGGCGCTTCCTGCTTCGGCCCCGCTGCGGCGGAGGCGTCCATGATTGTTCGGCCGTTCCGGTTCATCGCCCCGGCGCTCGCGGCTCTCGGCTTGGTGGCCTTGCGACTCGCAAGCCCTCTCATCGGACCGGCGACGCCGCCGCCCGGCACTGCGGAAGACGGCCGCGTCGTCTTCCGACATTATCTCTGACGATCAGCCGCGCCGGTTCAGGACGGCACCGGGCATCGGACAGGCCGGCTGCGCCGCCGGTCCGAGGATGATGTCGCCCTGCCGCGGGTTGTTCACCGTGAACGGTGCGGTCTCCTGCGTCCCGAAGAAGCCGCGTCCGAGCTGCGGGACGAACAGGTTGCTGCCGAAGCGCACGAAGCACCGGTCGAGCACCGCCTCGTAGTCGAAGGTTCTCTGCAGCACCGGAGCGCCGCCCGCGCCCGGGATGCCGCAATAGGCGGACACGTCGATCTGGCCCGGCCGCGACAGGCGCATCGACAGGGACTGGCCCGGCAGCAGCGTCGCGGGCCGTCCACCGTCCTGACGGGCGACCACCACGAGGCCGGACCGGTTATAGACCCGGCGCAGGCAATCCGCCGAGGCGTCGGAAACGGCCGTAACCGCCCCGACCATGCCCAGCACGAGGCCGGCCCATGCGCGCCCGATACGCTTCGTCACTGTAAAACCTCCGACACCCGGCCGATTGACCTGTACAGGCCGCCGTTGACTTGAACAGCGGTCCGCGAAGGCGCGCAAGTCGAACACGGCCACAGCGTTCGAAATGCGGGCCGGTTCCGAGAGGTCGGAGCCGAACCGGCGCTCAGCGCCGCTCGTAGAGCAGCCGGGCACGGATGGTGCCGGGGATCGCCCGGATTTCCGTGAGCAGCGCCTCGGCATCCGCGTCGGTGGCGTCGGTCTCCAACACCACGTACCCGACCTCGCCGTCGGTCTGATAGAACTGCGCCGCGATGTTGACCTGGCCCCGGGAGAACACGTCGTTCAGGCGGCCCAGCATGCCCGGCAGGTTGCGCTGGACGTGGATGAAGCGCGTGCCGGTCGGGCGGGCCGGAAGCTGCACCTGCGGGAAGTTCACCGCCCCGGCCGTCGAGCCGATGTCGGAATAGTCGACGAGCTTGCGCGCCACCTCGGCGCCGATGCGCTCCTGCGCCTCCTCGGTGGAGCCGCCGATATGCGGCGTGAGGATCACGTTCTCGATGCCCTGAAGCGGGCTCACGAAGGCCTCGGCATTGGAGCCGGGCTCGACCGGGAAGACGTCGACGGCCGCGCCCTTGAGATGGCCGTCGCGCAGGGCTGCCGCCAGGGCATCGAGGTCGACGACGGTGCCACGGGCATTGTTGATCAGGAAGGCGCCCGGCTTCATCGCCCGGATCTCGGCCTCGCCGATCATGTTGGCGGTGGACTCCGTTTCCGGCACGTGGAGGGAGACCACGTCGCTCTGGGCGAGCAGCGCGTGCAGGGAGGCGGTCGGTTCGGTGTTGCCGTGGCGCAGCTTGTCGGTGTGGTCGTAGAACAGCACGCGCATGCCCATGGCCTCGGCCAGCGTCGAGAGCTGCGTGCCGATGTTGCCGTAGCCGACGATGCCCAGCGTCTTGCCCCTGACCTCCAGGGAGCCGACCGCGGACTTGTCCCATTGTCCGGCATGGGCCCCCACGGAGCGCGGCACGATCCGGCGCAGCAGCATCACGATCTCGCCGATCGTCAGCTCCGCCACCGAGCGGGTGTTCGAGAAGGGTGCGTTGAACACCGGGATGCCCCGGTCGCGGGCGGCCGCCAGATCGACCTGGTTGGTCCCCACGGAGAAGCAACCCACCGCCAGGAGCCGATCCGCCGCCTCGAACGCCGCCGCGTCGAGCTGCGTCCGGGACCGGATGCCGACCATGTGCACGCCCTGCAGAGCCTCCTGGAGAGCCTCCCGGTCCAGCGCCTTCGGCAACCGAGTGAGATTCGTGTAGCCCGCCGCCCGCATCAGCGTGACGGCGCTGTCGTTGATGCCTTCGAGCAGCAGGACGCGAATCTTGTCCTTGGACAGGGAGAGCTTGTCGGGCGTCATCGGCGTCGATCGTCTGGCAGCGGGTCTTCGCGGCGGGCCGTCTCCGACCCTGGGGCGGGACCGGAGGGATACGAGCCTGCCCTGTGCGATGCAACATGGCGCAGCGCCGGGCAGATCTCACCGGGAACGATGCGTCGGCAGCGGCACCAGCCTCACAGACTTTGGCGAATCCTGCCGAATATTCGGGCGATTGATAGACTCCAAATAGCACCGTTAAGCGGAACTGCGGCGGGCTTCGCGACTTGAGTGGCCCTAGATTCCAACTCTCGGTCTCCACACGATGCTCGTCCGTACCGGCTTCACGATCGCCTTCGACACGTTCGGGCCGACGCCCATGAACCTGCTCCTGAACGTCCGTCCGGAGCGCCAGGGCGATCTGGTCACCGCGGAGGTCGTCACCTTCGATCCGCCGGTACCGGCCCATCAGCATATAGACGCGTTCGGCAACGTCGGCACCCGGATCGTCGCGCCGGGCGGCCGCATCACGATGGCGGCCGATTTCACGATCGCCGATCACGGGACACCGGACGATCAGGCGCCGGAGGCGCGGCAGATCCCCGTCCAGGACGTGCCGGACGACGTCCTCATCTTCCTCCTGGGCTCGCGCTACTGCGACACCGACAAGCTCTCGCAGACGGCGTGGTCGCTGTTCGGCGGCGCTCCGGAAGGCTGGGCGCGCGTCCAGGCGATCGTCGACTTCGCCCATACCCGGCTGCGCTTCGACTATCAGCAGGCCGACGCCACGCGCACCGCTTTCGACGGCTACACGCAGCGCGTGGGGGTGTGCCGGGACTTCGCCCATCTGGCGATCACCCTGTGCCGGTGCATGAACATCCCGGC